>JBKOZJ010000127.1:0-26233 GCA_046725875.1 Actinomycetota bacterium
ATCCGAGGCAGTCGGCACAGCTGCCGAGGTGGTCGGCTCGGGCCGCATGGTCACGCGGGCCGCGGGATTCGTTGTCGATGTACGGGACCCGCAAGCCGTGCGGCAGCTTATGGTCGATACACACACCCGCCTCGGTGGACCCGACGTACTCGTCACCCTTGCCGGCGGTTCGCTTGGGACGCCACGCGACCTCGGCGAAATCACCCCCGAGGATGCCGCGGTGGTCCTCGACGTTAACGTGCTCGGGACGCTCTTCTGCTGTCAGGCTGCGATCCCGTACATGATCGAAAATCGCGGTGGCGCGATCGTCACCGTGTCGTCAATCGGCGGGCGCCAGCCGTCGCCGGTGACCGGCGTGTCCTATGCGATGGCGAAGGCCGGGATTCTCGGACTGACCCGCCGGCTTGCCAGCGAGGTCGGGCGGCACGGCATCCGGGTCAACGCGATCGCGCCCGGCCTCGTCCTCACCGAGCGGCTCGCCGGCATGGTCGACGCCATGGAGCCGGCCGAGCGCCAGTCGGTCCTGGACGCGATCCCGCTCCGCCGGCTGCCCAGTGTGTCCGAGATCGTCGAGCCGATCCTCTTCCTCGCCTCCGACGCGGCGAGCTACATCACCGGCGCCGTGCTCGACGTAAACGGCGGCCGCTTCATGCCTCCATAGGCCGCCGCGAGTTTCGGGGCCCGATCTGTGGGGTTCAGGGAGCTTTGGGAGGACCCGAAGGCCCGCGACGCCGTCAGCGGGTGAGTTCGCGCAGGCGGAAGCGCTGTAGCTTGCCGGTGTTTGTGCGCGGCAGCTCGCTGACGAAGTGGACCTGGCGCGGGCACTTGTACGGCGCGATCTCGGTCCTGGCGAACTCCTGCAGGGCCTGTACGGTCTGGTCACTTGCGGCCACGCCCTCGCGGAGGACGGCGAATGCGGTGACCACGATGCTGCCCCGCTCCGGGTCGGGCGCGCCGACGACACCGCACTCGACCACGTCGGGGTGGCGGAGCAGCGCCTCCTCGACCTCTGCCGGCGAGATGTTGTACCCGGAAGAGATGATCAGGTCGTCGGAGCGGGCCTGATACCAGAAGTAACCGTCCGCATCCTGGCTATACGTGTCGCCGGTTATGTTCCAGCCGTTCTGGACATAGGCGAGCTGGCGGTCGTCGGCGAGATACCGGCAGCCGGTCGGCCCCGTCACGGCGAGCCGGCCAAGCGTCCCGGCCGGTACCTGGTTGCCCCCTTCGTCGATTACCTGCGCGTGGTAACCGGGCACGGGGTGCCCAGTCGACCCGGGCCGGATGTCATCGTCGGACGAGCCGATGAAGATGTGCAGCATCTCGGTGGAACCGATGCCGTCGATGATCCGTACCCCGGTCGCGTCATGGAAGGCATCCCAGGTCGACTTGGGCAACGCCTCGCCCGCGGACACACACCGGCGCAGCGACGACAGGTCGGCACTCGCCGCCATCGGCACCGCGGCGCGATATGCGGGCGGCGCGGTGAACAGCACGTTGACCTTGTGCTCGGCGACCGCGCCGAAGAGGTCTGGTGGCGTCGCATTCTCGAGCAGGAGTGACGCGGCTCCGGCCCGCATCGGGAAGATCACCAGGCCGCCCAGGCCAAAGGTGAAGGCGAGCGGCGGGCTGCCGGCGAAGAGGTCACCTGACTGGGGCTTGAGCACGTGGGCGGCGAAGGTGTCCGCGATCGCCAACACGTCGCGGTGGAAATGCATCGTTGCCTTCGGCCGGCCGGTTGTTCCCGAGGTGAAGGCGAGCAGGGCGACGTCGTCGGCGGCCGTCTGCACGCCGTCATACCTACCGTCCTTCGTGGCAGCGAGCCGTCCGAGATGCGCACCGTTCCCGCCGTACTCCACAATCCGCAGGCCAGGCACATCGGCCTTGACGAGATCGTCGACGAAGCGCGCCTCGCAGAGCGCGAACTGCACGCGGGCGATCTCGCCGATCGTCGCCAGCTCGCCGGAACGTAGCAACGGCATCGTCGTGACGACGACCGCACCTGCCTTCAGGACCGCCAGCCAGCAGGCGACCAGCTCGGGGTTGTTGGGACCCCGCAGCAGGACGCGGTTGCCGGGCACCACGCCGAGGTCCTCGGTCAGAACGCCCGCGATCCGGTCCACTCGGGACCTCAGCTCGCCGTAGCTCCAAACGACGCCGGCCGCGTCGCGCAGGGATGGCCGGTCGGCACCGAACCGGGCGATAGTCCCGTCGAGCAGCTCGGTCGCGGAGTTGAGCCGGTCAGGATAACGGAGCTCGGGCAGGTCGAAGACGAACTCGGGCCACTGGTCAGCCGGCGGGAGGTTGTCCCGCGCGAACGTGTCGACGTGCGCTGAGGGTGACAGCGACATTGTGGGACGCCCCTCCGGTCGAAAGTCCTCCCAGATGCCGCCAGTATTCCGACCTCCGGCCCCCCGTCAAGAGATCGTCCGGCTAGCGCAGGAGCGGGAGTACGGGCGAAAGGTCGGCGCGGTTGCCACTCGCGGTGACCATCCCCGCGGCGAGTGCTTCGGCCCATCGGGCCCGGCCGGTCGCGAGGCGCAGCCAGGTCAAGGGGTCGGTCTCCACGACGTTGGGTGGTGTGCCGCGAGTGTGCCGCGGGCCCGCGATGCATTGGACCGCGGTGTACGGCGGCACGCGTAGCTCCACCGTTCTTCCGGGGGCAACGGCGGCAAGTACGGCCGCGAGCGCGCGGGTCGCCAGCGCGAGCGCCGCGCCGTCGTGTGGGAACTCCTGATCGAGATCGTCGGCGTGAACCACGGCCTCGACCACCCTCGTGACCAGGAAGTCATCCAGCCTCATGAGCCCCAGCTGGTGGCGGACCGGCCACGCCGGATCGGGGTGGCCGTCGAGGAGACGCTCGGCCGTCGCGGCCGCGTCGGCGAGCGTCGGCCCGATCTCGCCCCCGGCGGCCGCTCCCCCATTCGCCTCGGCACCGGCCGCAGTGGCCGTCCGATATGCCTCCTTGGCCCGCCCGGCCACCTCGTCGGCAATTGACTCCGAACGCCTCGCCCAGCCAGTGACGTCGAGCGTCGGGCGCCCGGCCGTGGACACCTCGTTGGCAGGGACCAACCGGCGCTCCACGGACGACACCCCGCTCGCCACATGCGCAATGAGCTCACCGGTCGTCCATGCCGGAAGTCGCGACTGCTCCGCCAGCACGCGGGGGCCGAGACCGTCGACGTACCTAACGAGGGCGACCCACTGCCGGCTCAGCGCGGCCCGGACCGCCGCCAAGTCCGGCCGTCGCGTTACCACGGGACCGACCGTACCGCCGCTCGCACCGGCCCGGACGTGTGTCGCCCGGCCCTTGTCCGGGGGCGAGCGAGGCCGCCCGGCGAACCGTTGAGCTGGCTGCTGAGGTGTCAGTAGAGCGTGAGCTGCTCCGCCGGCTCGGACGCCGGAAGTGCCGGGGGCTCGACGCGTCGCCACATCCGTACGTCAGCGTCGGGGCGCCGGCCGATGCCGCACTTGGAGGCGAGCGACTGGACCTTCTCCGCGATCTCCTGCTGGAAGGCCTTCGGTGCGTATGACCGGTCGCCATAAAGCGTGGCATACCGATCGACTAGATCCGGGCGGTGCTTCTTGAGCCACTGCGCGTACCACTCCCGGGCACCAGGGCGCAGGTGCAGCACGATCGGCGTCACATGGGTGGCACCCGCCTCGGCGATCGCGGCGACCGTCGCCTCGAGCATCTCGGCCGTATCGGTGAGGTGGGGCAGGATCGGCGCCATCAGCACGCCGCAGCGGAGCCCTGCGTCGTTCAGCGACCGGCAGACATCCAGCCGCCGGGAGGGAGACGGTGTGCCAGGCTCGACCGACCGCCACAACCCCTCGTCCGCGAAACCGACCGACACCGCGGTCCCGACGTCCACCCGGGATGCGGCGCTTCGGAGCAGGTCGACATCGCGGAGGATCAACGTGCCCTTCGTGAGGATCGAGAACGGGGTCCCGGAGTCGGCGAGCGCGGTGATGATTCCAGGCATGAGCTGGTAGCGACCCTCGGCCCGCTGATACGGGTCGACGTTCGTACCGAGAGCGACGTGCTCGCGCTGCCAACCCGGCTGGGCAAGCTCCGCGCGCAGCCGCTCGGCGGCATTCACCTTGACCACGATCTTGGTGTCGAAGTCTCGGCCGGAGTCGAGGTCGAGATATTCGTGCGTTTTGCGAGCGAAGCAGTTGTGACTGACCACGCCGTTCGCGACGAAGTCGCCGGTGCCGGTCGTAATGTCGTACATCAGCATCTGGGCGCCGAGGGACTCGACGGCAACAACGCGAAGGCCCGCCTGTGGGAAAGCGTCGGCGCCGTCGGTGATCCCCGACCCACCGCCTTCCTCGCGCCCTTGTGGCGCCGTGGCGGCAATGGGACCGGCGCCAACCAGCTCGTTGTTCAGCGTCAGGTGCGGGCGCTGCAGGGGTCCGCTGGCCGCGCCCAACACGTGCTTCCAGCCACGGTTGGTCAGGAATCGATGATCGGCGCTGGCGACCAACGCGGTGCCGTCCGCCAGCGTCACCCGGTAAGCGGGCTTGACCGACGACCAGTGCGCTTGTACCTCGGTCACGGCGAAGCGCCGATGGCGGCCTTTCCGCTCGGTCCCCATGATCGCGTCGCCGACCTTGACCTCGGCGAGCGGCTTGGTCTGCCCGTCCGCCATAAGGATCGCGGTGTCCCCGGCCAGGCAGTAAACGCAGGCGTGACTGCAACCGCGATAGGGGTTGACGGTCCAGCGGAACGGCACTTGAGATGCCTCTGGCACCCGGTTCAGCGCCGACTTGGCCTGGATCTCGTAGAAGGTGATCCCACGGAAGCCTGGCGTGTCGAACTCGCGAACGACTGCCCCCTTGGCGAACAGCGGCAAGGCGCCGTCGCGCGGCGCGACGTCGACCAGCCGGAGGGTATCCCAGCGCACCCTCTAATTAGAACACATGTTCGATAGACTGCAAACGGCCCGGCTAGAGCCAAATAGCTCCAAACTCGCTCTAGCCGAAAAGTGCGGGGAAGGCTGCCTCATGCGCGGCGCGGAGCTCGGCTAGCGGGATGCTGAAGTGCCCCGCGACGTCGATCAAGTCACCGCCGGTGTAGCCGAGCCGCGTGCGGGCCACGCCATGCCGTACGCAAAGATCGTCTAGGCGCGCCGCGGCTTCCTTGGGTACGGCGACCAACGCCCGGGCGGCCGACTCGGAGAAGAGTGCGACGAACGGATCAAGGCCGGTGGGCAGCTCGATCCAGGCGCCAACGCCGTGTCGCAGGCATGCCTCGGCCAGCGCCTGCGCAAGTCCGCCATCGGCGAGGTCGTGCGCGGCCGCGAACACCCGCTCCCGGGCGCCGTCCACGAGAACGGACGCCAGCGCACGTTCGGCGTCGAGATCGACTCGAGGAGGTAGGCCCCCGAGGTGGTTGTGGACAACATGGGCCCACTCGGAACCGCCGAACTCGTCACGCGTCTCGCCGAGCAGGTAGATAACGAGGCCAGGCTGCCGAAAGCTCAGGGGTGTCCGCCGGTTCACGTTGTCGACGACGCCAAGCACACCGACGATCGGCGTCGGCAGGATGGCGGTGTCACCGGTCTGGTTGTAGAACGACACGTTGCCGCCCGTGACCGGGACGCCGAGCTCGTAGCACGCGTCGGCGAGTCCGCGCACGGCCTCGGCGAACTGCCACATGACGCCCGGCTCCTCCGGGGAGCCGAAGTTGAGGCAGTTCGTTACGGCGAGCGGCCGGCCGCCGGTCGCCGCGACGTTGCGGTATGCCTCGACGAGCGAGAGCTGCGCGCCGGTATATGGATCGAGGAAGGTGTGCCTCCCGTTGCCGTCTGTCGCGACCGCGATACCGAGTCCGGTCGACTCGTCGACCCTGATCATCCCGGCATCCTCAGGCTGGGCGAGGACGGTGTTGCCACGGACATACCGGTCGTACTGCGCGGTCACCCACTCCTTCGACCCGAGGTTGGGCGAACCAGCAAGTCGCAGCATCGTGGCGCGCAGCTCGTCGCCGTTCGCCGGCCGGGCCAAGTGGCTCGGCGAATCCGCCTGCAACGCATCCTGACCGATCGGGCGCGCGTGCGGACGCTCGTAGACCGGTCCTTCGTGGGCAACCGTCCGCGGCGGAACGTCGGCGACCACCTCGCCATGCCAAGTGACAACCAGCCGGCCGCCGCGCAGGGCTTCGCCGGGGCTGACTTCGGTGACATGGCCGATCACCGACGCCTCCACGTCCCACTTCTCGCAGACCGCAAGGAACTCCGCGACGTTATCGGGCGTGACTATCGCGCACATCCGCTCCTGGGACTCGCTCGTCAGCACTTCGTGGGGTGCCATCGACGGCTCCCGGAGGTGGACCTGGTCGAGCTCCACCCGCATGCCGCCGGTGCCGCCGGACGCCAGCTCGCTGGCGGCACAGGACAGGCCGGCGCCGCCGAGGTCCTGGATGCCGACGACGAGGTCGCGCTCGAAGAGCTCGAGCGAGCATTCGATCAGCACCTTCTCGAGGAACGGGTCGCCGACCTGAACGCTCGGCTTCTTGGCAGCCTCTTCGCCGGACTCGTCGAATGTCGCCGAGGCGAGTACTGACACGCCTCCGATGCCATCCCGTCCGGTCTTCGCTCCGTACAAGACCACTTTGTTGCCCGGCCCCAGCCCCCGAGCCAGCTTGATCGCATCCCGCCGTACGACGCCCACGCACAAGGCGTTGACCAGCGGGTTTCCGACGTACGACGGATCGAAGACGACCTCACCGCCAATCGTCGGCAACCCAAGGCAGTTGCCGTAGCCACCGATGCCCGCGACGACCCCGGGCAGCACCCTGCGGGTGTCCGGTGCGTCAGCCGGGCCGAACCGCAGCGCGTCAAGGATCGCCACTGGGCGGGCACCCATGGAGAGAATGTCGCGCACGATTCCGCCGACGCCGGTCGCGGCGCCCTGGTAGGGCTCGACGAAGGATGGATGGTTGTGTGACTCGATCTTGAACGTGACGGCGTAGCCCTGCCCAATGTCCACGACCCCCGCGTTCTCCCCGATCCCGACGAGCAGCGCCTTGGACACCGGTGCCTTCGCGCCAAACTGTCGCAGGTGGACTTTGGAGGACTTGTACGAGCAGTGCTCGCTCCACATCACCGAGTACATGGCGAGCTCGCAGTCGGTGGGTCGGCGCCCAAGGATCTGTCTGATTCGCGCATATTCGTCGGGTGTGAGGCCAAGATCGGCATAGGGCTGCACCACTTCAGGCGACTTAGCGGCCTGAGTCACGGTGTCGACCACGCGCCTCACGCTACCGGTCTGCGGGCCGGATCCGGCCGGGCTGGGCTGCCGGTCAGACGAGCCAACACCCGGCCGGACGCTCTACCGCCGCGGCCGGGCCCGCCGCTCCTTCCTCGTCGCCGCGGCGAGCACGGCGGTCTTCGTCACGGTTGCCGTGCTCGTGGCCGTCAACGCTCCGGGCTGGCCGCGGGTCAAGCAGTCATTCTTCGACGTTTCCACGGCCCGGGAGGCATTTCCCCGTGTGCTAGAGGGCTTCTGGATCAACCTCCAAATCCTGTTCATCGCCGAGATTTTGATCTTGATCTTTGGGCTCATGCTTGCCCTGCTCCGCACGCTGCGGGAGCCGGTCTTCTTTCCACTCCGCGCTCTGGCCACCGTCTATGTCGACCTGTTCCGCGGCATCCCCTTGATCATCGTCCTGCTTCTCGTCGGCTTCGGCGTGCCCGGCTTGCGCCTTCAGGGCGCGCCTACGTCGCCGTTTGTCCTGGGTACGGTCGCCATCGTGCTGACGTACTCGGCCTATGTCGGCGAGGTCTTCCGCGCCGGGATCGAGTCCGTACACCCGAGCGAGCGGGCCGCGGCCCGCTCGCTCGGCCTGACCTACGCGCAGTCCATGCGGCTCGTGGTGCTGCCGCAGGGGGTACGCCGGGTGGTGCCCCCGCTGCTCAATGACTTCGTGGCGCTGCAGAAGGACGTCGGCTTGGTCTCCATCCTCGGCACGCTGGTCGACGCGGTACCGGCCGCACAGATCGAGACGGCACAAACGGCGAACTTCACGCCGTATGTACTGGCCGGGCTGCTGTTCGTGCTGCTGGCTATCCCCACCGCGCGGCTCGCCGACTGGCTGACCTTGCGGGCGGTACGGCGGCAGAGCGCGGGCGGGCGGCGCGCGAGCAAATCAGAGGCCGCGTAGCTGCTTAAGGATGGAGGCGAAGAAGCCCAGCCCATCGGTGGAGGGGCCGGTGAGCGGATCGACGGCATGCTCCGGGTGCGGCATCAAGCCGACCACGTTCCCGGCCTCGTTTGCGATCCCCGCGATGTCGTTCGCCGAGCCGTTCGGGTTTCCGCCGACGTAGCGGATGACTACCCGGCCCTCTCCCTCCAAGCGGGCAAGTGTGCCGCCGTCGGCGACATACCGGCCCTCCCCGTTCTTCACCGGGATCACGATCTCGTCGTCCGGCTCGTACGCCTCGCTCCATGCGGTCGCAGAGTTCTCGACCCGCAGGCTCTGGTCCCGGCAAATGAAGTGCAGGTGGTCGTTCCGGGTCAGGGCGCCCGGCAGCAGGTGGGATTCGCAAAGCACCTGAAAGCCATTGCAGATACCGAGCACCGGCAGGCCGTCCCGTGCCCGCTCGATGATCGTCTCCATGACCGGGGAGAACCTCGCGATCGCGCCGGAGCGCAGATAGTCGCCGTACGAGAAGCCACCGGGCAGCACGACGGCGTCGACCCCGCGGAGGTCGTTGTCGCGATGCCAGAGGGCGACCGCTTCCGCGCCGGCCAGCCGCACCGCCCGGGCGGCGTCCACTTCGTCCAATGACCCGGGGAAGGTCACCACGCCGATGCGCGCAGTGGTCACGATGCGACCCGCACCTCGAAGTCCTCGATCACGGTGTTGGCGAGCAGCTTCTCGGCCATCTCCTCGACCCGAGCCCGCGCGGCCTCGTCCGGCTCACCCTCGAGTTCGACCTCGAATCGCTTGCCCTGGCGTACTGACCGGATTCCGTCGAAACCGAGCCGGCCGAGCGCGCGCTGGATCGCCTGGCCCTGCGCGTCCAGGATCTCCGGCTTGAGCATGACGTCGACGATGACCTGCGCCACCCCAAACTCCTTGATCACATTCGCTAGCCCCGCCGTCCGGCCGGCGCCCACCAGCGTAGCCGGGGCCATATCCGGCCGAGATGGACCGACACGGGGCAGCAGAACTAGCCCGACGGCCAGGCTTCCCAGGCGCTGGCGACCATCTCGTCGAGGCCGAACTTCGCGGTCCAGCCAAGCTCTCGCTCGATCTTGCCAACCGCGGCCACCGTCGCCGCCGGATCCCCGGCGCGCCGGCCGACAACCTCCGGCTCGAACTCGCGACCGGTCACCCGGCGGACCGTGTCCATGACCTCGCGAACGGTGAATCCCTCCCCGCGGCCGACGTTGTACGTCTCCCCGCAGTCCCCCTCGGCGAGCCGGCGGACGGCGGCGACGTGCGCCTCGGCCAAGTCGACCACGTGGATGTAGTCCCTGATGCAGGTACCGTCCTTGGTCGGGTAGTCGTCGCCGAAGATCCGCGGCTTGCCGCCGGAGGTCAGCGCGCGGAAGACCAGCGGGACGAGGTTGCCCACGCTCGTGTCAGCGAGAGTTGCGTTGGCCGCGCCGACCACGTTGAAGTAACGCAGCGATATGTAGGAGAGCCCGGTCGCGCGCCGCTGCGCGGCAACCATCCACTCGCAGGCGGCCTTGGTCTCGCCGTAGGGGCTGGTAGGGACGAGCACCGCGGCCTCGGTCACCGGCACCTCGGCCGGTGCGCCGTACACCGCCGCGCTGGAGGAGAGGAGCATGCTTCGCACGCCAGTGGACTGCATCGCGCGCAGCAGCACCTCGCAGCCGCCGACGTTCTCGCGGTAGTAGAGCAGTGGCTGCTCGACCGATTCACCAACCGCCTTCTTCGCGGCGAGATGGATCACGCCGCTTACCTGGTGCTCGCGCAGCGCGGCCGTAACCACCTCAAGGTCGGAGACGCTCGCCTCGACGAGCCGCACGCCGGCCGCGACTCGGTCGGGGACCCCAGTGGACAGGTCGTCGAGCACGACGACGGGAATGCCCGCCTGCCGCAACGCGGCGACGATGTGTCCGCCGATGTAGCCGGCTCCGCCGGTGAGCAGCCACGTCATGCTGCCCAACGGTAGGGCAACGCCGGCAGCGCGGGGCACGTCGTGACCCCACGAACCACGACACTCGATCCCGGGCACTCGGAGTTGCCTCAACGCCCACGGCGTATGGCCGCCCGGTGGCTTGGCTCGGGCGGCCGGGTTCGGCCAGGATGACTTGCATGCGCGAACGGCTGCTGACTCGTCGGCGTGGGATCATCGCTGCTGGGGCGGCGTTCGGCGTGCTGCTCGCGTCGGGCATCGGTGTTCTCGTCGCGCGGGCGACCGGCGGCAACGAGTCGGCGACCACGAGGCCGAAGGTGACCGTGGGGGTCGAGCAGTATCGCGACGACGAGCCGGCACACACCCTTCAGATCGCCGTTCGCGACCACGAGGCGGCGCGAACTAGGGTGCTTGCCGTTCAGTTCGTCAGCCAGGACTTCGAGCCGACCGGGCCCGTGAGCTACGACGAGCGGCTGCCAACCGGTGGCCTGCAGATCGACTTCAAGACGCCCTTCGGCAAGGGACGCTGCGACGGCAAAACCGTCCCGGCGCGGGCCCGGCCGGCCAAGGCCGTCCTCCGCCTGCAGACTGCCGGCGGCAGCGTCGAAAACTTCACCTATCCGCTGCCGGACCCGAAGAAGCTGCTCGACCGGCTGCTCATCGCCGACTGCCGGCTGGCGTTGGTCGCCAACGTGGCACACATCACATTCGGAGAGGGCTGGACGGTTGCCCGGCGAGGCACCGAGCCGGTGCTGCACGGGACTGTCGAGGTGCGCCGGACCAACCTCGACCGCAGCCTCGCCGTCACCAACGTGCTTGGCTCGGTGCTCTTCAAGTTCGAGCTGTCCGGCCGCAGGCCGCTCGCCACCCTGCCTCCCGGCGAGACCGCGGCCTCGTTCCCGCTCACGGTGACCACGCCGCGCTGCACGGGACACTCGTTCGGGGAGTCAAAGCAGACCTATTACTTCCGGCTGTGGGTACGCATCGACAACGGCGAGGAGATCGGTATCACCTTCGTTCCTGACGATCGGGCTAAGGAGGCTCTGCACAACCTGCTGACCTTGTGCGACACGACGGAGGTCGGGTGACGCCGCACCGACATGCGACGGCGCCGCGAGCTGGTTAAATGTATGGCACTGGGTTGCCGGTCAGCAGCCGGTAGGCCTCGAGGTATTTCGCCCGCGTCTCGCCCACGATGTCCGGCGGCAGGGCGGGCGGCGGCTCGCCCGAGTCCGGCGACCACGCCGACTCCGGGGACACGAGCCAGTCCCGGACGTACTGCTTGTCGAAGGACGGCTGCGGGCCACCCGGACGCCACGAGTCGGCCGGCCAGAACCTGGACGAGTCCGGAGTCAGCACCTCGTCCGCGAGGGTGAGCTCTCCGGACTGGGCGAGACCGAACTCGAGCTTGGTGTCGGCGGCTATGAGCCCATGCGACAGAGCGGCCTCGTGCGCGCGCTCGTACACAGAAAGCGTCAGGTCACGAAGGCGCGCGGCGATCTCGGACCCGGTGAGCGCGACGACGCCCGCAAAGGTGAGCGGCTCGTCATGCTCACCCTCCGGCGCCTTGGTAGTCGGCGTGAATATCGGTTCGGGCAGCCGCGAGCCTTCAATCAAGCCCTCGGGGAGCTTGTGCCCGTACACCTCGCCGGTCTTGGCATACGGCCCGAGCGCCGTGCCGGCCAGGTAGCCGCGCGCGACCGCCTCGACCGGCACCATCTCCAACCGGCGACACAGCATCGACCGGCCGCGCAACTCGCGCTCGTATTTGCGCAGCTCAGGTGGGTAGTCAGCGACGTCACCGGCAACGACGTGGTTGGGCGCCAGATCGCGAAGCCGGTCGAACCACCAGAGCGAGAGCTGCGTGAGCACAACTCCCTTGTCCGGAATGGGAGTGCGCAGCACGTGGTCGTACGCCGAGATGCGGTCGCTCGCGACCACGAGCACGAGGTCGTCGCCCACCCCGTACAGGTCGCGCACCTTCCCGCCGTGGATGTGCCGGAGACCCTCGAGAGGCACCGGGCCACTCCGTTGTCGTCAGGGGCCGGCCGCGGGCGGCTCGCTGCCGGTCGCGCTACTCGGCTTGGCTGTGCCGCCGGTGGACGTCGCCTCGTCCGTCACCGTGCCGGTGACACCCGGGCCAAGGCGCTGCTCGTTCGTGCGCTCGTAGTCGACCGGGATGGTACGGGCTTTCCTCTCGTCCTCCTCCTCGAACCGCTCCGCCACCTTGCGGGCAATCTTCTGGATCGCCCACAACGCGGCGGTCTGGATGATCCATCGGATGATTCGCCTTCTCATGTCAACGCCTCCAGCCGCTCGAACATCGGTCCCAGCCGCACCACGAAACCCTCGGGCCGGCAAATCTCGTCGAGCCGATTCTCGTCGATCGTGGTACCCGCCGATTCTGCATGCTCACGCAGTGTCTCGCGGAAACCTCGGCCGGTTTCCCAGGTCTCCATCGCCGCAGCCTGGGTGATCGCGTAGGCGGCCTCGCGGCTGAGGCCTTGCGTCTCAACCAGCTCGAGGAGGACGGCGCTCGTATAGATCAGTCCATTTGTCAACTCGAGGTTGGCGCGCATCCGCTCCTTGTCGACGGTGAGTCCCTGCATCAGCCGCGTGGTGAGGTGGAGCAGATAGTCGGTCGTGATGGAGGCGTCGGGCAGCGCGATTCGCTCGACGGACGAATGCGAGATGTCGCGTTCGTGCCAAAGCGGGACGCCTTCGAGTACGGGCGTGAACTGGCCCCGGACGATCCTGGCCAGGCCGCAGATCCGCTCGGAGATGATCGGGTTCTTCTTGTGCGGCATCGCCGACGAGCCCTTCTGGCCCTCGCCGAACGGCTCCCACAGCTCCCGCACCTCGGTCCGCTGGCAGTGCCGAACCTCGAGCGCCACGGCCTCGCAGACCGTCGAGGTAATGGCCAGGGCGGCAACCCACTCGCTGATCCCGTCGCGCATGACCACTTGGGTGGACACGTCCGAGCACTCGAGGCCGAGCTGGGCCGCGACCGCCTCCTCCACACTGGGGTCGATATTCGAGTACGTGCCAACGGCGCCGGAGATCTTGCACTTGGCAACGGCTTTCCGCGCCGCGCGCAGCCGATCGCGGCAGCGGGCCGTGGCGAAGGCGAAGTCGGCGACCCGGTGGCCCCAGACGTCCGGCTCGGCGTGGATGCCGTGGGTCCGCCCGACCCTGATGGTGTGTCGATGCTCGAGCGCGTGGTCGCGAAGGACGGAGGTGAGGCGGTCTGCCTTTGCGAGGAGGATGTCGGTCGCCTCGACGAGCTGGACGGCGAGCGCGGTGTCGAGCAGGTCGCTGGACGTCATCCCGAAATGGACATACTTGGCGGCATCCCTCGGCACCGTGTTCTCCGCCCACGCCGTGAGAAAGGCGATCACGTCGTGCTGCGTGACCGCCTCGATCTCCGCCGCTCGTTCCGGGGTTGGCGGCTTGGCGTTGCGGACGGGTTCTACAGCGCTGTGCGGGACCACGCCGGCCTTGGCCTGAGCCTCCAGGACCAGCAACTCCACCCGGCACCAGATCTCGTACCTATGCGCCTCGCTCCAGACCCGGCCCGTCTCAGGCAGGGTGTACCGCTCGATCACGCCAGCCATTCTCACGCAGTCACGGCTGCCATCCAGTCGTCGGCTCGGTGTTGGGCGGTCGCCGGCGCTAACGATGGGCCGTCAGGTCGAAAAACTGCATAGTTCCGATGACCGATGGACCGTGACATACACGATCACGCCCTCTCCTTATACGTGGCGGTCCACGGATCTTCGAGAGCACAGATCATCTTCAATGTGGCGGACCAATGATGCCGGACGGTGCGTGGTCGACGATGCGCTTGAGGCGCCGGCGGCCACGGTTAGTACGGATTCTCTGCCGGCGGGGCAGCCGATGCCGGACCGAGCTTCCGTACAAGATCGACAACGTCACCGACGACGGGCCGGAGGACGCGGTAACGCGAGATCGCCACGAGCCGCGCAACCAGCGGCGCGGTCCGCTCGACCAGCTCCCGGGACCGCTGCGCACCTTCGGAACGATCGTGCACCCAGAAGAGCACCGCCCCCATCTGGTAAAGCCAAAGCAGCCGCGGCAGCTCGGCGGCCAGGTCGCGATCGACCTTCGCGGTCGAGCCTTCCACCACGTGCCAGTAAATGCCGATACTCGCTTCGCGGGCCGGAGCCGACTCGGCGGAGAACGGGCTGAGCGGGCTAGCCGGGTCGGCGGCGTTTTTGAAGAACTGCGCGGCGAACGCGTGGTAGGGCGCGGCCACCTCCAGCCAGGCGAGCAGCGCTCGGCGCAGCCGGGGCTCAAAGTCGCGCTCTTCTTGGAGTACGGACTCAACGGCGTCAGCGTGCAGCGCCTCGACCAGGTCGTAGAAGCCCTGGATCAGATGCTCCTTCGAGGCGAAGTAGTAGTAGGCGTTGCCGACCGAGACGCCGGCCTCCGCGGCGATCGCGCGCATCGTGGTGCGGTCGTAGCCACGCTCCCTGAACAGCCGCAGTGCGGTTTCGACGATGAGCATCCTGGTTCGCTCGCTCTTCGCGGGCGATGCCGCGGATGTTGGCGCCGGCGTCGGCGTGCTCTCGGCGGGGGTGTCAGCTCGCACATTCGCCGCCGCAAGCTTGTCCACCCTCGCAACGGTAGCGATCGTGTGCGCCGAACCCGGCCGCCTCGTCGCGGGTCACGGCCCGGAAGCGCGACGCCGCGGCCACCGCTGCTCTGGAAAGGGGCCGCAGCTTAGGATGCGCGAGCCGCATCGCCAACGGGCGATAGCGGGTCAGCGCCCACAGGACGACGATCCACGCGTGCGTCCCCTCGTACACCTGCCCGCCGTCGGCGACCACCGTAACGTCGCGGAGCGTTCGCTGGTGATCGAGGTACGGGAAGGCGCGGCGCGCGGCGGTCGACCCGGCAGGGACGAAGTCCAGCGGCACGAGCTGCGGCTGTCCGGTCAACCAATCGCGAACCCACCGGCAGAATCCGCAGTTCGCGTCGTAGAGAACGGTCAGCCGGCCGACCGGCTCGGCTTGTCTTGGCGGCCGCCGACATGTTGCGTCCTCGGCCGGCGGCGGCGCGTAGGCGGCGGAGCGGAACGGCCCGGCGGTCACCGCGATCACGCCTTGGTCTTGCCTGGTTCGGCCGGCGGCGCCCAGATGTTCGGCTCAACGGGCGGGACCTGCCGGCGGTCGATCGAGCTGCGGCGGCGGATCCGGTTGAAGAGGTACACGTTGCCGAGATGGATCCCGCCGAGCACGAGCAGGACCGTGCCCACCTTCACGGAGAGCGTGTCGAACGATCCGCGGAGCCCGACCACGTCGTCCTGCACCCTGAGGAACAGGGTCACGAAGCCCAGGTTGAGCAAGTAGAAGCCGACGATGAGCAGGCGGTTGACCGCGTCGGCGAGGCGCTCGTTCCCGTCGAACACGTCGACAAGGAAGAGCCGGCCGTTGCGGAAGAGGGTCCGCCCAACCCAGATCGTGAGCGCAACGCTGATGATCAGGTAAGCCAGATATGTTGCCACTGTCGTATTCATGATCACTTCTTCTCGTGACCGCGTTTCGTGGACAGGTTTTGAACGCGTTCAACTCTCACCGTAGGTACACGATCGCTTGCAAGTCAAGACCGTTCTGAACACGTTCAAACCTCTATTGCCACCACGCCCGCTTTCCAAGGACCCAGAAGGGCCTCGACAAGCTCCGGAAGGCCCTGCAGACGCTGGCCGCCGAACCGCCGCCTGGGCTGGGTAAGGATCCGGTCATCTGGTGGCTCGCGAGTCCCGGCTAAGCCGTTATAGCCTCCCCCAGCCGCCTTCGATCGAACGCAAGGGTGACGACGATGCAGAGGCTTCGGGCAGCACTTGGCACGCTGATCTTCCTGGTCGTCGCGCCCGGGGTCGTCGCCGGGCTGGGGCCATGGTGGGTCACCAAATGGGAGCGTGGCGATCTCTTCGGGATAGCGGGCTGGGTCCTCGGAGGGGTGCTTGTTGCCGCCGGCGCACTTGTGCTGTTCCAGGCGTTTGCACGCTTCGTCGTCGAGGGGCTTGGGACGCCCGCGCCGGTCGCGCCGACCGAGCATCTGGTCGTCGGCGGGCTCTACCGCTTTGTACGCAATCCGATGTATCTCGCCGTGGTTACGGCCATTGTCGGCCAAGGGCTCCTACTCAGCCGGCCGGTGTTGTTCGTGTACGCCGCGGCTATCGCCGCCGTACAAGCAGCCTTCGTGAGGTGGTATGAGGAGCCGGACCTCGCCCGCCGCTTTGGCGAAGAGTACGAGGCCTACCGCGCGGCAGTACCGGCCTGGCTGCCACGGCTCCGCGCCTGGCCCGACGACGGCGCTGTCGAATCTGGTGGACCTGCTATTCGTCCGGTGACCGAAGGCGGTAACCATAACCACGGACCGTGACGATGGAGTTCACAGTATCGGGTGATATCACCGCGAGACGCCTCCGGCAGCCGGGTCAAGTGAGCCCTGATCCGCTCATCGTCACCCGTGTAGGGCCCGCAGTAGAGGGTCTCCCTTAGGTGTTAACGCCTTCCCAGCAGTCCCTCAGGTTCCGGCTGGTACCAGGGCGATGTCGTGGCGGTCAATCCGGCAGCATTCAATGCATGCGGCTTCGAATCAAATCGAGTGCCAGCGGCCAACCTGAAGAACAGCTCCACGACATAATCCAGTTCCGCCCCGCATCGACAGCAGGGGAACTGCCCCATACGGGGGCAGTACGGCCCTATACGGATGCAGCGACTAGCGCGATATCGGAACGGTGGTGGGCGCCGGGGAAGTGAATGCAGCCGGCGGCCGCGTACGCGCGGGTTCTGGCTGCTGCGAGGTCGGTGCCGAGTGCGGTGATCGATAGGACCCGGCCGCCGGCGGTAATGAGATGCCCAACCCTGTCCCTTGTGGTCCCGGCATGCAGCACATAGGCACCCTCGACAGCGTTGGCCGCGTCGACGCCTTCGATGCGGTCGCCGGTGCGCGGCGGGCCGGGATACCCCGCTGCCGCTACAACTACCGTGACCGCGGCCGCGTCGTCCCAGTCGAGTGGCGCATGGTCGGCGACTGTCCCGGTCGCCGCCGCGCTGAGCAGGCCGACGAGTGGTGTACGGAGTCGGGCAAGCACGACCTGTGTCTCGGGGTCGCCGAACCGCGCATTGAACTCGACAACCCGGATCCCTCGAGACGTGAGCGCTAGCCCGGCGTAGAGCAGGCCGGCGAACGGCGTGCCGCGCCGGCGCATCTCGTCGACCGTTGGCCGCACGACGGTCTGAATCACCTCGTCGACGAGGTCTTTCGGCGCCCACGGAAGCGGCGAATAAGCACCCATCCCGCCGGTGTTTGGGCCGGTGTCTCCGTCGCCAACCCGTTTGAAGTCCTGGGCAGGTGCGAGCGGGACTGCCGTTATGCCGTCGGTTACGGCGAACAGAGACACCTCGGGTCCGTCGAGGTACTCCTCGATGACCACCCGACCGCACGCGGCGGCGTGAGCCAGTGCTGCGGCCCGGTCGGCGGTGACCACCACGCCCTTGCCGGCGGCGAGACCGTCGTCTTTGACGACGTGCGGTGGGCCGAACTGGTCGAGGGCGGCGGCCGCCTGCTCTGGATCCGTACAAACCCTTGATGCGGCGGTTGGCACGCCCGCCGCCGCCATGACCTCCTTGGCGAACGCCTTCGACCCCTCGAGCCGCGCGGCCGCGGCCGATGGGCCGAAACAGGCGATGCCAGCCGCCCGTACGGCATCCGCGACCCCGGCGACCAAGGGCGCCTCGGGACCGATGACGACGAGGTCCGCCCCGACCTCGGCCGCGACTTGGACGACCGCCATAGCGTCGGCCGGTGCCACAGGCATGACGGTCGCCAGCTCGGCTATCCCCGCGTTTCCGGGGGTGCAGATCAGCGCTGAGACCGATGGATCGAAGGAGAGCGACAGGCACAGCGCGTGCTCGCGGGCGCCGCCGCCGACGACGAGCACCCTCATCGCTCACCTGCCATGGCCCGGCCCAACGGGCGGGAGTCTATTGCGCGACCGCCGTGGCTCAGATAAGCGGACGGATCTCGATGGTCTGCGTCCGGTCCGGGCCGACGCCGACCGCGGAGATGGGCGCGCCCGCGAGCTCTTCGACCGTCTCGACGTACCGGTGCGCGGCCGCCGGCAGGTCGTCAAGGCTCTTGGCGCCGCTGATGTCCTCCCCCCAGCCGTCGAGCCATTCGTAGATCGGCCTCGCATGGTGGAACTCCGTCTGCGTCATCGGCATCTCGTCGTGCCGTGCGCCTTCCACGTCGTACGCGACGCACACCGGCACCCGCTCCATGCCAGAGAGCACGTCGAGCTTGGTGAGGAAGATGTCGGTGAAGCCGTTGACGCGGGTGGCGTAGCGAGCGATCACGGCGTCGAACCAGCCGCAACGCCGGTCGCGGCCGGTCGTCACACCGACCTCTCCGCCCGCCTTGCGCAGGTAGTCACCCCACTCGTCGTGCAGCTCAGTGGGGAACGGCCCCGAGCCGACCCGCGTTGTGTACGCCTTAAGGATGCCGACCACCCTCGTGATCTTCGTTGGACCGATCCCGGAGCCCGCGCATGCACCGCCCGCAGTCGGGTTGGACGACGTTACGAAGGGATAGGTGCCGTGGTCGAGGTCGAGGAGGGTGCCCTGCGACCCCTCGAGCAAGACGACCTTGCCGTCGTCCAGCACCTTGTTGAGCACTCGAGCGGTGTCAACGACGTGCGGGCGCAGCTGGTCGGCGTAGCCGACGTACTCCGCCACGATCGCATCGACGGCGAGAGCGCGCTGGTTGTAGACCTTCACCAGCAGTTGATTCTTCTGCTCGAGTGCGCCCTCGACCTTCTGCCGGAGGATCTTCGGATCGAAGACGTCCTGGACCCGGATGCCGATGCGATTCACCTTGTCGGCGTACGTCGGGCCGATCCCGCGTCCGGTGGTGCCGATGCGGTTCTTGCCGAGGAACCGCTCGGTTACCTTGTCGATAGTCCGGTGATAGGGAGTAATGAGGTGCGCGTTCGCCGAAATGAGCAGGCGGGACGTGTCGACACCGCGCGCAGTGAGGTCGTCGAGTTCGCGGAAGAGAACGCCCGGGTCGATCACGACGCCGTTTCCGATGACCGGAGTGCAGCCCGGGGTAAGGATGCCGGAGGGCAGCAGGTGCAGCGCGTACTTCTCGTCGTCGATCACAACCGTGTGACCGGCGTTGTTCCCGCCCTGGTAGCGCACGACGTAGTCGACCGCGCCGCCAAGTAGGTCGGTCGCCTTGCCCTTGCCCTCGTCCCCCCATTGCGCCCCGACAAGCACGATCGCGGGCATGGGGTACCCCTCCTCCCGGAGCTTTGCTGCTGGCGCAACAGGAGCTTAGATTGTCACTTCCGCAGGAGGTCGGGCCGCCTCGCACAGGGCGGCCGGATTCGGTACGTGATGCGAATCGCCCATCCACGACTGACTGGCCGCAGCCGAGATGCTTAGATCCAGCCGCGGCGCACCGCCTCCATGCCGGCTTGAAACCTCGTCGTCGCACCGAGCTCGTCGAGCAGGTCGGCGACCCGGCGACGGACCGTGCGCAGGGACACCCCCAACTGCCGGGCGACGGCTTCGTCTTTGGCGCCGAGCGCGAGCACCTCGAGGGTCCGCTTCCGCTCCTCCTCGGTCAACCCGCGTGACGAGCCGGGGCGGATGGCCAGGCCATCGGACGGGCTGGCCAGCTTGGGAACCGTCACCGCGTGCGCCCATACCCGCTCGAACAACTCCTTGAAGGCCGCGACGATCGCTGGTGCCCGGACGACGATCTCCGTGTCGGACTCCCTGTCGTACGACGCATCGACCATCACCGCCTCGTCGCCAAAGACGATCATTCGAGTTGGAACATTTGGCGCGATCCGCGCCTCCTCCCCATGGCCCACCCACACCCGGATCGCCTCTAGCTCGGCGTCGTCGTCGAGCGCCGTAAGGGGGTAGACGGTGCGCATGCGACGCCCGGTTGCGATGATCTGGGTGCCGACGGCGAGGAGGTACGGGAAACGAGGGTTACGGCTGCGTCGGACGAACGAGCACACCTCGCCCGCACTGGTACGTGACAGATCCTCGATCACGGCGACCACTTCGGCCCCGGTTACGACGTCTACCGGCACGGGGGTCCACCGCTCGGCCTGCCCGGCGATGTGCTCGGCGGTAAAGTCGGGAACCGCGGTTCTGGCCTGGTGGACCTGCTCCTGCCGCTGGTGAAGGCGCTGCTGCTCGGCGGAGACCAGGCTCTCAATCGCTGCCGTCGGCGCCGGCGCTAAGTAGAGACCGGTATCCGTCACCCGCACCAGCCGGACCCGGAGCAGCGGCCGGGTAACCTCGGTCACCTCGGCCGGCTCCCAGTCGAGGATGCGCGCAAGCTCGTCGGCGGTCCGGTTGGGATGGCGAAGAACGGCCCGGTAGAGCCGCTCGCTCCGCTCGTCCACCCCCCACGGCGCGAGTGGTGTAGCCATTGCCTTGGCATCTTATGGCCACTGGCACGTAATAGCCAGACAAGGTGCCCACCCATGCGGCATGCTTCCACAGGCAGGATTTCGCGGCTGGTGGAACCGCGGCAGGGGACGGTTCCATCGGCCGCGACCTGTCGTCACTGCGCGGCCAGGTTCAGTCGCGAGTGGCGGGGGCGTGGGACTCGGCGGGTCGGGTGGTTGGGGGAGTACGGCGGGAGCGTCGGCGCCGCAGCTCGATCGCGATAGGGATCACGGACAGCAAAACGACGGCGACGAGGATGAACTCGATGTTGTCCCGGATGAAGGCAATCTGCCCGAGAAAGTAGCCGAGGACCGTGACCCCGGTCCCCCACAGAACCGCGCCGATCACCGTGAAAGTCGTGTACTTGCGGTAGTCCATCCGACCGGCCCCGGCGGCAACCGTGATGAAGGTGCGGACAATAGGGACGAAGCGGGCGAGAACGATCGCTCGCCCGCCGTATTTGTCAAAGAACGCGTTCGTCTTCTCGACGTACTCCTGCTTGAAGAACCGGGACTCGGGGCGGTTGAAAACCGCTGGGCCGGCGCGGCGTCCGATTGCGTAACCCACCTGATTCCCCGCGACGGCGGCGATCGAGATGAGCAGGCAGACCAGCCACAACGGCTGGTTGAGCCGCAGGTCGCCCGCTCCCGAGACGAGCAGCCCCGCGGTGAACAGCAGCGAGTCGCCCGGCAGAAGGAAGCCGATCAGCAGCCCGCACTCGGCGAACACGATCGCGACGATGCCGATCAGGCCGAAGGTGTCGATCAGCGACTGGGGATCGAGCCAACTCGGACCAAGCGCGAGCGTCGAAGACACCCGACGAGGTTACTTGACTGTGCGGCTCAGAGTTTTGCCCTGAGTTGGCCTGCCGGGCGTCGCGGGATCCCGATCAGGGTGATCGCTCGATCGGGGCCAGGGTTGACGGTGCGGGCAGTGTGCGTTCGTTGTCCGCGTATGACCGCTGCGATCTCATCGCTCACCGAGAGCGGTGCAGCCATCGGCACGAAGGCTTCGGCGCCGGCCGCGGTGTCGGGGAGTGCAGGGTGCGCTAAGGCGGGCGTGCGGCTAGGCGGCCGCGCTCCCGTCGCGGTCGCCGGTGCCGGCACCCGGCGCAGAGCGAGGGCGGAAGTCCTGCGCAACGCAGGGCCGACGTCAGGCGCTAACACAAAGCGGACGCCCAGGTGAGGCGCGGGCGTCGACTCTCACCGCGGCCCGGTGGTACGCGAGCATGCCTGCGCGATCGCACCGGCCGGGCGGTAGCGGCGGCCGTGGGAGCCAGTGACCGGCCTTCGGGGGCATAGGCTCCGCGCGTGGGCACTGCTCGGGAAGATCTGCTTGCGCAGATCAAGGCCAAGGCGATCGTGTACGCCCGGGTCGTGCTCAGTTCCGGCCGCGAGGCGGACTGGTATATCGACCTACGCCGGATCACCCTCGATGGTGCGGCCGCGCCGCTGGTCGGCCGGGTGATGCTGGACATCACCGCCGACCTGGACTATGACGCGGTCGGAGGACTCACCCTGGGCGCCGACCCGGTCGCCACGGCGATGCTGCACGCAGCTGGGGCGACCGGCCGGCGCGTGGACGCATTTGTCGTACGGAAGGAAGGCAAGCAGCACGGTTTGCAGCGGCGCATCGAGGGACCGGACGTGGTGGGACGTCGCGTCCTGGCACTCGAGGACACATCAACTACCGGCGGCTCGGTGCTCACCGCGATCGATGCGCTGCGAGCCGAGGGCGCAGAAATCGTCGCGGTCGCCGCTATTGTCGAGCGCGGCGCCGCGGCCGCCATCGCTGCAGCAGGTCTTCCCTATCGTTATGCCTTCACCGTCGACGACCTCGGTCTCGCCTGAATTTTCTGTATCACACGGCACTCGGTGACTTGTCAGAAGCTGGTGTATGAGTAGACGACTTGTCAGTCAACAAGGTTGCTCAGAGCGACCCCAACGACTGACAACTCCTCCGGAACCAGCCCCAGACAGGGCTTGTCAGAGGCCGATGTCCCAACCAAGCGGGCCGGGTTCTGACAAGTGCCCCCCAAGCACCTTCTTGCGCCTAGTTGTCAGACCCTGCGCTCGCCAGAGGGACCGCAGTCTGACAGCTAGGCGAGCTTGCAGGTTCGTTCTGACAACTTCGTGATCTTAGTCGCGCCACCGGCGGATTACCTGGATCGCGATCGCGACGGCAGCTGCTACGGCGAGCAGGAGCAGGACCGGGCGCAGGGGCCGGCCCGGCCGCTGACCGCCCTCGGCCAGGAGGTCGTCGTCACCTGCCGCGGTCATGTCCGCCGTCACTGCGAACCTCGTACCGGCCGTACCCTGCGCGGGCCCGACGACGGTCTCGATGTCGGGTTCCTCAACCGCAACTGCCGCGATGACGCATTCACCGAATCGGACGAACAACCGACGAATCGCGTCGGACAGCACGGACGAGTCGAGCGATCCCAGTCGCCCGGTTACCGTCACATCCGCGTCGACCGCTACCCGGGTCCGCTGCTGATCGCCGGCAAGGGCGAACGTAACGGCGCCCTTGGCAACGCCGCTCCCCCGCGCCTCCTGGCCCTCAAACTCCAGCCGGAACGCGTCCTCGGTCATACTCACCGTAGCCGTGCCGCGGTAAGTCACCGTCGTCGATCCCACTCGCAACCGCAGCCGGCCACCGTACTCACCGGGCGCGGATGTTTCGAGCGACACTCCCGGCACGCAGGCCGCCGACCGCTCTACGTCGGTCAGGAGGCTACGAACCGTGCTGGGGGCCACCTCGACCATGAACTCGTACTCGACGCGCATCGCAACCTCCTACCACGATGCTGCTCTGATCGGCCGCCGTACGCGAGCGACGGTCCAGCTACGCACGACGAAGGCTCCCGTATGGCTCACGCTTCTCGCACCGGACCCGCAGCCGAGCCGGCGAGGCCGCAGGGGCCCAAAACTAGCAGCGCAGGCATCGAGAGGCAGCCGATCGCCGTCTCGTCGGAGCGCAGCAACAGGCATTTCCGTCGCGCCGTCGGGTGCCAGCAGGCTCGCCCGCCCACCCCAAACGCGGACAAGCGGCGAACTCACCGCCGCGCGAGCCACCAGATGACCAGGCCCACGACCACCACCGCGCCGGCCACCGGGACGAGCCGGCGCAGGACCGGTGCACCGGCCGTGCCCAGCAGGTCGATGACCTCCGGGCTGGGCCGGCTGGCCGACTCTCCCGCCATTGTCGCAGGTTGAGTACGGGCGTCCGCGGTCGGCTCGGCGGTCCTATCCGGGATCGTCGGTACCGGCGTACCGGCCGACGCGGTCGTCGCGTCAGTAGTAACGGCCGCGGTGGACGAAGCGCCGTGCGGCGCCGCTCCCGCACCACCGGAGGTCTCCGGGGTCGCCGCCGTTTCACCGCGAGCCGCTGCTCCCCCGCTGAGGACCTCAGTCGCAAGACCCTGGGCGAACTGGCTGACCAGCTTGCCCCCGACCTCCTGCATCACGCTGCGGCCAAACTGCGCCGGACGGCCGGTCACCGCAAGCGAGGTGGCGACGACAACGCGGGTGTGGTCGCCCGCGTCATGCAGTTGGGTACGTACGGTTGCCCGGGCAGTGCCCGTGCCTCTCGTCTCGCGACCCGACGCGCTGAAGACGACATGGTGGTCGGTCTCGTCCTTCTCCTCGAACCGTGCGGTTCCTTGGTAGGTCATCGTGATTGGCCCAATCTTGACCTTTACTCGGCCGGCCATGGCATCTCCTTCGACGCTGTCGAGCGTCGCCCCGGGCATGCAGGGCGCAACACGTTCCACGTCGAGCAGGGTCTTCCATGCCTCGTCGATTGGAACCGGAACGGTGAACTCGTGCTCGAACTCCATAGCCGCGCTCCTCATACGCAAGGTGCCGAACCGGCGGCGGTTAGCGTGAATGTGCCATTCACTCGAAACCGGCCGGTATGAACGGCACTTTCAGTCGATAGCTTCGAGTGAAAGTGCCGTTCATGCGAAAACGGGCCGACCGTTGGTGGTCGGCTACATCGCCGGGCCGGCGGCCGCGGCGACCGCACGCCGAGTCAGTACGCGGGCCAGGTGCTGGCGGTAGTCGGCCTTGCCGTGCAGGTCGCTCGGCGGCGACGTGCCGTCGGCGGCGTGCTCGGCGGCAGCAGTCACAGCAGCCGAGTCGGACACCGACGTCCCGGCCAGCGCCTGCTCCGCGGCCGCCGCCCGGATCGGGGTCGAGCCCATGTTGGTGAGCCCGATCCGCGCCGCCGCGATCTGCCCGTCGGACCGGCGTACCGCCGCGGCCACACCGACGATTGCCCAGGCCTGCGCGACCCGGTGGAACTTCTCGTAGCGGTAGCCCCAGCCCGCGCCGAGCGCGGGGACCCGCACCTCGACCAGAACCTCGCCCGGCGAGAGCGAAGTGGACAGGTAGTCGATGAAGAACTCCCCGGCCGGGATCGACCGCCGCCCCGACGGCCCGGCCGCCACGAGCGTGGCGTCGAGCGCGACCGCGACCGCCGGCAGGTCGCCCGCGGGGTCGGCATGCGCCAGCGATCCACCGAGGGTGCCGCGGTGGCGGACCGCGGGGTCCCCAAGGCTGGCCGCTGCGGCGACCAGCAGACCGCACCGGGATCGCACGAGTTCGGATGCCACGACATCGGCGTGCGTCGTCATCGCTCCGATGACCAGCTCGCCGCCCTCCTCCCGTACGCCGCGGAGCTCGTCCACCCGGCCCAAGTCCACGAGGACGGACGGGTAGGACAGGCGAAGACGCAGCAGGGGAAGCAGCGACTGCCCGCCGGCCAGAACCTTCGCGTCCTCGCCGTTGGACGCCAGGGCGGATACGGCCTCGTCGATTGACCTTGCCGGGACGTAGCCGAATGCCGGAGGAATCATGCCGCACCTCCACCTTCTGCCGCGCGAGCATCTTGTATCGCCCGCCACACCCGCTCGGGCGAGCATGGCATCTGGATATCCCGGACGCCGAGGTGGCGTACCGCGTCGATGACCGCGTTCACCACGGCCGGGGTCGACGCGATCGTTCCGGTCTCGCCGACGCCCTTCACGCCAAGCGGGTTGGTCGTGGACGGCGTGACCGTACGGTCCAGCGTCCAGGGCGGCAGGTCCGGCGCCGCGGGCACGAGGTAGTCGACCATCGTGCCGCTGATCAGGTTGCCGTCGTCGTCGTAGACGGCCTCCTCGTAGAGCGCCTGCGCGACCCCCTGGGCGACGCCTCCGTGCACCTGCCCGTCCACGATGAGCGGGTTGACCACGACCCCGACGTCGTCAACGGCGACGTAGGATCGCAGCTTCACCCCTCCGGTCTCGGTGTCCACCTCGGCCGCGCACAGGTGGGTGCCGTGCGGGAACGAGAACACATCCGGGTCGTGGACCGCATCCGCGCTGAGCACGGGCTCGACCCGCGCCGGGAGGTCGTGCGCCTGGAATGCGGCAAACGCGACCTCCTGAATCGTCTTCTGCGACCCGGGCGCACCGCGTACCTTGAATGCCCCGGACTCGAAGTCGACATCGCCCGGATCCGCCTCGAGCATGTGCGCTGCAACCTGCTTGGCCTTCTCCACAACACGGCCCGCCGCGGTGCGGATGGCGAGCCCGCCGATGGCCAGCGACCTGGAGCCGTAGGTGTCCAA
>JBKOZJ010000128.1:0-47450 GCA_046725875.1 Actinomycetota bacterium
GGACCACCGGGCGGAAGACCGCATCCGCGCGGACGGCCGCCCGGAAGACGACCGCGAAGCGGTCACCGGCGAAGCGGACCACTTCCGCCCGCAAGTCAACGGCGCGGAAGACCACCTCGCGGGGCGCAGCGGCCAGGGCAACGACGGCGAGGAAGGCCACGGCGAAGCGGACGAGCACCGGCCGCCAGACCGCCGCCCGCAAGACGACCGCTAAGAAGACAGCCGGGCGGAAGACGACGGTCCGAAAGTCGACGGCCCGAAAGTCGACGGCAAAGCGGACGACGGCCGGCAAGACCGCTGCCCGCCGTCCCGCGGCGAAGCGGGCCAGCGCCGCCCGGCCCGCCGCTAAGCGGACTGCCGTACGGCGTCCCCGCCGGCCGGCCGCCTGACCCTCCAGACATCGACGAAACGCGGCCGCTCAAGCGTCGAGCTTCGGCTGTCGGCACACCGGTAGAAGGCGCCCCTGCTCCAAGGGTTTCGGCGTAAGGGCCCCTTCTACCTCAAGTCCACTGGGCAGCGTCGCCGGAGCGGCCGACCTACTGGTCGTCGTCGTCACGCCAGCGCGGGTCGCTCTCCCACGCCTCGTTACGCTCCTGCGCGGTCTGCAGTGCCCGCGCCGCCTCCTCGTAGGTGTCGTAAGGACCCAGCGCCTCGGCGGGCGGGCAGGCTGCCTCCTCCGCCTCCACCCGCATGTGCCTGAGGCAGTAGTACCACCGCTCGGCCATGTCCGGCTCCTCCCGGTTGTGCACCCCTCCCAACGTATGCTTCATGACCATGAAGGCCAGCGGTCGGGGTAGTACTGTCCGACTCGGGGTGGTCTCCCCGATCCGTGGCGTGCCGCCGCACATCAGCCGGCCTGAGTATGTAGGACGCAGGAAGGCGGCCCGCTTCAACGGCTCCGAGGTCAAGGACGCGGAGACCATCGACCGGATGCGGCACGCCGGCAAGATCGCAGCACAGGCACTCGTCGAGGTCGGGCAGGCAGTCCAGCCGGGCGTGACGACCGACGAGCTGGACCGGATCGGTCACGAGTTCCTGCTGGATCACGGAGCCTACCCGTCCACGTTGGCCTACCCCGGTTCCTCCGGGAAGGCACCGCCGTATCCGAAGTCCCTCTGCACCTCGGTCAACGAGGTGATCTGCCACGGGATCCCGGACTCGACGGTGCTGCGGGATGGCGACATCGTCAACGTCGACATCACCGCGTTCATCGACGGTGTGCACGGCGACACGGATGCGACGTTTCTCGTCGGCGACGTCGACGAGGAGTCCCGGTTGCTAGTCGAACGTACGCGTGAAGCTATGTTGCGCGGAGTGCGTGCGGTGGCCCCAGGGCGGCGCATGAACATCATCGGGAGAGTTATCGAATCGTACGCGAAGCGCTTCGGATATGGCGTCGTGCGCGACTTCACCGGCCACGGCATCGGCACGGCCTTCCACTCCGGGCTGGTCGTTCCGCATTACGACGATCCAAGCGCAGTCACGGTAATAGAACCCGGCATGACGTTCACCATCGAGCCGATGCTCACCCTCGGAACCATCGAGTACGAAGTATGGCCGGACGGCTGGACTGTCGTTACGAAGGACCGGGGGCGCACGGCCCAGTTCGAGCACACCGTCCTCGTGACCGAAGCGGGCCACGAGATCCTCACCCTCCCGTAGCTTCATTTAGGAGCCAGGTTCAGCCCGAGCCCGGTCGAGTGAACGTGCCGTTGTTGCGAACCGCCGCAGGATGAATGTGCCGTTGGCTCCAACCTATCGAGCCGACGGCACATTCATCCCAAGGTGGCGGGAGGGAATGGGGTCATGGGCTGGAGTCCGGGCGGAAGCGGTAGCCCATGCCGGGTTCGGTAAGCAGATGACGCGGATGGGACGGGTCGGCCTCGAGCTTTCGCCGAACTTGGGCCATGTACTGCCTGAGGTAGTTCGTCTCGGATTGGTACTGCGGTCCCCACACGTCCTGCAGCAGCTGCCGCTGGCTGACGAGCTTCCCCGGGTTGCGGACCAGGATTTCGAGCAGTGCCCACTCGGTAGGCGTCAGCCGTACCTCCTCGCCAGTGTCGGTCACCTTCACGATGTGGTTGGCCACGTCGACTGTGTGCCGGCCGATCTCCACGGCAGGCATGCTCTCGCCGGCCGACGCTGCCCGCCGGGTCACCGCCCGGATGCGCGCAAGCAACTCATCGACACCGAACGGCTTCGTAACGTAGTCGTCGGCGCCGGCGTCGAGCGCCGCGACCTTGTCATGGCTGCCGGCCCGCCCCGAAAGAACGACGATCGGGACGCTGGTCCAGCCCCGCAGCCCCCGGATCACCTCGACGCCGTCCAGGTCGGGCAGTCCGAGATCCAGCACGACGAGGTCGGGCTGGTGATGTGCCGCCGTCCGTAGCGCGCTGGCACCATCCGCAGCGACATCAACGTCGTAATCGCGCGCTCTGAGGTTGATGCGCAGCGCTCGCAGGATTTGCGGCTCGTCATCCACGACCAAAATGCGGGTCACCGAGCACCCCCCTTGTCATCCGCGCGGGCGTCGTCGGCACGGGCCCATGGAGAAGATCTCCGGCCGCCCTTGGCATCGAGCACCCCGCGAGACGGACCCTGAGGGCTCCCGGCGTCTCCAACTCGGTCGTCCCGTTCCCGAGGCAACGCCGTTCGGGAGCCGTTGAGTCGCTCATGGATCGCCCGGTCGGCGATCTCCACCGCCTCCGCCTCGCTCGCGAAAACCCCGCTCTCGGCGATGGGCAGTGAAAGCACCATGGTCAGGCCGCCCCGGGGAGTCGTCTCCGGCGTGAGCGTGCCTCCCATCGCTTCGGCGAGTCCTCGAGACAGCGCCAGGCCGAGCCCGACGCCACTGTCGTTGTCCCGGTCGCCGAGCCGCTGGAACGGGAGGAAGATCTTGTCGCGCTCGTCCTCCGGAATGCCGGGTCCGTGGTCGATGATCCGTAGCTCGACCTGGCCGCCAAGCTCGCTCGCGGTGACCAGGGGCGGCCGGTCGGGCGGACTGAACCGCACCGCGTTCCCGATGACATTCACGAGCACGCGCTCCAGCAGGCCCGGGTCGGCTCGCACCGCAGGCAGATCGTCCGGGATCTGAACCTGGACGGCGCCGGCCGTCGCGCCTAGCTCGTCGAGCGCCCTTGGTACGGTCTCCTCGAGGCCGATCGCGGCGGGAGCTACGCCGAGGGCGCCCGCCTGAAGGCGGCTCATATCGAGCAGATTCGAAACGAGCCGGTCCAGGCGGTCAAGTGACTCGTCGGCGGTCGCCAGAAGCTCAGCTCGATCCTCGGGGGTGAACGATACTTCCGAGCTGCGGAGGCTGGTCACCGCGGCCTTTGCCGATGCGAGTGGCGTCCGAAGGTCGTGGCTCACCGCGGCCAGCAATGCCGTACGCATCTTGTCTGCCTCGGCCAGTCCTCCCGCGGCATCGGCGGCCTCGGCCAGCCTTTCCTGCCGAAGAGCAAGCGCCGCCTGCGCGGCGAAGGCCTCGACGATGCGCTGGTCTTCGGCGCCAACCGAGCGGCCGCGCAGCGCCAAGGTCAGGTCATCGTCCACACGAACCGTGGTGTCGCCTTCACCTGGGGCGAGGCACGGCCGGGCGCCGACGCACGCGACGATCCGCCACGCCGCCGTGTCCCGCTGGACGTGGGGCCCGGGAGCTACGCCGGCAGACCGCTCGAGCAGCGTGACCGACTCGAGCCCGAAGGTCTCTCGCAACCGCTCGAGCAGCGCGGTCAACGGCCGCTCGCCACGCACGACGCTGCCCGCCACCGCAGCAAGCGTCTGCGCTTCTGTGCTCGCTTGGGCAGCCTCCCGGGTCCGTCGGGCGGCAAGGTCCACGACCCCGCTGACCGCCATCGCAACGAGAACGAACACCGCGAGCGCAAGGATGTTCTCCCGCTCCGCGATGGTGAAGGTGTGCACCGGTGGGGTGAAGAAGAAGTTGAGGAGCAGGAAGCCCCCGATTCCGGCGACCAGTGCGGGCCACAGGCCTCCAACCAGGGCGACTCCGACGACCGCCGCCAAGAAGAGCAGGATGTCACTCGCCAGAGAAAGCTGGTCTCGCAGCGGGCGCAGCACGGCCGCCAGGAGCAGCGGAACGACCACGGCAGCGATGAAGCCCGTCAGCAAGCGCCGCCGGGACAGCGCGCTGCTCTCCGAGAGCGGCGGCCGGCGGCGGCCGCGGCCCACCTCCTCATGGGTGACGAGGTGCACGTCGATCGACCCAGACATCTTCGTGGTCGTCACTCCGACGCCGGGCGAGAAGATCTGAGCGAACCGCCCGCGCCGGCTGGCGCCCAGCACCAACTGTGTTGCGTTGACCCCATTGGCGAAATCGATCAGGGCTTTCGGGACGTCGTCGCCGACCACCTGGTGGTACGTGCCACCGAGACTCTCGACCAGGGTCCGCTGCTTCTCCAGGAGCGCGGGGTCGGCGCCGGCGAGGCCGTCACTGCGGGCGACATGCACCGTGAGCAGGTCCGCACCCCTGGCCCGGTCGGCGATCCGAGCCGCCCGCCGGATGAGCGTCTCCCCTTCCGGACCACCAGTGAGCGCGACAACGACCCGTTCCCTGGTCTCCCAGGTCTTCTCGATTCCGTGGCTCTCGCGGTAGCGGTCGAGCTGCTCGTCGACCTTGTCCGCCAACCAGAGCAGGGCTAGCTCGCGCAGCGCGGTGAGGTTGCCGATCCGGAAGTAGTTTCCGAGGGCCGCGTCGATCTTTTCGGGCGCATACACGTTGCCGTGCACCATGCGGCGCCGCAGCGCCTCCGGCGTCATGTCCACGAGCTCGACCTGGTCGGCCCGCCGGACCACCTCGTCGGGCACGGTCTCCCGCTGGACCACGCCGGTGATCTGCTCGACGACGTCGTTGAGCGACTCGAGATGCTGGATGTTGACCGTGGAGAGCACCGTGATCCCGGCCTCGAGCAGCTCGTGGATGTCCTGCCAGCGCTTCTCGTTCCGGGACCCGGGCACGTTCGTGTGGGCGAGCTCGTCCACCACCGTGACGGTCGGACGCCGCGTCAGCACCGCATCGACGTCCATCTCGGTGAACGTCGCGCCGCAGTAGGTCAGCGTCTTCCGGGAAACGATCTCGAGCCCCTCGAGGAGATCCTCGGTCTTCTTCCGGCCGCTCTCGACGAAGCCGACGACGATGTCGGTGCCCCGCTGCTTGCGACGATGCGCCTCCTCGAGCATGGCGTACGTCTTGCCCACCCCGGGAGCGGCCCCGAGGTAAATGCGCAGCTGGCCACGGGTCACCACCAAATCCTCTCTCGCATCACCCAAACGACCAGCCATGAGTCCCTCTCCTCGGATGGCAAGCTCTAGCCGGACGTCTTATCGAGGGCGAGGTTGAGCTCGAGGACGTTAACCGCGGGCTCCCCCATGAATCCCAGAGCGCGATTCGTTGTGTGCTCGTCGATCAGCTTCCGAACCTCACCGACATCCAGTCCGCGCTCCCGGCCCATCACCGCCGGGAAACCGAGCGACAGCCAGAGGTGGTTCTGCAGCCGCATAAAGGCGTACAGGAACAGGATGGAAACCGCGGAGAAGGCCAGCAGGCTGCGGGCGTAGATCCCCCACGACTGCTCGGCCTCCGCGTTGACACCGACGACGCGATAGATCGCGCGCTCCACCTGCGAGTGCGTCCGCCCGGTGACGACCCGGTAGATGTAGTCCCCGAGGAACCGGTACGAGACTGCGAGTGCGGCGAGGAGCGAGACGATGAACAGCACGCCTGCGCTGGTCGTACTCATCTAGAAGCGCTCCGGGAACAGCAGGGCGACAACGAGGTAGATCGCCAGGACAACAGAGATGATCAGGCCGGCTAGACGGGCCGCGCTCACAGCCGCTCCATCGCCTTCAGGACCAGGGCGATCAGCGCGAAAAGACCGAGGGTCAGGAGTACGAGGACCAATTCAGCCATGGTTCGATTCCGTTTCGGTGTCCGTACGGGTCCTCACCGGGTGCCGGTCCGGGTTTTGAGTCGATCGCTGTATCACTGGGGAGCGGCTTAGGCGCCGCCGAAACAACCAACCAGTGAGCAGGCCGGCAGCGCCCGCAGATGCAACCGCGGTGACAGCCTGGAGGCCGGTCGTGTGATCCCAGGTCAACTCGCCGTGGCGGTTGAGAAGAAAGCCGTCGAGGAGTAGGTAGCCGACGAGCGCCGTGGCAAGGCCGGACCGCCACTCACCTACGACGGCGCAGAAGATCGCGACGGCCGCCGCCATGACCGCGATCCGCGCGCCCCTGTGAGGAGGGGCTACGACACCAGAGTCAAAGAGTGCTGCGATGATCACGGTCAAGGCCCCGGCCGGGATGGCGAACTCGAACGGTACGCGGCGACGGTCAAAACGAATTCGCGCCGCGTCACCCCGCATCTCGCCACCTCCCGTAGGCCCTGACGGCGCGCCGGTCGGTCCCGCCTGGGCAATGCAACTCCAGTTCACGGCCCCGTCAAAGGGCCCTGACGGCTTCCATACGGACGGCGGGGCGGTCTTGACGAATCCCTGACTCCCGTTAGGCCGGCTGGGGGACCCCCGCGGTTGATGTAAACGCCTTGGCGGCGCCTTGCCTGCCTGGCTATTTGCCCTGGTCGACCTCGAAATTCGCCAGATGCCGGCCGGACGAGCGCAGCTGATAGGGGACGCTCGTGACCATGACGCCCGGCTCGAAGATCAGCCGGATCTTCAGCCGGAGCGGGCTCTGGTTGTGGAGCAGCTGCTCCCACCACCTCCCGACCACATACTCGGGAATGAAGACGGTCACCACGTCCCGGGGGCTCTCCTTGCGCAGCCTGCGTATGTACTCGACCACTGGGTCGGTGACCTCGCGGTACGGGGACCGCAGGACGATGAGCGGAATGTCCAGATCGTGCTTGTCCCACTCCTCCTGCAGACGCCGGGTCTCCTCGGCGTCGACCTGCACGGTGACCGCCTCGAGGGAGGTGGGGCGAGTAGATTTCGCGTACGCCAGCGCGCGCAGCGTCGGCTGATGGATCTTGGAGACGAGGACAAGCGCCCGGTTGCGGGCTGGCATTATCAGGCCCTCGGTGGGCTCGACGCGCAGCTCGCGCGCCACGGCCCTGTAGTGGCGGCTGATCCCCTTCATCAAGGCGAATAGACCCGCCATCGCGAGGATCGCGATCCACGCGCCGTGCCTGAACTTCGAGTAGACGACGATGACCAGCACTAGAGTCGTGGCGACCGCGCCGGTCGCGTTGATGGCCTGCTTGCGCAGTAGCCGCCTTCGGGTCCTTGGATCATCAACGTCCGCCAGCTCCCGCGACCAATGCCGCACCATGCCCGCCTGGCTGAGCGTGAACGACGTGAACACGCCGACGATATAAAGCTGGATCAGCTTGTCGAGGTTCGCGTCGAACGCCACGATCAGCGCGATTGCCGCGGCCGACAGCAGCAGGATGCCGTTGCTGTAGACCAGCCGATCGCCGCGGTTGTGCAGCTGCCTGGGCAGGAATCCGTCCTGCGCGAGGATCGAGGCGAGCAGCGGAAAGCCGTTGTAGGCGGTGTTCGCCGCCAGGATGAGGACGGCGGCGGTCGCGGCTTGGAAGATGTAGAAGAGCGGCGAGTGGCCGCCGAAGACCGACGCGGCGAGCTGGGAGATGACCGACGGCTCGCCGTCGGGTTGCGCGCGGGCGTTGAGATGGAGCGCCAGGAACGTGATCCCACTAAACATGCTGATCGAGATCGCGCCCATGATGGCGAGCGTTGCCGCTGCGTTCTGGCTCTTCGGGTCTCGGAACCAGGGGACGCCGTTGCTGATCGCCTCGACACCGGTCAGCGCTGTGCAACCGGAAGCGAACGCCCGCATGACGAGCAGCAGTGTGAAGATGCCGCCCACATGCGCGGTCTGCTCGAGGTGCTGCCCGGCGGTCGACGCCTGCGGGATCCCTCCGGTGGCGGACCGCCACAAGGCCACGACGAAGAGCAAGCCGACCGAGGCGATGAAGGAGTACGTGGGGATCGCGAATGCCCGGCCGGACTCCTTCACCCCCCGCAGGTTGGCCAGGGCCAGCAGCCCGGTCACCCCGACGGACAGCGCGACGGCGTGGTCGTGCAGACCCGGACTGGCCGAGGTGATGGCGATGACCCCGGCGACCACAGACACGACGACGGTCATCACGTAGTCAACGAGTAGCGCACTCGCAGCGGTTAGCGCGGCCGACTCGCCCAGGTTGGCGTAGCTGACCGCGAAGGCGCCGCCGCCGTTCGGATAGGCGTAGACCGTCTGCCGGTATGACAGGACGACGATCGCGAGGAGCGCGACGACCGCCACGGCCACCCACTTGGCGAAGACCAGGTAGGCCGCTCCCCCCGCCGCCAGGACCAACAGGATCTGCTCGGTGGCGTAGGCCACCGACGAGAGCGGGTCGCTGCAGAAGATCGGTAGGGCCATCCACTTCGGCAGCAGCTGCTCGTGCAGCTGCGTGCTCCGCAACGGGCGGCCGACCAGGAACCGCTTCGAGAGCCCCGCGAGCACCGTCACCTGGCCGGCTCCTCGGTCAGTTTCTCGCCGGCGGCGCTTGCCGACAGCGTGACCCGCCCACTTCGCGCCCTCACGTCCGAATGGTAGGGGGAATGACCAGGCCCGGCGGAGGCCGGTGCCGGTGGCCCGCAATCTTGACGCGTTCTTGACGGGCGGCCACGCACCGAGCTACTCGACGGCCCTCGCTTATGGCGGAGCGGCCCGGCTTGCGAGGCGGGCTCACCGGCTGGCGACTTGCCTGCCAGCTGGGTGCTCCACCCAACGGTCAGCGCGCAGAGGCACGGAGGGCGACGTCGCCGATGATCGCAGCCAGCTCTCTAGGCCGGGACCACATCCGCCAGCGGCTCGTCGGCAGATCTACGTTCGTGACGTCACGTAGCTCAGCCAGGCTGCCGATCCATGCATACCCCTCCTTGACCGCGACCTTGATCTGGTCAGACGGGATAGATGTACAGATGACCGCACAGCGTGAGAGCCGTGACATCGTGCCCGCCCGTACGAAGGCGAGGCAGGACGTCGGCCCACGCCAAGGCTCCAATCCAGAATCCAGGAACCAGGATGATCGGTGCAGAGGTCATGCTCGGGAACCCAAAGGCTGGCACCGACAAGCGGACCTACTCGGAGGCCGCTTCTTTTACCCCAGCCGTCCAGCGACCTGCAGCACGAACAGCGCATCGACGGTCACCCACTCGTTCGTCGCGCCGTCGCCATGCGGCCCCCACTGGACGCTATCCCTGCTTCCGCCTCGGCCGGTGGAGTAGTAGTGGCGAGCCGATGTCGCCCACCCGCCGTCCGGCAACCGCTGCGACTCCAGCCGATTCAGCGCATCGGCGCACCGCGCATCGTCGAGCCCGCCCAGCTCGGTCATGGCCACCAGGCCGGCAAGGTAGTCGTAGTGCCAGTACCGCGGATAATGCGGATGCGCGTACGCCGCCTTGACCAGCGAACCGGTTCGCCGACGGAACATCAACCGCCTGGTCAGGAATACCTCCGCGGCACGGCGCGCACTTTCCAATGCTTGGTGGGGCGGCGACTGCGCTTCCCCCACCTCGACGGTACTGCCGTTGGCCTGCCTTCCGTACAACGACAGCGCCCGAAGCGGCAGCCAGGTCTCCTCGAACGATGACACATGCGCCTCTGGTCGCCGGTCACAGTTCCACCCGCCGTCCGGCCACTGCCAATGCAGGAGCCGCTCAACGAGCTGACCGACTCGATCGTCCACACATCCAAGCACCATGAGGAAACGCAGCGCGTTGCCCTGTTGCGATGCGCATCTGCGATGCCGACCCTGCATCACCGGCACCAGCTGACGATTGCGGACTTCCTCAAAAGTCTGCGCTTCCCGGTCCAGGTAGAAACGGCGCGCGAGCCACCAGCGCAGAACCCGGTCGAACATCGGCTCCAGCGTGACATCGCCGGCTGGGTGGCCGAGGTCGGCGAGCGCGGAGAGGACCCAGTGTGTGCCGCGCCATTTTGCGTACGGACCACCAGGCGAGTCGCTGCAGCCGGTAAGGAGCGCGCGTACCCGAGGCGAGCGCGCGATCTCCCGCTGGAGGCTATGCATCGGCGGCGAGTCGGGGGGCTCGCCCAACACCTGCGTTCGGGTGAGCCAGCGGATCGACGGCTCATCCAACTTCAGCAGGCGGTCGACGACCGAAGCGGCCACGCCGCTCAGCGTATGGCGTGTGACCCTGCATGGAGGCGGCGTGCTGGGGCCGATCCTGGGTACGGCCTATCGGAAATCAGGCAGATCACCGGCTCGGGAGGCCAGGGGTGACAACGAGAACGTGGACAGTCGTGGGAATCAACCGAACACAGGACGCCTCGATCGCCGTCACGCGGGGCGGCGCCACGATGTACAGCCTGCAGAAGGAGCGGATCACTCGGCGCAAGCACCATTGGGGGCGGCTGGGGGACCTATCCAGCCATTACCTGTCCCGTCTGCCGTATCTCGACCGGCCGGTCGACCTGGTCGTCGAGGGCTTCTCCTCCGACACCGAGATCCAGAAGCTTGACGACTACCACCGGGAGCTGCGGGAGTCTCTCATCCTCGCCGACAGCGGCCAGATCGTCCTGGTTTCGCACCATCTGACGCACCTGTACAGCGCGTTTTACCCCTCTCCATACAACGTCGCCGCCGGCCTCGTCATCGATGCACAGGGCAGCCGCGTCAGCGACTTCACCGAGAACGTGGATCTCCCTCCGGGCACGGAGCCGGACCTGCTCGAGGTCAGCTCGTTCTACCGGTGCGAGCGCGGCCGGGTCGAGTGCCTCGCCAAGCAGCTGTGGGATGGCAACTGGAATCGGCCAGCCGGCCTCGGCTGCTTCTACTACCTGCTGACAAGGACGTTGTGGCCGCACGGAGAAGGCAACGAGGGCAAGGTCATGGGCCTGGCCCCGCTTGGTGACCCCGACGTGCTGGGGCTCCCCGATCTGGATGTCAAGGAACACCAGGTCCTCATCCCGGACGAGTGGGTGAAGACGTTTTCCGAACGGGATCGCTACGAATGGACCGGCGACCGGGCGACATTCCAGGCAAGCGCCGACCTCGCCGCCGCCGGCCAGCGCGCGTTCGAAGACGCGCTGACGCAGCTCGTTTCCTGGCTACATGAGCAGACCGGGTTGGACGACCTGGTGTTCGCCGGGGGCTGCGCACTCAACTGCACGGCCAACGGCCGCATTCTGCGTGAGTCGCGGTTCGGCGAACTCTTCATCCCTCCGAGTCCCCACGACGGCGGTACGGCGGTCGGCTGCGCCCTGTACGGCCTCGTCGACTGTCTCGGGCAGGACAGCCAGTTCCGCTGGACGAATGACTTCCTCGGTCCGGAGCCGGACCCGAACGACATGGAACGCGCGGTCGCGAGCCTCCCTGACGGCCTCGTCGTCAGCCGACCCGACGAGCTCGCCGAAGCGATGGTCGGCCTCCTGAAGACCGGACGTGTGGTGGGGCTGCACGAGGGCCGGAGCGAGTCGGGCCCGCGCGCACTCGGACACCGATCCATCCTGGCCGATGCGAGCCTCCCCGACGTGCAGGACTACATCAACTCCCAGGTCAAGGGCCGGGAGTGGTTCCGTCCACTCGCGCCCCTCGTGCTCGCCGAACATGCCGAGCGGATCTTCGACGTGGATCGGCCAGCGCCATTCATGCAGTACGCAGCGGATGTGCGCCCCGAATACCGCGCCCAATACCCCGGGATCACGCATGTTGACGGCAGTGCACGGCTCCAGACCGTGGAGCCGATCAACACGCCGTTCCTGCACAGGCTGCTGACGGCCTGGTACGAACGGACCGGCTCGCCGGTCCTCATCAACACATCGTTGAACGGCCCTGGGGATCCGCTAACAGAAACACCGCAGCAGTCGCTTGCGACTCTCCGCGACACGGGCATGCATGCTTTGGCGCTGCCGCCGTACCTCATCACCAAGGCAGACGAGCCACCCGGGCCCCGCGAGACCTGGTATCGCCCGTCAACCGGTTGAGCACGTTGCGGGTGATCTGCTCGACCGCAGGTTCAATGCCAGCCGTGAGGACCCGAGCCCAGTCGGTCGTTGCCGCCGTGAAGACCGTGCCACCACGGTGGTAGAGCCCCATCGTTGCTGCGCCGTTGCCGAAACCCCAGCCGCTCGTTCGGCAGTCGCCGATTCCGAGGATGACGAAATCCTGCGGGGTACCGTCCTCGCCGGTCGGCACGACCGGGTGACCGGCTGACAGGTCGGCCCGGTCGAACAGGGCTCCATCGCACTCGTAACCAACGAGATGCTCGGTCGCGCCAAACTCGTCGCCGTCCTGCAGGCCGGTCCCCTCGTATACCCAATGGCCGGCGTATTGCACGCGATACCCCACCGGCAGTGGCCGTTCGTTCCGGTCGCGCTCGCCACCGTTGCGGAAGCTGACACCGGTCAGAGTGTTCTCCGGCCGGCCTGACTTCCACCATTCGTGCCCACGGCGGAACACCACATCGTTGTCGAACACGACCCGCCACCAACACGTGTTCCCGCCGAAGAACGCGACGTTGCCACCCTGAGCGACGTAGGTTTCGACCGCTTCGCGCATCGCATCGCTCCAGTATTCGTCGTGCCCGACACTTACCAGGAGGCGGTACGGCGACAACAGTTGCGTGCCGTCCCTGTGCACGTCGACGTCCGTGCAGTAGTCGACGACGTGACCCTCGCGCTCCAGCCATGCAATGAAGCGGGCGTCCCAGTGAGCGAAGGTCTGCCGTGGCGTTTCGTCGTACGGGTCGTAGTTGCTCAGATCCCAGGGGATGCCACCGGTGCCGCCGCCCGGGCGGTGTACCGAGACCCCTCGCCTCGCGTCGGCGGGCACGTCCTCCGGCCGCGGCATGTTGTAAAGGCACCAGCTGCCCAGGCCGGTGGTGGGCTCGAAGGCATCCGCGCCGCCAAGGTTGTAAGCGTGGTATGTGAGCAACGGCACCTTATAGAGGAGGCCTGCTTCGCGACCGGGGGTCTTGCCACGGACCACGAGTAACGCCGTGCCGCTACGGGCATCCACACTGGTCGGCTCGGCAGCATCTGCATCGTGCCCGTCGCCGTCGCCCTCGCTCAAGACGGCAAGATAGACGCCCGAGGTCCATCCCACCGGGACGGTGAACCGGTAACCGGGCCACGGTGCCAACCGCTCACCACGCAGGCCCAACCCGGGCTCTCCCCAGTCCTGACCGGGCAAATGCAGGGGCGCATCGACACCGGCAAACCAGCCGGCGCCGCCGCACGGTACGAGGGACTCACCGCACCGGTAGAACTGGACACGCCACGCCGGCGCATTCGTCGCCACCCGCAGCGTCCAAGGCTCTCCCGGACGAGGGCTTGGTTGCTCCGCGTATCCCCGAATCACCGTTTCAGCCGCCGCCCCAGGAGAGGCTCTGCCCAGGCGTCATTTCAATCACCTCAACCCCGTCCAGCCCGCGGGAGTTGAGCGCACCACGGAAGGCCGCAGGTGCTTCACGAGATTCGGGTGCGATCCCGTAGTGCATTGGAACGACGTGTCCGACGTGGAGCAGCCGCGTTGCCACCGCCGCCTCAAGCGGCCCCATCGTGTGATGGTCCCCCATCGGCAACAGCGCGAGGTCCGGCCGGTAGACCTCGTGGATCAGCTCCATTCCCGAGAAGGCTGCGGTATCACCAGCGTGATAGATCCGGCTCCCATCCGAGAACTCCAGTACGAAGCCCGCGGCGACACCAACGTAGGCGAACGGCTCGTCATCGACGCTCGAGGTGTGCGCAGCCGGCGTCATCATCACCCGTACCCCGGCGACCTCGATGATGCCGCCAAGGTTCATCGTGTGAACGTGCTTAACACCCCTCGAGCCAAGCCACTTCCCCAGCTCGGGGACCGCAACGATCTCCGGGGAGCTGTCCGCCGCGATCTGGAAAATGTCACCGAGATGGTCATGGTGCCCGTGCGTGATCAGGGTGAGGTCGACATTGCGAACGTTCTTCAGCTCCTCGGGGCAGAGCGGGTTGCCAAAGGTCCACGGGTCCACCAGCACCGTCTTGGACTCGGGTGTCCTGAACTTGAATGTGGCGTGTCCGAGCGACGTGACCTGAACATGCGCGGCCATTCACCCACGCTCCTTGCGATTATCCGGCATCCCACTGTTGGTTCGTTCGGCGGCCGACGTACCGCTCAGCCCACAAACCCTAAGCCGGCGCGGAGGTCGCTTCGCCCGTCCACAGGTGATCGCGAGAGTGATCGCAATGGGCCCATTGGTCGATGTCACGTGGCAGATGACCACCACGATCTCCGAGTCGCGCCGGTTGACGGATAGATGCTTCCGGAGAAATATCCCCTATTGGGAAGCGCGCCCGCCGTGGCGAACAGCGTCGCTCGCCCGGGTGCGCAGGGGAGGGTCATGCGGGCCAAGCTAGCCGTGATCGGCATTGCCACACTTCTCGTGATACCAGTGATCGCTGTGTCCGCCGCGGATGCGCGGGACCGGCCGTTCTCGACCGCCAGGATGGTTGTCCGTCCGGTCGTCGATCCGGTTACCAGCGGCAGCACGACGGGCGGCAGTGGGCAGTTCAGCAAGGTGCAGATCGAGCGCTACCGCTGCGCGGTAGCCGCTGGATCCGCCTACGGCACGCCGGCGGGCGCGATGGACATCTCCTGCAACGATGTTCAGCCCTACCGGCAGGACTTCAATCCCGACAACGAGATCGCGGTCGTGGTCAACCCGAAGGTCCCCACCCACCTGCTGGCGGGGTCCAACGACTACTTCTACCGCTTCAACAACTCCACCGGCGTGCGCCAGGCGATCGTGCCGACCGGCTTCTTCACCTCGTTCGACGCGGGTGCGAGCTGGGTCGACGGCCAGATTCCGATGCGAACGGGCAACGGCGCCGGCGACCCGTCTCCCGCGTTCAACGCGCGGCTGTCCGGCAACACGGCCCAGACCGCCTGGGCCATGATGGCTCAGCTCGAGAACATCGGCGGCCTCGGCGGCCCGTTCGTCGCCCAGGGCGACGTGTCGGTGAGCTACTCGCGCAATGGCGGCATCACCTGGAGCGAGCCGGTCACGGTGATGAAGGGCAACGGTGCCTCGATCGGTCCGGCCAACCGGGCCACCTTCTTCGACAAGGAGTGGCTGACCGTCGACAACAACCCCGCATCACCGTTCTACGGCCGGGCCTACGTGGTCGCCGCGCGCTACCTCAACGCTTTGCACGGGGCGTACGCCGAGTCGCCGGTGTACTTCGCCTACTCCGACGACGGTGGCCGCACCTGGTCGAGGCCCAAGGAGATCTCGGGCTCGAATCCGCTGTGCACCTTCCAAAACACCGGCCCCACCGGCGAGTGTGACGAGAACGGCTTCCCGATTCCCGATGTCGCGCCCAATGGCGACCTGATCGTTCATTTCCAGAACGGCAACATCGAGACGGCGTGGGAGACTCCAGGCGAGTACGAGACGACGCTGCTCGCGGTCAAGTCGACCAACGGCGGCGCCACCTTCTCGGGCCCCGTGGTGATCGCCCACCTGGAGGATGGCGCGGCCGACACGCCGTGGAGCGTTATCGGACGGCAAACCGTGACCGGTCACCAGATCCGCTGGCAGTCCCCCGGAACGATCACCGTCGACCCGACGAACTCCGCACACTGGGTCGTCGTCTACAACGACAACTTTGCGGGGACCCACGACGCCGCACCGGCGAGCTGCCTGGAGGACATCCCCGGCACCGCTCCGAACTACAACCCGTGCAACGCGGTGACCAACACGAACATCTACATGGCTGAGAGCTGGAACGGCGGCGCAAGCTGGACCCCGCGGATCGCGCTCGACGCCTCAGCCGGCGACCAGTGGTTCCCATGGGCCGACTTCCGAGCGAACGGCGCGCTCGCCATCGCCTACGACTCGAACGAGAACATCGCCGACCCCGGCGGGGACCGCGACGACACGTTCAACCACGTGCTTCTTAGCGTGGCGCCACGGACCGCACCGGGCGGTGCTGCGGTCGTTACCGGGCGAGAGATCCTCATCCCCAACGGTGCTGGCCGCCAGCCGACTGAGCAGATCGACATCTCCGTGACGCACTGGGCCGGCCAGTACGTCCCGCAGAGCGCGTGGCCACGCATCTGCGGGCCGGACGGCTACACCGACCCACCGGTAACCAACGCCGAGGGCAAGGACTGCAACGTCTTCCACGGTGACTACACCGGCCTGGCTGTCGGGTCAGACAACCACGTCAACATCGTCTGGACGGGTCTCAACCGCTTGGTGACCTCACCGCAGATCGATGTCTACACCGGCGCTCGACACGACGGCTACGCACAGGACGCCATGTTCGCGCGACGGTAGCCGCGTCCGAATTCGAGACCTACTCGTAACTGTGTACAAGAGGACCGAATCCCGGCCGATGGCCGGGATTCGGTACCGGAAGGCTCTGCCGACCCGGCTCCGGCTGGCGAGGCGTTCGGCCCCCGCTCGTGTTACACGCAGTCGCGGATCTGCCCGTACCACTTCGCTGCGCGGCAACCGGTTGAGCCGCTCGGTGTAGTGTGAGCTGCAGGTCTGTCGCGCCGAGGTGAAGGAGGTGGGGCCGCGTGAGTCGCAGCCAACCCTCCAGTACCGGCTCCTAGCATTCGCCTGATCATTCCTCCCGCGCCGGCGCTTCTTCTCCGTTGAGGCAGCCAGCTGTGGGCAACCGTCCATTGGCATCTTCGACCTGGAGGCTGTCATGTCCGACTGGCGTTCCCGCGCCTTGCGCCCCGCTCGCCGTGCGCTGCGCCGGCCCACCGAACGTGGGTCGGTCGCACCGGAGCACACCATGGATCCACGCGCGACGGTCCCGGAGCCACCACCAGCGCCAGTCGCGGACAGCGTCGTTGACATCGCGATCTATCGTGATGGTAAGCGAATCGCCAGCCCGCCCACGATCGCTGAGGCGTACCGCGTGTTGTCGCGTGAGCCCGATGCGATGGCGTGGATCGGCCTATATCGTCCGAGCGAGGCGCAAGTGCTGGCCGCCGCCGACGAGTTCGGTCTCCATGAGCTGGCGGTCGAAGACGCGATCGTTGCCCACCAGCGACCCAAGCTTGACCGCTACGGCGCCACCCTGTTCCTCGTGCTGCGAGCGGCTCGCTACCTCGACGATATCGAAGAGGTGGACTTCGGAGAGATCCACCTGTTCGTCGGCCCCAACTTCGTGCTGACCGTCCGGCACAGCCAATCCCCCGATCTCGGCGCCGTGCGACGGCGCATGGAAGACGACCCTGACTTGCTTCGGCTGGGGCCAGAGGCCGTCCTCTACGGCATCCTCGACGCCGTCGTCGACGGGTACGCCCCAGTCGTGGCCGGGCTGCAGAACGACATCGACGAGATTGAAACCGAGGTGTTCCGCGGCGACCCGAAGGTCAGCCGTCGCATCTACGAACTATCCGGCGAGGTCATCGAGTTCCAGCGGGCCACCCGCCCCCTGCTGAACATCCTGGCCGGGCTCGCCGCCGGGTTCGACAAGTACAGCACCGATGAGGAGCTGCGCCGCTACCTCGCGGATGTGGCCGACCACGCCACCACCGCGGCCGAACGGGTGGACGGCTTTCGGCAGACCCTCTCGGACATCCTCACCCTGAACGCCACCCTGGTCTCCCAGGCGCAGAACGAAGAGATCCGACAACTTACCGTAGCTAGCTACACCCAGAACGAAGAGATCAAGAAGGTGTCGGCATGGGCAGCGATCCTGTTCGCTCCCACCGTCATCGGCACCATCTATGGCATGAACTTCGACCACATGCCCGAACTGCATTGGGTGGGCGGCTACCCGTTCGCGTTCTCGCTGATGCTGTCCGTCAGCCTCATCCTGTACGCAATCTTCAAGAAACGTGGCTGGCTCTAGCCGCCGACGGTGTCTCATGCAGAGCGCCGAGGGCGGACGAGTCGGCCGGCAAGCGGAACAAAGGGAGGGCACTCACCACCCTGGGCGAAGCCCCTGTTCCGGCCACGCCTCGGCGTCGACTGCCCGTCGCGAAGACGCGACGCCCACTCGCGGCCGGGTAGAGGCTTGCAGATCCAGCCGGAGGGCCCTCCACAAGGCGCTCGGCCAAGTGCTGCCGCCAACCAAAGACGAGCGCTAACCCCGTCCAAAGATCCCGCGAGCCTGAGGCATGGTGAGGCTCGCGGGGATCAGTCGTCTTCGACGAGCGGCGCGGCGCGAAGCCACTTCCGGGTCATCCGCCAGACGCGCCGCATGCCTTCCTTGTCGGTGCCGTAAAGCTCGAAGTAGCCGTCACGGAACCGCTCGTCCCACGCTGGCTTGCCGGCGGTGAACAGGCCGTCACCCGAAGGGCAGACCCAGGCCTTACGACCCATGATCCCCACGAGCACCAACACCGGGACCGCTCGCGGGGATCATCGTTACCGGGTCGTGCCGGCCGACGCGACGGTCAGGAACCGCAGATCTCTGCCACGTACTCGCCCACGCCGGTGCTTCCGTCGAAGGTCCCGTCTACTCGGAAGACTCCCGTCGCACCAGCCCACTTGCCGGTTCCTGCCAGCACGGTGTCGAGTTCGGAGAATTCACCCGGCCCGGACGTCTGGAACGCGACTGCTTCCTTTTGGGACAGCGTGCCCTTATCGGTGGTGATCACTGTGTCTGCGGTGAGGAACACCACGGACGTTGTGGCGGTGTCCGCTGTGGGGGTGATGCTGGTGACCGTTGAGAAGACGAGGCCGGACAGCCCCCCAGTGAGGATGCCGCTGACGCACAGGCCCACGGGCGAGGTGCACTCTGGTCCGGCAACGCTGTTAAGGGTGACCTTGCCCCTCGCTGTCTTGCAGCTCGCCGCGTCTGCCGCGCTGCCTGAGACAAGCGCTACGGCGAGCAACCCAACGCCGATGCCCAGCGCTCGACGTCGAGTTAGAGCTTGCCTTAGTCCGTTCATGGCTTCCCCCTTCGGTTTTGGCCCGCCGCCTGACGTCGTCTCTGGTTTCTCGGGTCCTCCCCGTTCCCGCTGCGGTGGCGGCAGGCAGTTCTCACTCTCGGCCGCTAGAGCATGCCACCCGACCGGGAATAACAGCGGTCGGGTGATATGGCTGGCTCCCGGCTATGGAGCCCCGCATCGACGCAGGACTTCAGCACGGGCGTGCCGCCGCCAAATGTTCTTGAGGGTGTCGCTCATTGCCCCTCCCCCAGGCTAGAGCGGGCTCCAGGATTGGAGACTCGGCTTAATAATGCACCTCCTGGCGAGGCCGAACTAGTGGGTTTTACAGCGCATGAGCGTTGCCTCGTTGCTCCCGCGAACTAGATCAATCGCTATCGGGTCCCGAACGCGGCATATTCCTGTGGTTAAGGCGGTGACCAGTTACCGAGGTCGGTGTTGTACGGACACGGGATACATCAATATCTTCGAGGTCGCCATCGACCACGGCGAGGATCTTTGCGATCGTTGGAGGACCACATTGAGTAATCCAGTGGAAGATCATCGGCGGAGTACTCGTGAATAGCTGACTGCGCTTCATGATGCCGCGCATCTGCTTCGGTTATTCGGGGGTCAGATCAGCGACTCGACGCTCGGCCGCCCGCTGCTCGGTGTGAAGCGCAACATAGGGCCAGACGAGCAGACCACCAACGATCGCGATCAGGGCAGCGCTGGACTGAGCAAGAGCGCAGCCAGTTGACGTCAGCGATGTCTGGAGACGCGAGGAGACGCTACGGTCTAGAGCTAGGTTGTTCCAGCGATCGCCGTGGCTAGATCGCGCCCAGCTCGCCGGGCCCAACTTTAGTGTGGCGCCCCTACCACCGACGGTTGACGTGCTTCACGAACATGATCCAACCAGCCAAGATGGAGCTGGCGACGCCGATCCATATCAGCGGAAAGATAAGCCACAACATGAGAACCCCCGAGGCGCTCTACTCTACTCGCTCGTTCGCTATTAATATGTGGGCCCGCGCGTCGCCGATGGGAGCCTTCAGCCGGACGTTCGATTAGCGGTACGGCCGAGGCATGTGTGTACTGCGTTACCCCCGGGAAGATGTTGCCGAGGTTGAGCGAGCTACCGGCCCATTTCTCCGGACCGCCTACGGGCAGTCGGGCGGCAAACACCGACCGGGGGAGTAGTTCGGCCCCGGAGGGACAGGAGACAAAGAGTGGCCACCATTAGAAAGATCCCGCTCACACGGGCCGTCAACGGCTAGCCCGGCTCCTCGTGGCGTGTCTACTACCGTGCCCGGACGGAACACAGCGGTCTCCTGACTTCCCGCGCGAACGGGACGCTAGAGCGTTTGGGAAACCGTTCCGCTGACTGCCGAACAGGATGCGGGCCTCGCTGACGCGATCAGCGACGGCTACCGCGCGTTAGTCATCACGGCCGCGGGGACCGGTCTTCGCATGGGTGAGCTGTTCGGGCTGACTCTGGACCGCGCGGACTTCCTGCGTCGGACCGTGAAAGTGGACAGACAGTTGATCGACGCTGCCAGTGACGGCTTGCCCATCTTTGGACCACCGAAGACCAAGACAAGCATGCGGACAGTGCCGCTACCGCGGGTCGTCGCGGAAGCGCTTGCCGAGCACATCGTGAGGTACGGCACCGGGCCGGCTGGGCTGGTCTTCACGAACGCGAGAGGCAAGCCAATCGTGCGCCGGCACTTCTACGACTTCTGGCGTTGGGCGCTCAAGGCGGTCGAGCTTCCTACCGACACATGCTTCGTGCGCTACGCCACACCTACGTCTCGCTCTTGATCGACGCGAACGAGTCGGCCGAGGTGATCCAAGCCCGGCTCGGAAATAAGTCGATCACTGAGACGATGGACACTTACGGCCACCTCTACCCGCGGGCCGCGAAGACAGCACCCGCACTGCCATCGACGCCGCACTGTCGCCTCGTGTTGCCGAATTGTTGCCTCAAGCGGCCGACGAGGCGACCTCCTAATGGCTCCGCTGCAGGTCAGACCCGATAGGGGCGGACGAGTCGGCCTGTAAGCCGGATTCTGTGGCGCCGCGCCGAGCGGCGCCGACGGTCATCCATCTAGGACTGCCGTCGCCGGCAGCCTCGTGCGGCCTACCCGCAGGCTCGGGCGGGCCGCCCTCGAACGCCTGCGCAGGTCACCGGTCGCCTCGCGGCGAGCGGTGGCCCTCTTGGCCTTGCTCCGGGTGGGGTTTACCGAGCCGCCCGGGTCACCCCGAGCGCTGGTGGTCTCTTACACCACCCTTTCACCCTTACCGGTCCGGGCCGGCCGAAGCCGGGTGGACCGGCGGTTTGCTTTCTGTGGCACTCTCCCGCGGGTCGCCCCGGGTGGGTGTTACCCACCACCCTGCCCTGCGGAGTCCGGACTTTCCTCGGTGGCCTGGTCGCCCCGGTCACCGCGACCGCCCGGCCGGCTCGTCCGCCGTGCATCTCAGCGTACGCCTAACACCGCAGGTGGCAGCTCTCTTCCGCCGGCCTTTGATCGAGGAGGCGGCCGGGGCCGGCGGCGTGGCTTAGGCGGGGGCCGGCCGGAGGTGAGCCGTGTCGTTGAAGAGGCGGAGGGAGCCCGTGCCGTCCGCGAACCATGCCGCCACCGATAGGGACGCGATGGCAAGCTCCATTCGGAACACGGTCGATGTGTCGACATCGAGCGCCAGGCAGACGAACTGCTTGATCGGCGTGACGTGGCTGACCACGAGGACCGTGCGCGCCGGATGCCGCTCGAGCAAGCGATCGCGCACCCGCCGTACCCGTACTCCAACCTCGGCAAAGCTCTCCCCGCGGGGTGGCGCGTATTCGGGCGACGCGAGCCAGGCCGCGAGCTCGTCCGGCCAGCGAGCCATCACTTCCGCGAAGGTGAGACCCTCCCACTCGCCGAAGTCGCACTCGCGCAGATCGTCATCGACCTCGATCGGCACGCCTAGAACGTCGCCGGCGATGTCGGCCGTCGTACGAGCTCGCGCCAGTGGCGACGAGACGATTGCGCTGATCGGGCCGCGGCGGGCCAGCAAAGCCGCCGCCCGTTCGGCCTGGCTAAGCCCGCGCTCGGTCAGCGGCACATCGTCGAGTCCGGAAAACCGCTTCTCGATGCTGCGCTCCGTCTCACCGTGCCGGAGCAGAACAAGCATGGTCGGCGGCCCCAGATCCGGTGCCCAGCCCCGGGACACGGCCGCCGGTGCCTCCTCGACCGCTGACCCGCTCTCCACGGACATGCTCGTGTCCGGAGCTTGCATGCGAGTCCCGACGCGTTCGGCCACTGGTGCCCGAGCGATCGGTAGCACGGTCGAGGTCGCGGCGGCGTTCCCGGGCGAGCCGCCCGGCGGCCGGCCGAGGCGATCACCCACCCGGTCGAGCGCGACGTTCGCGAGGCGGTCGGCAGCGGCGTTCTGCTCCCTCGGGACCCACCGGTAGGTGACCTGGTCCGCTGGAAGGACGGCGGCCGCCTCCATGGCCAGCGGGCGAAGATCGGGATGCTTGATCTTCCAGTTCCCGGACATTTGCTCGACCACCAGGCGGGAGTCCATCCGTACCTCGACCTGAGCCTGAGGGTTTAGGTCATGGGCGAGCTGGAGCCCGGCAATCAAGCCGCGATACTCGGCAACGTTGTTCGTCGCCAGCCCGAGCGCCTCGGCGACCTCGGCGAGAACGGCGCCGGTCGCCGCATCCCGGACAAGCGCTCCATACGCGGCATTGCCGGGGTTGCCCCGCGAGGCGCCGTCCGCCTCGACAATCAGCGCAACCGGCGGGGCCGAGGGCAGGGAACCGCCGGGTCCCGCCATGGCGGTCAGAGCCCCGACTCGGGGGTACGGACCAGGATCCGGCCACACTCCTCGCAACGCAAGACGGCGTCGTCTGGAGCGTTGCGGAAGCGCTGAACGTCCGTAGCGCCGAGCTCGAGCCGGCACCCCTCGCAGCGGCGCTGCTTGATCGCCGCAGCCCCGACGCCACCGGTGTGCGAACGCAGCCGCTCGTAAAGCGCCAGCAGGTCCGCCGGCAGCGAGGCGGCCAGGGCCTTGCGCTTCTCCCCCAGCTCTGCCACCTCGGCGTCGATGACGGTCGTCTGCTCGTCCCGCCTGGTTTCCGCCGTAGCCAGCTCGGCCCCCCGCTCCTCGGTCTCGACCCGCAATTCGGCGACTCGTGACTGAACCGCTTCCAGCCGCTCCATGACCTCGAGGACACCATCCTCGAGGTCCGCCTGCCGCCTTGCCAGGGACCCGATCTCGTGTTGGAGATTTTCGAGCTCACGTGGCGAGCTGACTTGGCCGCGGTCGAGCCGCTCCTGGTCACGGCTGGCGCGCGCCCGGACCTGGTCCACATCCGCCTCGGCCTTTGCCTGTTCCCGCGCCAGATCGCTCGCCTCGGTCTCGGCCGCGACCATGAGGTCGCGAAGTTGCGCGAGCCGGGCCGACGTGGCGTTGATCTCCGCGTGCTCTGGCAGCGTCAGGCGCCGGTGTTCGAGCTGGTCGAGGCGGGAATCGTGCGCCTGCAGCTCGAGCAGACGCTGCTGGGCGGCGGCCGAGGCGTTCAGAGCTGCTCCCTCGTCGGTTCAGTTAGATCGGCTAGATCGGCGTAGCCGATGTGTGTCTCCCACGGGTCGGTGATGATCCGCGACACTCGAGTCTCCACCGTATCCCCAGAGACAGCCAGCCGCTCCCGCAGGAGGGCGGCCGCTTCATCGAGCCATGGCCACTCGCTCGCCCAGTGCGCCACGTCTACCAGCGCCGGCCGACCCCACTCAAAGGACTCGGACGCCGGGTGATGCCGGAGGTCCGCCGTGAGGTAGACGTCGGCACCCGCGGCTCGAGCGGCGTCGAGGTGGCTGTCGCCTGCACCGCCAGAGACGGCGGCGGTCGCCACGGGTCGGTCGAGACTTCCCGCCAGCCGGATGCCGTGGACGGTCGCCGGGAGACGTTTGCGCACTCGTTCGACGAAGGCTGACAGCTCTTCCGTCGGGTCGATCGTGCAGATCCGGCCTATCCCGCGATCCGCCGTGGCGGACCCGTCGCCGGAGCCGGTGGGCACCAGCGCCGGGCCTGGGGTCAGGCCAAGTGCTCTTGCGAGCGCGTCCGACACGCCCGGCCGAGCCACGTCGGCGTTCGTGTGGGCAACGTATAGCGCGCACCCGTTGGTCAGCAGCGCGTGTACCACCCGGCCCTTGGGAGTCGTGGCAGGAACGCCGTGCACGCCACGCAGGAAGAGCGGGTGGTGGGTGACGACGAGATCGGCCTGCCAAACGATCGCCTCAGCGGCCACCGCGTTGACCGGGTCCACCGCGAAGAGGATCTTGCCGACGGTCGCGCCGGGTTCGCCGCACACCAAGCCAACCGCGTCCCAGTCCTCGGCCCATGCGGGGTCGTACAGATCCTCGATGGACCCGACCACGTCGGCCAGGCTCGGCACGCGCGGCAGGTTACCGTGCTGAGTCTGTTGTCGAACCGCGGGCTGGCGTCCGAGCGGGTCATGTTTGATCCGGCAAGCGACGGAAACCTGGGCCTGTCTCCCGGTATTCGCGACGCCGGAGGCCGGTTTCGTCAGCTTGCCGGATCAAATCGGGGGCAACGGAAGGCACCGCTACCGGTGCCACGCAGACTTAGGGGTGGGCCGCGGGCTGCGGCTGGGGCTGGGGCTCAGTGGTCGGCACCGGTTTCGCCGGCCGCGGCCTCTTCAGGAAGAGGTAGCCGACGGTGAACGCGTAGCCGAGATACGCCACGATTTGCTCGACCGACGGCCGCGGATCCCAGCCGAACATCGCGCCGAAGAACTTGCCGACCTCGGTCCGGGTGGTTAGCCACGAGTACTGCGTCAGGTCGTACACGTTGTTCCACGAGATCCCCAGGTCCCCGGCGGACTGCAGGAAGAGCACCGTGCGCGAGATGAGGCCCGCCGCGAACACGATCAGGATGACCCCGGTCACCTTAAAGAACTGCGCCATCGGCAGCCGCTTTCCGCCCAGCACGACCAGGTAGCCGGCGACGCTCGCAATCGCGAGCCCGATAAACCCGCCGATGAACACGCGCGCCCCGGAGTCGGTCGTCGCGGCGGCGATCAGGAAGAGTGCCGCCTCCAGGCCTTCGCGGGCCGCCGCGAAGAATGCAGCGAGCGTGACCGCCCACCAGATGCCCCGACCTTTGGACACCGCCGCGTCGATGCTGTGTTGCAGCTCTCCTCGGATCGCCCGGGCGTGCCGGCGCATCCAGAAGATCATCCAGGTCAACACGGCAACTGCGAACAGCGAGACCGCCGCGAAGGCCCGCAGCCGTGCTGCGCCATCCAACGACTCGATGGTCAAGTGGATGCCTATGCCGACCCCGAGCGAGACCACAGCGGCCGCACCAACGCCATACCACATCGGCCGGAACAGGTCGGGCCGGGCGATCTTCCGAAGGTACGCATAGATGATCGCTACCACAAGGGCGGTCTCGAAGCCCTCCCGCAGCATGATGAGCAGTGCAGTCATCATGAGCAGCGCCTCGTCACCGCGAGCCCGAGCCGGAACCGGAACCCGATCCGGAGCCTGAACCGGAGCCCGAACCGCCGCCGCCGTTCGCGCCGTCATCGCCGCAGCCGGTGAGGCCGAGCGTTACGGCCGTGAGAAGCGCGGCCGCGGCCAACGCAAGCCGGCGTCTGCGTGTTGCGGTCATCGTGACGATCCCTTCGTCGTAACAAGTCTCCCCGTTCCGGAGACCGGCGTTGTTGGCGGAGTGCCGCCCACCAGGGTTGGTGTACGGCGACGCTCGGCGGTCCGCGCCCCGGCAACGAGCAGAGCGAGGAGTATGGCGATCCACCCGATGTGTAGTGGCCAGAAGTCACGGCGGTAGTCAGGCAGCACGTGCCGGATAGCGGCGTAGAGCGGGTTGTCTACGCGCTGGAAGCCGCTCACCCAGGTGATCTCGCGCTGATACCCGTCGACCAGCAACGTGACATATGCGCCCACACCGATGAGGCCGAGCCCGAGCGCAACCCGCCGCAGGAGCGGGCCGCGGTCGCGCAGCCATGCGAGGACGAGCAAGACCGCGACCGGGAGTACGACGACCAGCTGCCGTCCAGGCCACCAATAACCGTGCATGGTCACGGCGACAAACGTCGCGACCAGCCAGCCGGGAACGACGATGGCCAGCAAGACGGCCGGATCAGATGACGGACGAGAGGACGCGGAAACGCCGTTCGGCGCTCTGCTCGGCTTGTCAGATGAACCGATCCGACGGCTCAGCTTGTCAGAGGAATCGGCTGACGGGTCTGTCGATGCCTTCGCTTCCTCTGACAAGTCAGCGGTGCTAGCGAGGCGCGTCACGGGTTCTCCAGACAACGGTCCTCGGAGTTGCCGAGTCACCGCGGCTACCGCCGCTGCCGCGGCGGGAACCAGGAGGAGCCAGGCGGGCTGCCACGTCGCGATGCCGTACTCACGATCGACAAACAGCCCGACGAACCGCAACCCCCGGCCAAAGTAGTCGGGGTGGAAGCCGACGACGCCCAACTCCCCGGACTGCTGGAAGTGGTCACCGCTGGCATATACCGTCCAGCCACCCCACGCCAGCCGGTGCACAACCAGGTAGCCAGCACCCGCGACTGCGAGCGCTACAACACCGATGCGAACGGCGATCCGGTCCCCGGTCCGCCACCACCGGACCAGCGCGAGCAGGGCGAGCACCGCGGCAACCGCGCCGTATTTGACCGAGAGCCAAGGCAGTGCCGCCACGGCACCGCTGACCACCGCGAGGTTTCCCCTCGTGCACGGGCCAAGGAACGCGGCGACGCCGACCATTGTGACGAGCGCAGCCGGTAGCTCCGGATATATCTGTTGGCCATAGACGGCGAGCGGTGGCGACGCGAATGCCACCGCAACACCGACGGCGGCAAGCGACAGCGGAAGGCGCAGCCGGCGCACCGCCGTCCAAAGGGTGAGGGCGGCCAGCAGCCCGGCAAGTGCGGCCAGCGTCAGCTTCGCGCCTACCCATCCGGCCACACCGACCGGGAGGGCGAGCAGCGCCGGCAGCAGCGGGTCATGCGGGCTGATCTGCCGACCGCCGTCGAGCGCCTCGGTCTGCACCGGCGGCTCGGCGTCGGCGAACTCGCGCCAGCGGTGCTCGCCAAGCTCGTCCGAAATGTCGAGGCTTCGGTCCTCGGCGAGAGATAGCGCGGTCAGGACATATTGCGTCTCGTCCACGGCGACATGTGCGCCGAACGTTGCCCGTACCTCGATGCCGACCGCAGCGGCCACGAACGCGATAACCCCCACGAGGAGCATCGCCCAACTTAGTGACTCGTGTCCGAAGCCGGCGTGAGCATCGCCAACGGGATGCATGGCAGAAGCCGATGGGCCGCATCGAAGTGCGGAGAGCTCGCGGCCGGCCAAACCGGCACCGCTCGGTGCACCGCCGGATCTGGTCATACGACCACCGGTTCGACTGGAGACTGGCTCGGCACAAGCGGGTATGCCTCGGGCCGGGTGGGGGCGAACCACGGCGCTCCCGGACGTACACGTTGCGGCCACGTCTGCTGCACTGCTGCGACCTGGCGGCGAATCACGGCGAGCAGGTCGGTTTCCGGTGCCCAGCCGATGAGCTTGCGAAGGCGGCGGGTGTCCGCGCGAGTATCGCTCACCTCGGCCGGCTGTGCCGGCCGAACCGCGGTTTCGACGTCGCGGTCGAGCGCAGCCGCGATCGCGGTGACAACCGCGCCAAGCGTGTGACCGGTGCCGGTGCCAACGTTGACGACGCCGGCATACTCCTCCATCGCGAGCGCGACGAGGGTCCCGGCGACCTGGCGCACATCGGTGACATCCCGAGTCCGCTTCGGTGAACCGAGGATCACGAGCGGCCGGCCGCCCTGGGCGGCCGCGATCCATCGGGCAATGGCCATATCGGTGCGCTGGCCTTCGCCGGCGACGGTGAACGGCCGGACGACCGTGACGAGACCTCCGGCCTCGATCCGGCTGGCGCACAACTGCTCGACAATGACCTTGCTCTCGGCGTAACCGCCGCGGGGCCGAAGTCGGTCGTGCTCCCGGCTCGCCCGGCCGTGCCTCACGCCTCCGTACACCGAAGAGGAGGAGGTCACCACCAGCTGGGTGCGCAGCGGGACCACCGCGGTTACCAGCGCGGTCGCGAGCACATTGTCACGGTGACGCCGAGACGCGATGTCCGGCGTGTCGTCCCGTACGCCAGGGCACCCGGCGAGGTGGAACACCACGTCGGACTCGGCCAACGCCGTCGTGACCTCCGGATTGCCCTCGAGCATGTCAGCGATGATCGTCTGGACACCAGGGTGCCCGGGCTGCGGCTCCCGATCAATCCCGACGACGCGGTGGCCGGCGCTTAGGAGGGTGCGGACGAGGGTGCGGCCGATGAAGCCTGCGGCTCCGGTAACGACCGCCGTCACTGGTCCTCCTCGCTTGGTGGCCCGTCGACCAGGTAGGTTAGGCTCCCCTAAGTTAGCCATACCTTAGCTGTCGGTCTAGTCCGGGTGGCGCGGGAGGATTTCACCCCGCGTTGGAGGCTGGGCCGTCGTCCCGCAAATTGGACTCATCCGAAACGGGAGCCCGATGCCGACGCCCATAGCCGGCCCGCGGCTAATGCGTGCGAAGCTCGCCGTCGGCAGCACCATGCTGGTTGCCGCGGTCGGCTACCTCGTGCAGATCGCCGACGGCTCGGCGCTGACGAGCACGGTCAGAGCCGTTGCCGCCGACCCGGCCGGGCTAACGCTTGCTGTGCTTGCCTATGCAGCAGCGTTCCTGCTGCGTTCGTGGGCCTGGCGGCGGACGCTACCCGACCTTCCGTTGGGCCACTCGTGGGCGGCCTTGCATGTGAGCCTGCTCGGCAACCACGTGCTTCCGCTGCGGCTCGGTGAGGCCTTGCGGGTGACCGGCGTGGTACGGCGGACCCCGCTCCCAGCCCAGCCGGTGATCGCGTCGGCGCTGACCATGCGCGCCGCCGACCTGCTCACGGTGACCTCCATCGCCGCCGTCGCCGCGCCCGCACTGGCGGTGGAGCTCGCCGGCGGATGGCTGTGGCCGCTGGCTGTCGTACTCCTTGGCCTGGTCGCCGCGGGTGCGCTGTGGTCGGGGCGGCTGCACCGGCAGGGCGCCGCGATCAGGCTCCCGTCGCCTCTGGCGCTCGCCGCCACGCTCGGCGCGTGGCTCCTCGAAGCCGCCGTGGTGTGGGAGGTCGCCCGGCAGGCCGGGCACTCACTCGGGCCGGCAGAGGCGGTCGCCGTCACGGCGGTGACGATCACGGCGCAGTCCGTCGCGGTCACGCCAGGCGGCTTCGGGTCCTACGAGGCGGCGGCCACCGCCGCGCTGGTGGTGCTCGGCGTTCCGGCAGGACCCGCATTCGGGATCGCGCTCACGACGCACGCCGTCAAGACCGTGTACGCGCTCGGGATGGGGGCGGTCGCGGTTTTCGAGCCGGAGCCGTCCTATGTCGGCCGGCTTCGGCTGCCGCGCAAGCTGCCCGCACGACCCCCGGCGCGTCCGGTCGGACCCGACGCACCGGTGGTCGCGTTCATCCCGGTTTACAACGAGGCGGCGACGGTCGGCTCGGTCATCCGGCGGCTCCCGCCGACCGTGGGCAACCGGAGGCTCGTCGTCGTTGTCGTGGACGACGGCTCGACCGACCGGTCGGCGGAGGTCGCGGCGTCGGCGGGCGCGACCGTCGTCCGGCAGCCGGGCAATCGTGGGCTCGGGGCCGCAGTCCGCCGTGGGCTCGCGGCAGCGATCTTGTACGGGCCGGCGGTGGTGGTCTACCTCGACGCGGACGGCGAATATTTCCCCGAGGACGTCGAAGCGGTCGCGGCCCCGGTCCTGAGCGGCGCGGCCGACTACGTCGTCGGGTCCCGGTTTGCCGGCCGGATCGAGCGGATGCTGCCGCACCGCCGCTTCGGCAACCGCGTTCTCACCTTGTGGCTGCGCTGGCTGGCCCGCCGGCCGATCAGCGACGGGCAGAGCGGCTACCGGGCCTTCTCCCCCGCCGCCGCGGCCCAGGCCGAGGTCATCCACGACTACAACTACGCGCAGGTCCTCACGCTCGACCTGTTGGCCAAGGGGTTCGAGTACGCCGAGGTGCCGATCCGCTACGCGTTCCGGGAAACCGGCACATCGTTCGTGAAGCTCGGCCGATATCTGCGCAGGGTGGTGCCGGCCGTGTATCGCGAGCTGAACGCGGACAGCAGATGGGGATCGGGTCAGTCCTCCACGACGTGGGACTCGAACCGCTCTCGGGCGGCCGCCCAGGCCACCGCGTCGAACCGTTCCCCGGCCACCAGCGCGTCGACGGCGTCGTAGGCCATCGCCAGCGTGTGGTGCGTGTTGTCGTGCACGAACAGGCCGAGCCGGCCGAACGTGGTCACGTTCGGCAGCGTCTGCGCCCAAGCGTCCACACCGGCCAGGTGCCCACGGAAGCCGAGCTCGTAGATCGGATAGACGCGCGGCAGTCGCTCGACATGCATGCCGGCGAGCCGAACCGGCGGTAGGCCGTTTCCGGCGAGCGCGTCGGTCACGATCTCGGCGAGCGCCTGGTCCGGCGCAGTCCACAGGTCGTCGCCGACGGTGCAGGGGATCTCGCAGCAGAGCACGGTGCGGTCGGTCGGGTCGGTGGCTGACACTCGGTAGTTCGCAGGCTCCGAGATGCGGGTGACCGGTGTGTCGAGCCCGGGCAGGTAATGGGCGTCGTACGGGGTCCATGGCCGCCCTGCGTGTACCACGTACACCAGGACCATTGCCCGGAAGCGCAGGCGACCGACGGCCTCGATGGCAACGGCGGGCGGTCCCGGGCGGGAGATCCGCGCGAGCAGCGGTAGCGGGATCGTCGAGAAGACATGGCCCGCTCGCACCCGTGTCGGCGGGGCGGCGTCATGAGACGGTGCCCTGGTCGCGATCCCCACATCGACTCCGCCGACGAAGGGCGCGACGTCGTCGACCTCGGCGTTGAGCCGGATCTCCGCGCCCGCTTTGGCGGCGGCCTCGGCCAGCGCTTCGACGATCTGGCCGAAGCCGCTGCGCGGGTAGTAGAACAGCCGCCCGGGACCGCGCCGGCGCGGGCGCAGCATCCGGGCTGCGATCTTCCACGGCGTGTCGGCCGCGACCCGACGGCGCGCCTGCTCGGCGTCGATCTGCGTACCGGCCCGGCCCCAGAGCTTGACGGCGTAGGGCGCATAAAGCGCGTCATACAACGCCGGCCCCAAGCCATGCCGTAGCGCGTCGGCATAGCTGTCCGACGCCCCACGGCGCAGCGGGCCCGTGACCACATCCGCTCCAGCGCGCGCGATCAGCCCGGCCGGGAGCTCACGGACGAGCTCCCCGGGACGCAGCGGGAACCCGACCCAGCGGCCGGCGACCCGTAGCCGCCCGTTCCTCTGGCGCAGCTGCAGGTCCGCACCGAGGAGCATGCTCAGGTCGGCGAGGATGCGAGGCGGCGTCGCCGGATGGAGACGGTGGCTCCCGCGATCGACCCGGAGCCCGGCGACATCGAGGCTCCCCGCCATCCCGCCCACGGCACCGGACCGCTCCAGAACCACGACCGCCAGTCCGTGCTCTGCGGCCCGCCAGGCAGCAGCGAGCCCGGCCGGGCCCGCGCCAAGCACGACGAGGTCAGCACGCGTCGACATTTGCAGGCAACCCTACGACCTGCTGTTCGGGTCCTGGATTGTCCGCCTACCGCAGCGCTGCGACAGTCAGCTGACGGCGCGGGCGGCCGATCGGCCTCCAATTGGATCGATCAAGGCGCCGGCGGCGAGGCCAGACCCGAAGGTGAGCACTCCCTGTACTCGCCACGTCTGATCTACTTGCCCCCCGCGATCGATCGAGACGGTCCCAGGTGGCGAACTGGGGTCGGAAGGTCCACTCGGAATCACCCGACCTGATCGCCCGTGCTGGATGATCGATCGTTGTGATCGCAGGTAGCCCTGGGATCGGCGATGAGTCGACCTGAAGCCACCGATCTGATCGACAATTCCAATCGATCAATCGCAAGGGTGTGAAGCGCACCGGTGATCCGGCCGACCACGACGCGCCCGCGGAGGTCGGGAGACTCAATCCTCAAGTGGCCGCTTGAGCCTCAGCAGAGCGGGGGGACTCGGGGGCGAGCGGCGGGTTGATCGTGTAGCCGACCGATAGCCCACCCGGACGGCTGGGCAGTGGCGCACTGCCGGGGCGGAGTGGCCGGACGGCACACGCCTTCTTCAGCGCCTCCAGACCTTCCTCCCAGCCCGTCGTGTATGCGCGCCGAGTCTCGGCGTCGACCTCACCGCACCACGCGTGTTGAACTCGGACGATCGTCGAAGCGGGCGCCGGAACCGCACCGGCGGCGAAGCCGGCGGGCAGCCGCGCGGAGTCGCGATCGGTGTTAGCCGCGTGGGCAGTGCCGGGACGTACCCCGTCGAGCTCGATGGTCCAGGCGGAGGCCGCCGCTCCCCGCATCCCCATCGGCCGCGACACCACCAGCGCGGACGGACGTTCGATGAAGGTCACGAGCCCGTACAGCGCCCCCGCCTCGCCGCCCCAGTCCTCCATGAACCGGCCACCGACCCACGGCTCGAGTGAGACGGCCGAGTCCTTCCGCAGCCGATGCGGCCACCACTCGCCGACCTGCAGCAGCGTGTCGAATACATGCTCCCGCGCTGCGGCGATCCGGACCTCCCGCCGGATCTCCGGCTCAACGGCTCCCGTGCTCATGCTCCTACTCCTCGCCCAAGCTCATGGGTCATCACAAAACCATCGTGCGGCGACCCCGAGCGAGATGTTGAGCAGTTCCGCCACGGGCGTAAACGCCCGGACGACCAAGAGATCAACGGCCGCCGACGCTGGCGAGGGCACCGCTCCGGCGGGTGGCGGCGGCCTGACCCACGGCGAGCCTCGGCTGCGGCGTCCGGTCCCGTACGACTTGGACGCACTCCCGCAGCAGATCCGTCAAGCTGCGATTGCAGTCAGTGTCGCGTCGCACGATCGTGTCAATGGTGCGGACGATCGCATGGGTCGCCGGTCCGTAGGTGTAGAGGACGTCCCGCCAGTGCGTGTCGTGCGGGTGGGCCAGCCGGTCCTCCGCCACGGATAGGGCGTGCCGCAGCCGCCGCGAGCTCGGGTCGACCGTTAGCCCGACCCGGGCGCAGATCCGTACGATCGCGGGTGACGTTGCGGGGCCGTCGCCGACCGCACCCACTAGATCGGGCACGAGATGCAACAGCTCCTGCCGCGTATCGTCGGCCACCTCGTCGTTGACGAGGCGCGCCACCGCCGCAAGGAGCGGATGAGTGCATCGCGGTGCGTCGCTCCACCTTTCGCCGGCCAGCAACGAGACGATCTCCATAATGCAGCCGCCGTCCTCGGGCTCGAGGTGACGGCCACGCGAAATAACCGGCAGTTGGTCCGGGATCTGGGCCATCGTGCGCCTCCTCGCCTGTCACGCTCGACGATCGCGTGGGCAATCCACTCCGAGTCTGCCGCAATCGCCGCCGTACCGGGGAATGTCAAACCCCGGATCCTGAGAAATGGTTCCCGGCTACGCCGTGGCGAACCGCACGCAGGCGATTTGCCGCCTGGAAGTGGGGGTCTGGCAGTGGAACTCTGGCCTATCCAACGTCTGCGGGTCTACGGTGCGAAGCATCAAGAGCCCATGTCGCAGCAAGTTTGGCGAAGCGGAGGGCGCCATGCCGGACCGTACAAAGCTCACCCTCGACGAATCGGAACTTCCCAGCATTTGGTACAACGTCATCCCCGACCTACCCGCCCCGCCGCCGCCTCCGCTGCATCCCGCGACGCTGCAACCAGTCGGGCCCGACGATCTGGCACCGCTCTTCCCGGTCGATCTGATCATGCAGGAGGTCAGCGGCGACAGCTATATCGAGATCCCGACTGAGGTGCTCGATGTCTACCGGCTCTGGCGGCCAACGCCGCTCATCCGGGCGTACAACCTCGAACGGGCGCTGGGCACCCCCGCCCGCATCTACTACAAGTACGAAGGCGTCTCGCCGAGCGGCTCGCACAAGCCGAACACCGCAGTTGCGCAGGCCTACTACAACGCCAAGCAGGGTGTCCGGCGGCTCACCACGGAGACAGGCGCCGGCCAATGGGGCAGCGCGCTCGCCTTCGCCTGCGCTCAGTTCGGGCTGGACTGCGAGATCTGGATGGTCCGGGCATCGTACGACCAGAAGCCGTACCGCCGCTCACTCATGGAGGTGTACGGCGCGACCGTCCACCCGAGCCCGTCGGACCTGACCGAGGCAGGGCGGAAGATCCTTGTCGACCAGCCGGATTCGCCGGGCAGCCTCGGCATCGCGATCAGTGAAGCGGTGGAGGTTGCCGGCGGCTCTGCGGAGACCCGCTACTCGCTTGGAAGCGTGCTCAACCACGTGCTGATGCACCAGACGGTCATCGGCCAGGAGGCGCTCGCCCAGCTCGAATCCGCCGGGGAGACACCTGACCTGATCGTCGGCTGTACTGGCGGCGGCTCGAACTTTGCCGGCCTCTTCTTCCCGTTCCTTCGGGAGAAGCTCGCCGGGCGGATGTCCCCCGTGATCCGAGCGGTGGAGCCGGCCGCATGTCCGTCCTTCACCAGGGGGGTGTATGCGTACGACTACGGCGACACGGCGGGCTTTGCACCGCTGCTGAAGATGCACACGCTCGGCCACGACTTCGTACCCGATCCGATCCACGCCGGCGGGCTGCGCTACCACGGCATGTCGCCGCTCCTGTCCCACATGTACGAGCTCGGGCTGTTCGAGGCCGTCGCAAAGCCCCAGCGGGAGTGCTTCGAGGCCGGTGTGCTGTTCGCCCGCACGGAGGGCATCGTCCCGGCGCCGGAACCCACCCACGCGGTCGCGGCGGCGGTCGAGGAGGCGCGCCGGTGTGCCGAGACCGGCGAGGAGAAAGTGATCCTTACGGCGATGTGCGGCCACGGTCATTTCGATCTCGCGGCATACGACCGCTACCTGGCCGGCGAGATGGAGGACTTCGAGCTTCCGCAGGACCGCATCGACACCGCGCTCACCCGGCTACCCAACCCACAGCTCTGAGACCGCGGCGCTCACCCGGCTACCCAACCCACAGCCCTGAGACCGCGGCCCTCACCGAGTAGAAATGCGGGTCCAAGCGGGCCGAGGGATGGCTACCCACGGCATTCGGTTCAGTTGCACCTGCCTATTGGCCCGCGTTTCTATCCGGCCTAATTGAGTGGAGCCGTCCTCTGGCGATCACTTACTTTGGGTAGTCGTCATGCGCACCCTCCCGCTGGAAGATCCCGGCACGCCGGATGCGCGCAGTCCCGCTCGCTACCTGTGGTGGATCATCCGCGGCCAGCGGGGAACGGTCGCCGCCGGCGTGCTGTTCGGCGTTCTCTGGATGGCGAGCCAGGCCTTCGTGCCCGCGGCGATCGGCAACGCGATCGACGGGGTAGCCGAAAAAGACACGGGCCGCCTGCTGATCTGGACCGGCGCTGTGCTCGGGCTCGGCGCCGTCACCGCCGTGGCCGGAATCCTCCGCCACCGAATGGCCGTCTTCAACTGGCTTTGCGCTGCCTACCGGACGGTACAGGTCGCGGTCCGGCACACCACGAAGGTCGGCGCCGCCCTGCCGCGCAAGATCTCCACCGGCGAGGTGGTCAGCATCGGCGCGACGGACATCTCCCACATCGGCGGCGCGATCGAGATCACTGCCCGAGCCGCGGGTGCGGTGGTCGCCTTCGTCATCGTGGCCGCCATCCTGCTGACCTCGTCGGTGACCCTCGGCGTGATCGTCCTGGCCGGCGTGCCGGTTCTCATGCTCGCCATCTCGCCGTTGTTCGGCTCCCTGCACCGCCGCCAACACACCTACCGCGATATCGGCGGCAGGCTCACCACCCGGGCCACCGATATCGTGGCCGGCCTGCGCGTGCTCCGCGGCATCGGCGGCGAGGAGTCGTTCTCCGGTCGGTTCAAGGAGGAGTCGCAGCGGCTGCGTCGCGCCGGGCTGCAAGTCGCGAAGGTTGATGCCGCGCTCGACGGCGCGCAGGTCCTACTGCCCGGCGTCTTCGTCACGATCGTCACCTGGCTCGGGGCGAAGTTTGCGCTGGCCGGCGACATCTCGGTCGGAGAGCTGGTCGCCTTCTACGGCTACGCGGCGTTCCTGGTCCAGCCATTGCGTACGGCGACCGAAGCCGCGCACAAGATCATCCGAGGCCTGGTCGCCGCCCGCCGGGTCACCCGGCTGCTCGCCCTGAAACCGGCCGTGGGGGACCCGGAGCGCGCGGCTCTGGCGCCGGTCGCCGAGGCGCGTGACAATGAGGACAGCGACCAACGTGCGGACGGGCCCGAGCTGGTCGACGCCGAGTCGGGGCTCTCGGTCGGAGCCGGAACGCTCACCGCGGTGGCGGCGACCGACCCGGAAGACGCGGCCGCCCTCGCGGACCGGCTCGGGCGCTATGTCGACGCGGATGTCGGGTGGCGGGGCGTTCCGCTCGACGGGCTCCTGGTGGCCACCGTCCGGGAACACATCCTCGTCGCGGACGGCGAGGCGAGGCTGTTCTCGGGCCGGCTCCGCGACGAGCTCGATGTCCGGGAATCAGCAAGCGGTGCTGCGGTCGCGGCGGCACTTCGTACGGCCTCTGCCGAAGACATCGTCGACAGTCTCGCGGACGGGATGGATGAGGTCATCGAGGAGCGCGGCCGCTCGCTCTCCGGCGGACAGCGCCAGCGCCTGCTGCTCGCTCGCGCGCTGCTCGCCGACCCGGACGTGCTCATCCTCGTCGAGCCGACATCGGCAGTGGACGCCCATACCGAAGCGCGAATCGCGGCCCGGCTGAGGGCCGCGCGGGCTGATCGGACCACCATCGTCGCGACGACGAGCCCGCTAGTTCTCGACCACGCCGACGAGGTGGCATTCGTCGAGGACGGGAAGGTGGCGGCGACGGGAACGCACCGGCAGCTTCTCGACACGTCGCCTGGGTACCGGGGCCTGGTGACCAGGGGGGAGGACGACCACTGATGAGGCAGATCCTGCCGGTAGCCGACGGGCGGGCGGTGCGCCGCTACGCGCGGCGGCTGCTGCGCCGGCATCCAGGCGCGCTCGGCCTCGCGCTCGGCCTGCACGGGCTCGCCGCGGCCGCCGCCCTCGCCGTACCGAGCCTCCTCGGCGACCTGGTCGAGGGTGTGCAGCAGGGCACCGCGCGCGGCGACGTGGACCGCAGCGCGACGCTCATCGGGGCCGCGGTCGTCGCGGCGGCCGTACTGACCGGTTTTGCGCGGTGGGCCTCGATGCGCTTCGGCGAGCAGGTCCTCGCCGACCTTCGGGAGAGCTTCGTCGACCGGGTGCTCGAGCTGCCACTGTCCATGGTCGAGCGCGCCGGGACCGGCGACCTGCTCACTCGGACCTCCAGGGACATCGACGCGCTCTCGCGCTCGGTCCGTTTCGCGGTACCCGAGACGCTGATCGCGCTGGTGACGTGCACGCTGACGATCGGCGCACTGGCGCTGGTCGGCCCGCTGCTGTTGCTGCCTTGCCTCGCCGCGGTGCCAATGCTGTGGATCAGCACGCGGTGGTACCTCCGCCGCGCGCCCGAGGGCTACCTGCGGGAGAACGCGGCCTACTCAGACATCAACGAGGGCATCGCCGAGACAGCGGACGGCGCCCGCACCGTGGAGGCGCTGGGGCTGGCCCGCCGTCGGATCGAACGCACTGACGCCGATATCCGCCGTTCGTGGACGGCCGAGCGCTACACCCTGCACCTGCGCACGGTGTGGTTCCCGACCGTCGAGCTCGGCTACGTCGTCCCGGTCGTCGCGACGCTGCTCGCGGGTGGCCTGACGTACGCGCACGACATCGTCTCGCTCGGACAGGTCACCACGGCGACACTCTATGCGCAGCAACTCATCGAGCCGCTCGACCGGCTGCTGTCCTGGCTCGATGAGCTGCAGGTCGGCGGTGCGTCGCTGGCCCGGTTGCTTGGTGTTGCCGACGTGCCGGACGACCGGTCTCCGACCGGCCGCCGGCCGGCAGACGAGCTGCTGCAGGCCACAGACGTCCGATTCGCCTACCGGACCGGCCATGACGTTCTGCAAGGTGTCGACCTCGCGCTCCGGCCGGGCGAGCGGCTGGCGATGGTGGGTCCCAGCGGCGCCGGCAAGTCCACCCTCGGCCGGCTGCTCGCTGGCATTCACGCGCCGCGCACCGGCGAGGTCAGCGTCGGCGGCGTCGGCCTGGTCGAGCTGCCGCTCGGCGAGCTACGCGGTCACGTCGCGCTGATCACTCAGGAGCACCACGTCTTCGTCGGCACGGTCCGCGACAACGTGGCGATGGCCCGGCCGGACGCGACCGACGGCGAGATCAAGTCGGCGCTAGCCGCCGTCGACGCACTCGACTGGGTCGACGCTCTTCCGGACGGCCTCGCCGCCCGGGTCGGTGCGAACGGGCGGTCGCTGTCCGCCGCCCAGGCACAGCAGCTCGCCCTGGCTCGGCTCGTCCTCGCCGACCCCCACACGCTCGTCCTCGACGAGGCCACCTCGCTCATCGACCCGCGGGCCGCCCGGCATCTCGAACGGTCGCTGGCGGCGGTCGTGTCCGGACGCACCGTGGTCGCGATCGCCCACCGGCTGCACACCGCGCATGACGCGGACCGGGTGGCGGTCGTCGAGGACGGTCGGGTTGCCGAGCTCGGCAGTCACCCGGAGCTTGTTGCCGCCGGCGGTGCTTATGCCGAGCTGTGGAACGCCTGGCACGGGGACCGGAACTTGGCGGGTAAGGGGTGATCCATAGGGGATCAGAACACGTCCAGTGACTGGGGCATCCCCGCGCTTTGTGTGCCGTTCGTCGCCCATTTGGGCGAAGCGACAACATCGCCGAAGCCGCGAACCTACGATCACGACCATGGGCAAACGCGACGACGACCCGCTGCCGATCAAGTGCCCCAACTGTGGCGGAAGTGGCCGCATCAGGCCGGACAACCTGAACCCGCGCGGAATCTGTCCCTGGTGCAAAGGCAGCGGCCGCGGCTAGGGCCGCCGCGAAGGTGGCATCGGCCATACCGCCCCTACCACCCGGGCAAACGCCGGCCCAGACGCGGTCATTCGTGCCATCCGGGACACTGTACGGATGACCCCACCGTCCGTTGCGCCCGCCGATACCGCCGCAAAGACTTCATTGAACCGCGCTGACCTGCATCCGGAAACCCGGGCAGTCCACGTCAGCGTCCCAATGCCGGTGCGGGGCGAGCCACTGAGCGTTCCGATCTTCCAGACGACGACATACGCATTCGACGATCCGGACCTCATCGCCGAGGCAATGACCCGCCCCGACGCCGGCTACACGTACACCCGCTACGGCAACCCCACGGTTCGCGCGCTCGAAGCGGCCGTCGCGGAGCTCGAAGGAGGCACGGCGGCCTTGGCCACAAGCTCGGGGATGGGCGCGATCAACTCCATATTGATGGGCCTGGTGCGCACCGGCGATCATGTCGTAGCGCAGCGTTGTCTGTACGGCGGAAGCTACGCCACGCTGAACCACCTGCGGGACGACTTCGGCGTCGATGTCACGTTCGTCGGCGGCGCCGACCCCGCCGAGATCCGGGCAGCGCTGCGGCCGAGGACCCGCTTGCTCTATCTCGAGACGATCGCGAACCCCATGACCCAGGTCGCCGACATCCCCGCACTCGCTGCCCTGGCCAAGGCCGGGGGTGTGGTCACCGTCGTGGACAACACCTTCGCCTCACCGGTCCTGTGCCGGCCAATTGAGCACGGAGCCGACATCGTCATCCACTCAACTACCAAGTACCTGGGCGGCCACTCGGACGTAACCGGCGGCATCGCCGTCTTCGCAGACGAGGCGTTGTATCGCTCCCTCTGGACCCGGTTCATCGAATTCGGTGTCACCGCCGACCCCTTCGCGGCCTGGCTCACCCTGCGCGGCCTCGCCACCCTTACCCTTCGGGTCCGGCAGCAGTGTGAGAACGCGCACTACCTCACCAGCCGGCTTGCGGACCATCCCGCCGTGTCGGCGGTCCACTGGCCCGGCCTGCCCGATCATCCCAACGTCGATCTGGCCGACCGGATCCTGTCCGACGCGGGCGGCGTCTTCTCCTTCGACCTGGCCCGCGGACGCGAGGCGGGGCGTGAGTTCGTTCGTCGAGTTCGGCTAGCCAAGCTCGCGGCCTCGCTCGGCGGAACCGAGACCCTGGTCTTGCATCCCGCCAGCACCTCGCACCGGATGCTGTCCGCGGTCGAGCTGAAGGAAGCCGAGATCGGTGCGGGGACGATCCGAGTCGCCGTCGGCATCGAGCATCCGGCCGATGTCTGGTCCGACTTCGACCAGGCACTCCACGGGCTCTAGTCCCACCCGGCGGCGCGTCCCCTAGGCAGGTTGGCGGCTCTCCTCCTCGAGGAGGCCAGCGCGATGGGCCATCGCGGCGGCCTCGCCGCGTCCGGACACCCCGAGCTTGGCCAGGATGTTCGACACGTGAACGCTTGCGGTCTTCGCTGTGATGAAAAGCTCCTCGCCGATCTGGCGGTTGCTCCGGCCCGCCGCGACCAGCCGCAGCACATCACGCTCCCGCTGGGTGAGGCTGAGGCCGCCATCCGAGCCGCCACTGGCCACCTCGTTGAGCAACGGCATCCGGGCGCGGCGGCTGAGGTCTTCGACCCAGCCCCGGACCAGACCCGCTCCCAGCCGATCGGCATCCGTCGCCGCCTCGCGCAGCGCCTCGGTGGCAGCCGCCCGGTCGCCGTCCGCTGCGAATGCCTCCCCTAGGCGATACCAGCCGTAAGGGCGCAGGTAAGCGGGCCCGCCCGCGGCCGCAACCTCGTCGAGAACCTGGCGCCACGCCACCGTCGCCGGACCGTAACTCGCCGAGCCATCCGAGAGATCGACCACCGCCCGCGGCTCCCGGTCGGCCAACTCGGCGATCACGACGCTGCGCCAAACCCCTGCCGGTCCCCAGTCCTTGGCTGCGGCGGCCGTCTCGCGGATCCGCTCAGCCTCATCGGGGGAGCCACGGCGGGCAGCCGCCTTGGCTGCAACGGCAAGCATTCGCATGTCGTAACCAGTGGCGCGAGGCTCGTCCAGCGCGGTGAGTGCCTCAGCCCAGGCAGCGTCGACGTTGTCCTTGGCCAGTGCGATCTCCGTGGCGAGCACGGCGGTGGGGATGGCATAGCCGGCGCCAGGGCTTCGCCTGGCCATGCGCTCCTTGAGTTCGACCAGCGAACGGCCGGCCGCATGGACATCGCCGCGCCACAGCTCAAGCCAGGACCGCAACATGAGCAGATGCCATATATGCCGAACCGGGGGGTCGAGGTCGAGTGCGCGGCGGACGAGGCGCTCGGCCTCATCCCACTCTCCGAGCGCGATCAGCGGGTCGGCCGCGTTGCCGGCCAACATCGCGCCCAGTGTGCGCGCGAGTCCCAGCTCCTGCGCACAGCGGATGCCCATCCGGGCGGCGTCGACCGCCTCTCGATAACGGCCGAGGAGGTTGAGGGCATCCGAAAGGTTGAGGTAGTAGGAAACAAGCATCTCCGGAGCGTCGCCCGCCGCGGCGCGGGCGGATGCGAAGGCTGCCATTCCCTCGTCGATGCGGCCCAGGTGAATTAGGGCTGGGCCACGGACGTTGTGCGCCCGGAACAGTGGATTGGTGGCGCCTGCCGCAGTGGCCAGCTTGGCCGCATCGACGGCGACCTCGGCGGCCTCGGTGAAACTTGCCTGCATCATGAGCTGGGAGGCGAGCAGCTGGGTCAGCCGCGCCCTGGGCTCGAGCGGGGATTCGGCCGGAAGCGCCGCCAGCCCATCCTTCGCGACCTTGATCGACTCGGATCGCCCTAGATCGTTAAGGATCTTGCTCTTGTAGTGCACGATCATCGCCCACTGTGTGGCGTCGGTATCGAGATCGACCTCGGCGAGGGCCGCATCGATCAAAGCAAGAGCGCGTTCAAGCTCGCCTGCGTCGAATGCCGCCGAGGCGGCGCGGACGAGGATCTCAGCGTGGTCGGCGCCGGCGGCACCAGCTGGATCATTGACACGGTCCCAGAGCTCCAGAGCCCGCTCGAACAGCTTCTGCGCCTCGGCGTGCGCATAGCTTCGCCCCGCGTCGTCGGCGGCGACCAACGCGGCGCGAAAGGCGCGCTCGAGCTCGTGCGCCGCATACCAGTGGTGGGCGATCTCGGCGATGGCCGAGGACCCGTCGAGCAAACCCGGCCGCTCCTCCAGCACCTCGGCATAACGCTTGTGCAGCCGCACGTGAACTCCGGGCAGGAGGTCATCGTGCAGGACCTCCCGCAGCAGCGCGTGCCGAAAGGCGTATCCCTCGCCGTCGACCCGAATGACGTGGGCCGACACCGCCTCGAGCAGGGCCTGATCAAGCTCCGCTGCCTTCAGGTCGGACACCTCGGCAAGCACGGCGTGGTCGACTCGGTTGCCTCCCACGGCCAGCAGGCGGAGTGTCGACTGGGCGGTATCGGAGAGTTGCTCAACGCCGACGAGCAGCAGGTCGCGCAGCGAGTCTGGGAGCGGCCGACAGCCGTCGTCGATCTCACCGCGCGCCAGCTCCTCGACGAAGAACGGGATCCCGCCGCTGCGCTCATACACCCTCGCCACGGTCTCGGCCGCGACCTGCTGCCCGATGATCCCGGCTAGCTGCTCCCCCACCTCAGCCTGGGAGAGCCGAGGAACTTCCAGTCGCTCTACGTTGCGTACCCGATCAAGCTCGGCGAGGAACCGACGCAGCGGGTGCGTCCGGTTGACCTCGTCACTGCGATAGCTGTAGACCAGCATCAACCGCGTCGAACTCAGCGCGCGCACCAAGAACCTCAGCAGGTCTCGGGTCGAGCCGTCTGCCCAGTGGATGTCCTCGACAACGACCAACAGGGGTTGCTCCGCGGACGCCTGCTCGAGGAGGACGGCGACGACCTCGAACAGCCGGCCCCGGCCGTAGTCGGCCGACGGATCGCTGAGGCCGAGCTGCGGAACGAGGGCGGCCAGCGCGGATCGCCCGGGACCAGCCAGCTCGAGCACGTGCTCGGCGCCGAGCTGCCCGACGAGATCGCGCAGCGCTGCCGCAACCGGGGCATACGGTGGGCCGTCGCCGCCCAGCTCGACGCACTGGGCCAGGACAACCCGGACACCGCGGCTAGCGGCCTCCCGGCTGAACTCACCGATCAGCCGGGTCTTCCCGACACCGGCCTCGCCACCGAGCAGAACCGTGACCGCCTCGCCGCCCGCGGTCGTGGTTAGGGCGGATCGCAGCTCGTCAAGCTCCGCGATCCGCCCCACCATGCCAGGACTGCTAAGGGCGGCGGGCATGTCATTCATCGTGCCACCCACCACCGACAGCGGCGGACCAATTTTGGTCCGCTCGCCGCCGGTCACGCCGCGCACCGGAGAAGATCCACTGACGTGTCCTTGCTGCCAAGCTCAGGATTGCCGGTCCGCTGCTCAGCCGACGGGTGCTCCCGCTGCCGCGGGATCTGTGCCGGCCGCCGCGGGCCGCCGCGACTTCGTAGGGCGCGGGCGGACGTGCGAATCGACCCGATCATCCTTGCCAGACGGTAGGCCTGCGCCTCCTCGCGCAGCCCCACGGAGCGCTCCTCCGACACCAGCCTGGTGAAGTAGTCGTTGGTGATGGTCATTGCTGCCTCCTCGAACACCGTCTCCTTCGACAGGTTCGAGACTGCTCCCTAAGGCAGACCGGCCACATTGGGAGATCGCCTGGTCTTTCCCGGTCAGGGGCCTTAGATGAGCTGACCGAGGACCGCTTGAACTACTAAGGCACCGGCTCGGTCATCCCGCCAGCGCGGCGAGTCGGCGCTTGAGCAGGTCTTGCTCTGGCGTATTGGCCGTCCGGCCGATCGCCGTCTCGTAGGCCCGGGCCGCCTCGGTGGTCCGGCCCACCCGGAGCAGCAGGTCGGCCCGGACGGCGTGGAAGAGGTAGTAGGTATCAAGATCGAGCGCGTCCACCGCGGCGAGCGCCTCTGCCGGTCCGGCAACCTCAGCCAACGCGACCGCCCGGTGCAATGCAACGACCGGCGTCGGCGTCAGCGCGAAGAGCTGGTCGTAGAGCTGCAGGATCTGGCCCCAGTCGGTGTCGGAGGCCGTCGTCGCATCGGTGTGAACAGCGTTGATCGCCGCCTGGATCTGGTACGGACCGGGCTGATTCCGTCTTAGGCACTCCCGGACGATCGCCTGACCCTCCCCGATAAGGTCCAGGTCCCACAGCCCTCTGTCCTGTTCAGCAAGCAGCACGATTGCGCCATCGGGCGTCGCGCGGGCCGGCCGCCGCGACTCGGTCAGCAGCATCAATGCGAGCAGGCCCATGACCTCGGGCTCGTCCGGCATCAGCTCGGCGAGCAGCCGACCGAGCCGGATCGCCTCCGCGCAGAGGTCTGCACGGTCGAGCCGATCGCCGCTGGTCGTCGCGTACCCCTCGTTGAAGATGAGGTAGATCACCGTCAGCGCTGCGCCCAGGCGATCGGGCAGCTGCTCTGCGCGTGGCGCCCTGTACGGAATCCGTGCGTCACGGATCTTGCCCTTCGCCCGTACCAGCCGTTGGGCCATCGTGGGTTCCGGCACGAGGAAGGCCCGCGCGATCTCTGCAGTGGTCAAGCCACCGAGCAGCCGCAGCGTCAGGGCCACCCGCGATGCTGGCGCCAGCGCTGGATGGCAACAAGTGAAGATGAGGCGCAACCGCTCGTCCGGCACCGCGTCCTCCTCGCCCGGTTCGTACGGTCCCTCGGAATCAGTGAGCAGCGCGGCCTGCGCATGCTTGTCCGCGCGCACGGCTTCCCGGCGGAGCCGGTCGATGGCGCGGTTGCGCGCGGTCGTGATGATCCAGCCCGCCGGGCGCGGCGGAAGGCCGGTTGCCGGCCATCGCTCTATGGCTGCGGTGAACGCCTCCTGGGCTGCCTCCTCCGCGACGTCGATGTCGCCGAAGGAGCGGACCAGCACGGCCACCGCCCGCCCATACTCGGCCCGGAACACTCTCTCGATGTCCGCCCGAGTTACCGGGTCTGGCGTATCAGTCGAGAGCATGACGCTTCTCAGGCCGCGTAGTACGCGAGCGGCCGTACTTCGATCGGCAGCGTCGTCGCCTCGGCGGCCTTCGTGGCCCAGTCGAGGGCGGCGTCCAGGTCGGGCGCGGAAATGATCCAGAGGCCACCGATGTGCTCCTTGCCCTCGACATACGGACCATCGGTGATGAGCGGGTCGCCGTCCTTTGCCCGTACAACGGTCGCCGTGCTCGCCGGGTGTAGTCCCGCGGTGAAGACCCACGCGCCCGCCTCCCGGATTTCCTGATTCAGGACCTCGAGATCCGCCATCACCTTTTCGAGGAGCTCGGGCACCGGAGTGCCTTCAGGCTGATAGATGCTGAGCAGGTACTGAGTCATCGCTGTTCCTCCACTGTCGTCGGCGCGTTGGCCTCTCACCCCCTATACGAAGTCACATCGCGCAGCTCGACACGCTCCGTCGAAGACTGTTGCGCCAGGGGCGCGCATGGATCCGCTCGTACCTTCCAACTGCTCAGCTCGGCGGCTCCGTGTCGAGGTATGAGTTCAGCGATCATGCTCCCGCGGCCGAGGGACGGTTTGGGCCATCGCCATGGAAGCCGAACCCCGAGGCGGGGCATTGGCAGCCGTTGCTGAACCCGGACGGCACCCCAGTGCTCGACCCGACCCCGTGGGTCGGCGAGGTGCGGCCGTTCCTGATGCAAAGCTCGTCGCAGCTCCGCACCGACGGCCCGCAGGCATTGAGCAGCGCCGCCTGGGCGGAGGACTTCAATGAGGTCAAGGCCCTCGGCTCGGTAAACAGCACGGCCCGCACCGCTGAGCAGACACACATTGCGCTGTTCTGGCAGAGCGCGGGGGGTCCGGCCCTGCAGTGGAACGGTGTCGCCCGGTCCCTGGTCGAGGATCCGGCCTACGGAGTGGACCTTGACGACAGCGCCCTCCTGTTCGCGATGGAGGACCTGGCCGCCGCGGACGCGGCGATCAACTGCTGGAACGACAAGTACTACTGGGACTTCTGGCGGCCCTGGCAGGCAATCCACGAGGCAGACCGGGACGGCAACCCGGCCACCCAGCCGGACCCATCCTGGACGGCACTGCTCACCGCGCCCTACCCCGAGCACCCATCCGGCCACCTCTGTGTGGACGGCGCCCACCTGGGGGTGCTGCGGATGTTCTTCGGCACCGACAAGGTCCGGTTCGGCGTGACCAGTTCCCGGTTCCCGGGGGAGATCCGCTACTTCGATCGATTCTCGGAGCCGCTCAAGGAGATCATCGACGCCCGCATCTGGGCCGGCCTGCACTACCGCACCGCCGACGTACAAGCCCAGATCCTCGGCGGGAAGGTCGCCCACTACACGGCGAAGCACTACTTCCAGCCAGTGTGACGGCTGGCATCCACGCCAGGCGGCCGCTCCATGCGGCCGCCTGGCTGGTCTCACTCTCGACATCGTGCTGCCCGGACGGGGAATGGCGTCCGACCGTATGCTCCCGGCGTGGACGTGTTGGCAGCGGCGCGCCGGTGGCGGGATACGTGGCAGCGAGCGTGGCCGGAACGTGACGTCGAGGCGATCGTCGCTCTCTACGCGGACGGCTGCCGTTACCGAGCGCTGGTGTTCCGAGAGCCCGATCGTGGTCTTGACGGTGTCCGCCACTACCTCACGGAGAACTTTGCTGTCGAACAGGACATCGAGTGCTGGTTTGGCGAACCGATTGCGGCGGGCAATCGGGCTGCGGTCGAGTGGTGGGCAACCTGGGTCGAGCAAGGTCAGCAGCTCACCCTCGCGGGTACGACGATCCTTCGGTTCGCCGGCGACGGCCAGATCGTCGACCACCGCGACTACTGGAGTCAGGTCGAACGCCGTGAGCCACCCTTTCCCGGCTGGTGACTCGCGCACCTGGCATTAGCGAAGCAATCCAGCAATAAGGTTCACCGAGCCGCCAATGATGACCGCGCCAAAGAGATACGACAGAAGAGCGTGGGACAGCACCGTGCGCCGGATCAGCGGAGCTCGCACGGCCGTGTCGGATACCTGATATGTCATGCCGATCGTGAAAGCGACGTAGGCAAAGTCGCGGTAGCTGGGCGGATCTTGTCCGCTGGAGTCGGGGAAGGCGATGCCTGTGGCCGCCGACCTGTAATACAGGTGGGCATAGTGCAGGGTGTAGACGGTGTTGTTCACCGTCCACGACACCAAGACGGTGAACACGGCCACGGCGATGGGCAGGGCACGCTCTGACCCGTTCTCCCGACTGGCAAAGATAAGGGCGGCGCCCACACCTAGGAGGCTGGCAACGCTCGCCGCTAGGAGCAGCACCGCGGCGGATCCCCGATTTTCGTCCTCACGTGTTGAGAGCTGCTTGGCTTGCGCGCTGTCCGCCCGGAAGATGATCGGCCAGATGGTCAGAAGGTAGGCAACCGCCGCGGCGTCCCAGCCCAGGACCGCAGCCAACTGCCACGGTGCGGCCCACCCGAGCAAAAGACCGACGACCAGCCCGATGAACGCCGCCACGAGGACTCGCCGCAGTGAAGAGGCGTTCCAGCCCATCCATCGGTGATACAGCGTCACCGTTGGAGTTCGGATCACT
>JBKOZJ010000129.1:0-14170 GCA_046725875.1 Actinomycetota bacterium
CCGCGGGAGCGGTGGGCCCGGCCGTGAGCGGGGCGATCGGGCCGAGCGTCAGGCCGGCCGGCAGCCGGCCGAGACGGCGACCGATGTCGCATCAAGAGCGGGTGACTCTCCAGACCGCCCGGCCGGTGCACCAGCCGCCTCCACGGCTGGTGGCGAGCAGGAAACGGAGGGCTGACCGATGCTAATCCCACGGAAGATCAAGCACCGCAAGCAGCACCATCCAGACCGCTCCGGACGGGCAAAGGGCGGCACGAAGGTCGCCTTCGGGGACTACGGCATCCAAGCGCTCGAGCCTGCATACGTCACGAACCGGCAGATCGAGTCGGCTCGTATAGCCATCAACCGGCACATTCGTCGTGGCGGAAAGGTGTGGATCAACATTTATCCCGACCGGCCGCTGACCAAGAAGCCGGCCGAGACGCGGATGGGCTCGGGCAAGGGCTCGCCGGAGTGGTGGATCGCGAACGTGAAGCCCGGCCGGATCATGTTCGAGTTGTCGTTCCCGAACGAGAAGGTCGCGCGTGAGGCGCTCACCCGAGCCGCCCACAAGCTGCCGATGAAGAGCCGGATCGTCAAGCGTGAGGAGGCGTGATGGCAATCGGAACGAAGCCCAACGAGCTTCGGCTGCTTCCGCAGGACGAGCTGCTCGGCAAGCTGCGGGAGGCGAGGGAGGAGCTGTTCAACCTCCGCTTCCAGGCGGCTACTGGGCAGCTCGAGAGCCACGGCCGGCTGCGGGCGGTGCGCCGGGACATCGCCCGCATCTACACGATCATGCGGGAGCGCGAGCTCGGCATCACGCCGGTGGATACGGAGGAGGAGGCGTCATGACCGAGGCCACCGGAGGTTCGATGAGCGACTCAGCCCCCTCGGCACTTGACACCGGCGAGGCCGCCCGCGGGGCCCGCAAGGTCCGTGAAGGCCGGGTCGTGAGCGACAAGATGGACAAGACCGTTGTCGTGGCCGTCGAGGACCGGGTCAAGCACCCGCTCTACGGCAAGGTCATGCGCCGGACGAGCAAGCTGAAGGCGCACGATGAGCAGAACCAGTGCGGCATCGGCGACCGCGTCCTTCTCATGGAGACCAGGCCCCGCTCGGCGACCAAGCGGTGGCGGGTCGTCGAGATCCTCGAGAAGGCCAAGTGACGAATCCGAGAAAGCGAGCATTCGTCACTTGGCGAGCAAGGCAGCCGAGCGGCGTTTAGCCGCTCGTCGAAATAGGAGTCTGAAGTGATCCAGCAGGAGTCGCGACTACGGGTCGCCGACAACACGGGTGCCAAGGAGCTGTTGTGCATCCGCGTGCTCGGCGGCTCCGGCCGACGGTACGCGGGAATCGGTGACGTCATCGTCGCGACCGTCAAGGACGCCATCCCTGGCGGCAGCGTCAAGAAGGGCGAGGTCGTCAAGGCCGTCATCGTGCGGACCAAGAAAGAGCGGCGCCGCGTCGACGGCTCATATATCCGTTTCGACGAGAACGCAGCGGTTCTGATCAGGGACGGCGGTGATCCACGCGGTACCCGTATCTTCGGGCCGGTCGGCCGCGAGCTGCGGGAGAAGCGGTTCATGCGCATCATCTCGCTCGCCCCGGAGGTGCTTTGACATGAAGATCAAGAAGGGTGACACGGTGGTTGTGATCGCAGGCGGCGACAAGGGCGCCGAGGGCAAGGTGATCTCGGTGGACCCGAAGAAGCAGCGGGTGCTGGTGGAGGGCGTGAACATGGTCAAGCGTCACACCAAAGTCACCCAGACCACCCGCGGCGCGAAGACCGGCGGGATCATGACCCAGGAGTCGTCGATTCACATCAGCAACGTGATGATCGTCGACGACGAGACGAAGAAGCCCGCCCGGATCGGCTATCGCAAGGAGGCGCACGCCATCGAGGGCAGTCGCGAGAAGGTACGCAAGATTCGCACGTCGAAGCGGAGCGGTAAGGACATCTGATGACAGCGACGACCGCAGAGCGCCCCACCGGTGCCGGTCCACGGACCCGGCCCCGGCTGAAGCAGCGCTATCTCGACGAGATCTTGCCGCAGCTACGCACCGAGTTCGGCTACAAGAACGTGATGCAGGTACCGACGGTCACCAAGATCGTGGTGAACATGGGTGTCGGCGAGGCGGCCCGCGACTCGAAGTTGATGGAGGGCGCGATCCGCGATCTTGCCGCGATCACCGGCCAGCGGCCCGCCGTGACCCGGGCCCGCAAGTCGATCGCGCAATTCAAGCTGCGCGAGGGCATGCCGATCGGCGCGCACGCAACGCTGCGCGGCGACCGCATGTGGGAGTTCCTTGACCGGCTTCTGAGCATCGCACTCCCGCGCATCCGCGACTTCCGCGGGCTCTCACCGAGGCAGTTCGACGGCAAGGGCAACTACACCTTCGGACTGACTGAGCAGAGCATGTTTCACGAGGTGAATCCCGACACCGTCGATCGGGTGCGCGGCATGGACGTGACGCTCGTGACCACCGCCAAAACCAACGACGAGGGCCGGGCGCTCCTGCGCCACCTCGGATTTCCGTTTAGGGAGAGCTGACGTGGCGAAGAAGTCGCTGATCGCGAAGGCCGCGCGCAAGCCAAAATTCAAGGTGCAGGGGTACACCCGCTGCCAGCGGTGCGGTCGGCCTCGATCGGTGTATCGCAAGTTCGGGCTGTGCCGGATCTGCCTGCGCGAGCTGGCTCACCGCGGTGAGCTCCCCGGCGTCACCAAGTCAAGCTGGTAGGCACCGGCACCCCCCGGCACCCCCCGGCACCCCACCCGGTGGCTGGGGTAGGCGAAAACTAAATAGACCAAGGAAGAACGCTGTTCGCCGTAGGTCCGCTTAGGACGAGTGGAAACCGCGGCGGGAAAGAGGGCCCGTAGGCCATGACGATGACAGACCCGATAGCAGACATGCTGACCCGTCTGCGCAACGCCAACTCGGCATACCACGACGACGTGTCGATGCCGTACAGCAAAATCAAGTCGCACATCGCGGAAATCCTCCAGCAGGAGGGCTACATCGCGAGTTGGAAGGTCGAGGACGCCGACGTAGGCAAGAACCTGACTATTCATCTCAAGTACGGCCCGAACCGCGAGCGCTCGATCGCCGGCCTGCGCCGGGTCTCCAAGCCTGGCCTTCGGGTGTACGCGAAGTCGACCGGGCTGCCAAAGGTCCTCGGCGGGCTTGGTGTCGCGATCATCTCGACATCGTCCGGTCTGCTGACCGACAGGCAGGCCGCCAAGAGGGGCGTGGGCGGGGAAGTGCTCGCCTACGTCTGGTAGGGGAAGGAGGCAGCACCATGTCGCGTATCGGACGCATGCCCATTCCCGTGCCCGCTGGCGTCGAGGTCTCCATCACTGGGAACGAGGTCACGGTCACCGGACCGAGGGGCAGGCTGTCGCACACCGTCGCCGCTCCCATCGAGGTGATCCGGGAGGACGGCGCACTGTTGGTGAAGCGGCCGGACGACGAGCGGCGCAACCGCCAGCTCCACGGGCTCACCCGCAGTCTTGTCGCCAACATGGTCACGGGCGTGACTCAGGGATACCAGAAGACCCTGGAGATCCAGGGCATCGGCTACCGGGTAGTGGCGAGGGGATCGGCACTCGAGTTCTCCCTGGGCTTCAGCCACCCGGTCGTCGTGGAGGCGCCGGATGGCATCACCTTTCAGGTGGACACGCCGACGCGGTTTCAGGTACAGGGCATCGACAAGCAGCTGGTCGGCGAGATCGCTGCCAAGATCCGCAAGCTGCGCAAGCCGGACCCGTACAAGGGCAAGGGTGTGCGCTACCAGGGCGAGATCATCCGCCGCAAGGTCGGAAAGGCTGGTAAGTAGGTCATGGCTGTCGGTGTGAAGATCGGCAAGGCCGGGAGCGCGAAGCGCACCGCCCGGCAGCGCCGCCATTTGCGGGTACGGAAGAAGGTCGCAGGCACGTCGACCATGCCTAGGCTCGTCGTGTCCCGCTCGGCAAGGCACATCGTCGTGCAGCTGGTAGACGACTCGGCTGGGCGTACTGTTGTCTCCGCCTCCTCGATGGACGCGACCATCCGCAGCGGGGAAGGGGACAAGTCCGCTCGGGCCCGCGAGGTAGGCACGCTCGTGGCGGAGCGGGCCAAGGCCGCTGGCCTCTCCTCGGTCGTGTTCGACCGGGGCGGCTACCGGTATCACGGCCGGGTCGCGGCTCTCGCCGAAGGCGCCCGCGAGGCGGGCCTGGAATTCTGATGACGATTTCGATCAAGACAAGGAAACTCTGATGCCAGGAGCTCAGCGCCGCGGTGGCGGCGGTGAACGGCGGGACCGTCGCGGCGACGGCCGCCGCGAGGGCGCCGCGGAGAAGACCGCGTACGTCGAGCGCGTGGTCGCCATCAACCGGGTTGCGAAGGTCGTCCAAGGTGGCCGTCGATTCAGCTTTACCGCGCTCGTCGTCGTTGGCGACGGCGACGGCACAGTGGGGGTCGGCTACGGCAAGGCGAAGGAGGTGCCGGCCGCCATCGCCAAGGGTGTCGAGGAGGCCAAGAAGCATTTCTTCAAGGTGCCGCGCATCCAGGGAACGATCCCGCACCCCGTCCAAGGTGAAGAGGCAGCCGGTGTCGTGCTGCTGAAGCCGGCGTCACCAGGTACTGGCGTCATCGCCGGCGGCCCAGTACGCGCCGTCCTCGAGTGCGCCGGCATCCATGACGTACTGTCGAAGTCGCTCGGCTCGGCCAACGCCATCAACATCGTCCACGCGACCGTCAAGGCGCTCAAGCAGCTCGAGCGGCCGGAGTCGGTGGCGGCTCGGCGCGGCCTCCCGCTCGAAGATGTCGCACCGCCGCCCCTGTTGCGGGCCCGGGCCGGGGCGGGTGCGTGATGGCGAGGCTCAAGGTCACCCAGACGAGGTCTGGGATCGGCGGTAAGAAGAACCAGCGTGAGACCCTGCGTACGCTCGGTCTCAAGCACGTCGGCGACGTGGTCGTGAAGGAGGACCGTCCGGAGATCCGCGGGATGGTCAGGATGGTGTCGCACCTCGTCACCGTGGAGGAGGTCGACTAGTCATGGCCCTCAAGGTCCATCATCTGCGCCCGGCTCCTGGCGCCCACACCACGAAGACCCGAGTAGGCCGGGGCGAGGCTGGGGCGAAGGGCAAGACTGCGGGTCGCGGTACTAAGGGGTCGAAGGCCCGCGACCGAATGCCCGAACGGTTCGAGGGCGGCCAGATGCCGCTGCACATGCGGCTGCCAAAGCTGAAGGGATTCAGGAACCCGTTCCGCGTTGAGTATCAGGTCGTCAACCTCGACAGGCTCGCCGCCCTCTACCCGGAGGGTGGCGAGGTCACGGTCGACAGCCTGGCCGGCAAGGGCGTGGTTCGTCGTGGCCGGCCGGTGAAGGTACTCGGCACCGGTGAGGTGACGGTTGCGCTCCAGGTCAGCGCGAACGCGTTCTCGGCCGCGGCCAAGGAGAAGATCGCCGCGGCTGGCGGTACCACCACCGAGATCTAAGGCACACCACGACCTCCGGCTATGGCCCACCCCGGACGTAATGGCAGCGATCAAAACTTCGTGGGGTGGCAAGGATCAGGTATTGTCCGTGTGCGTCTGGTGCGACAAAGTCCGCCGACACGACTAACCGACGACAAGCCCCGCCCGCCGCGCGGGCGGTTGCGCAGGAGGAACAGTGCTATCCGCGTTCGTCCGGGCATTCCGCACGCCCGACCTGCGCCGAAAGCTGCTCTTCGTTGCTGGCATGATCGCGCTGTTCCGGCTGGGATCGGCGGTGCCGACTCCAGGAGTGGACACCGGTGCCATCAACACCTGTCTCCAGCCGCTGCTGGACCAGGGCGGCATCTACGGCCTGATCAACCTCTTCAGCGGCGGTGCGTTGCTGCAGCTGTCGGTGTTCGCCCTCGGCATCATGCCGTACATCACGGCGAGCATCATCCTGCAGCTGCTGACCGTGGTGATCCCCCGCCTGGAAGCCCTCAAGAAGGAGGGCCAGGCCGGCACGGCGAAGATCACCCAGTACACCCGCTACCTGACCGTCGGCCTGGCCATCCTGCAGTCGACGAGCATCATCGCGATCGCGAACGAACCAGGCCGTTTGCTGCAGGGGTGCCAGGAGCCGCTGATCAGGGATGTCGGCTTCTTCGGCATTGTGACGATGGTCTTCGTCATGACCGCGGGCACTGCCGTGATCATGTGGCTCGGCGAGCTCATTACCGACCGGGGCATCGGCAACGGTATGTCGATCCTGATCTTCACCCAGATCGCCGCGACCTTCCCGCAGTCCCTGTGGGCGATCAAACTGTCCGAGGGCTGGAGCTCGTTCCTGATCGTGATGGTTGTCGGCCTCTCGATCGTCGCTGCAGTGATCTTCATCGAGCAGTCCCAGCGTCGCATCCCGGTCCAGTACGCGAAGCGGATGGTCGGGCGACGCATGTACGGCGGGACCTCGACATATATCCCGATGAAGGTGAACCAGGCCGGCGTCATACCAGTGATCTTCGCATCGTCGCTGCTCTACTTGCCGGCGCTCGCGTCCCAGCTGGTACAGGATCAGACGTCCGGCTGGTCGGGCTGGGTGCAGGAGCACTTTGTTCGTGGCGATCATCCGATCTACATCATCGCCTTCTTCGCGCTGATCGTGTTCTTCACCTACTTCTGGGTGAGCATCGCGTTCAACCCGACCGAGATCGCCGACAACATGAAGAAGTACGGCGGCTTTATTCCCGGCATTCGGGCGGGCCGGCCGACGGCTGAGTATCTGTCGTACGTCTCCAGCCGGATCACGTTCCCCGGCTCGCTCTACCTTGGCCTCGTTGCGGTCATCCCGATGTTCGCCATCGCGATCTTTGGGAGCAGCGTGAGCCAGCGGTTCCCGTTCGGCGGCACCAGCATCCTGATCATCGTTGGCGTCGGGCTCGAGACGGTGAAGCAGATCGAGAGCCAGCTCCAGCAGCGTAACTACGAGGGCTTCCTGCGGTAGTGCACATCGTCCTCGTCGGGCCACCGGGCGCGGGGAAGGGGACCCAGGCCCAGTTCATCGCCTCCCACCTGTCGATCCCCAAGATTTCGACGGGAGAGATCTTCCGCACGAACGTGAGCCAGGGCACCGAGCTCGGGACGGAGGCCAAAGCCTACATGGACCGCGGCGACCTGGTGCCGGACTCGGTGACGATCGCGATGGTCCGGGATCGGCTGGCGGAGGGGGACACCAGGGACGGCTTTCTCCTCGACGGCTTCCCGCGCACCCTCACGCAGGGGAAGGCCCTCGACGAGATGCTCGATGACATGGGCACGAAGCTCGACGTGGTGCTCGAGCTGGTCGTCGACGACGACGAGGTGGTACGGAGGCTGTCCGGACGGCGAACCTGCCGCGTCTGCGGCCGGGTGTGGCATCTGGATTTCGACCCACCGAGCCGCGAAGGCATCTGCGACCAGTGCGGCGGAGAGCTGTTCCAGCGTGACGACGATCGCGAGGAAACCGTCCGGCACCGGCTCGAGGTGTACGCCGAGCAGACTGCACCGCTGATCGACTTCTATGCGGACAAGGGCAGCCTCGTGGGCGTGGACGCCACGGGCCCGGTGGAAGACGTGACCGAACGAGCCATCAACGCGCTCATGCGGTTCACCGGCTGACACCGAGAGAAACTGGTCGCATGAACGGCACTTTCGCCTCGGCAGAAGGGACCCTAGCTCCAATCTTGTTGGAGGAAGGTGCCGTTCTACCGGTTACGCCGGAGAATGCCGTGGGGAGCACATGATCGAGCTGAAGACCGAGGCGCAGATCGCAAAGATGCGGGAGGCGGGACTCGTCGTGGCGCGAACTCTCGAACTCCTGCGTGCCGCGGTCGCCCCCGGTGTCACCACGGCCCACCTCGATGCGATCGCCGAACGCAGCATCGCTGGGAGCGGGGCGATCTCCTCGTTCAAGGGTTACCACGGCTACCCGGCGACGATCTGCACCTCGGTGAACGACGAGATCGTCCACGGCATCCCCAGCCAACGGGTGCTTCGGGAAGGCGACGTGCTCTCCATCGACTGCGGGGCAATCGTGGACGGCTGGCATGGCGACTCGGCGATCACAGTTCCGGTGGGGGATGTGCCGGACCAGTTCACCCGCCTGATCGAGGTGTGCGAGGAGGCGCTGTGGCGGGGGCTGGCCGCGGCCACGCTGGGTGGCCGGCTCACCGACATCTCGCACGCCGTCGAGTCGTACGTCGGAAGCTCCGGGCGGTACGGCATTATCCAGGAGTACGTGGGCCACGGGATCGGCTCGGACATGCACCAAGATCCGCCGGTGCCGAACTACGGACGGACGGGGCACGGTCCGAGGCTCGTGAAGGGTCTGGCGCTGGCCGTTGAGCCGATGATCACCCTCGGCACGCGGCATACCCGCGTGCTCGCCGATGACTGGACCGTGGTCACCACCGACGGGTCCTATGCCGCGCACTTCGAGCACACCGTGACCATGACCGAGGACGGTCCATGGGTCCTCACCGCTCTCGACGGCGGCCGGGCCAAGCTGGCCCACCTCGCCGCCGCAGCCACCGGCTGACGAGGCTGCCGCCCCGCGCCGACGAAAGCGCGGCGGCGATCGGTGGCGTCCCCAACGCCCTTCCGGGCGGCGCAGGCGTCCCGCCCTCCATGGGTTGATCCGTCAAGCGGATCAACCCGGAGCTTGACGTCTCGTATTCGGTGCGCTCCGCTCGGATTTCGTGCGGTTGGCGGATCAAATCGGCAGACAGGAGGTGGCGCAGTAGCGGCGCATAGCCGACCAACCGCGTAGGCCTTGCGACACCGCCGGGCCCGATTGGCGGCTGGGCTGCGTTCTGGCGTACACTTTGACCTCGGTTCACTACGGCCCTCGTCGTCAGCACCCTGCGGCTGGTTTCTGGTGCTTAAGCGGCGGGGCTTCCTGTGTGCCGTTGCCACGGATCCATGATCGACGACCCTCGGTCGGTGCGGGATCGGGCAGCAGACCCAACCAATGTCCACGCGGAGGGACATGCCCAAGAAAGAGGGTGCCATCGAGATCGAGGGCACCGTCGTCGAGAGCCTCCCGAATGCGATGTTCCGGGTGGAGCTCGCGAACGGGCACAAGGTTCTTGCGCATATCAGCGGGAAGATGCGGATGCACTACATCCGGATCCTGCCGGACGACCGAGTCGTCGTCGAGCTGAGTCCGTACGACCTGAGCCGTGGGCGGATCGTTTACCGATACAAATGAGGACGTCCGGCAGTACCGGACGGACGGGACGTCTGATGGCCGGGGCTCGACCCCCCGCCTCGACCTGACGTCGCGTGGCAACGTGAGAAGACGTCCTGGAGAACGCAATGAAGGTCAAGCCGAGCGTCAAGAAGATTTGTGACAAGTGCAAGGTGATCCGCCGGCATGGGCGGGTCATGGTCATCTGCGAGAACCCCAGGCACAAGCAGCGCCAGGGCTGACACAACAGGAGCATCGCCACGATGGCACGCCTCGTCGGAGTCGACCTGCCGCGGGACAAGCGGCTCGAGGTCGCGCTGACCTATATCTACGGCATCGGTCGCAGCCGCGCCCTGCAGACGCTGGAGGCGACTGGTGTGTCCCCGGACCTGCGGGTCCACGACCTCTCTGACGAGGATCTGGTCAAACTGCGCGACTGGATCGAATCGAGCTACCGGATCGAGGGTGACCTGCGCCGCGAGGTGCAGTCGGACATCCGGCGCAAGGTCGAGATCGGCGCTTATCAGGGTCTGCGACACCGCCGCGGTCTGCCCGTGAACGGCCAGCGGACGCACACCAATGCGCGCTCGAGGAAAGGTCCGCGTAAGGCGATCGCCGGCAAGAAGAAGCCTGGCAAGAAGTAGGCCCGCGGGGGAAGACTCGAATCCCCCGGCGGCGCCGAGAGTACCGATGCCGGCGGGCAAGTCCATGGCCACGCGCCAGGCATACACCGACGTTAGAGAGCACAAGGACCAAGAGAGACCAGCCGAATGCCTCCGAGAAGCCGTCAGGCGGCCGCGAAGAAGGTCCGCCGCAAGGAGCGGAAGAACGTGGCCCACGGCCACGCGCACATCAAAAGCACCTTCAATAACACGATCATCTCGATCACCGACCCCGCTGGCGCGGTGATCTCGTGGGCCAGCGCCGGCCAGGTCGGCTTCAAGGGCTCTCGCAAGTCGACCCCGTACGCCGCTCAGATGGCGGCCGAGGCGGCGGCCCGACGCGCGCAGGAGCACGGCATGCGCAAGGTCGATGTCTTCGTCAAGGGTCCCGGCTCCGGCCGGGAGACCGCGATCCGATCCCTGCAGGCCGTCGGCCTCGAGGTCGGTTCGATCCAGGATGTCACTCCGGTCCCGCACAATGGTCCGCGTCCGCCGAAGCGGCGCCGAGTCTGAGGTAGGGAGAGAACGAGAGACATGGCTCGGTATTCCGGAGCAGACTGCAAGCGGTGCCGTCGCGAGAAGATGAAATTGTTCCTCAAGGGCGCCAAGTGCGAGTCGCCGAAGTGCCCGATCGAGATCCGGCCCTATCCCCCGGGTGAGCACGGCCGCGGCCGCAGCAAGGACAGCGAGTATCTCCTGCAGCTCCGCGAGAAGCAGAAGGCGCGCCGCATCTACGGCGTCCTCGAGAAGCAGTTCCACAACTACTATCAAGAGGCCAGCCGGCGCACCGGCAAGACGGGTGAATACCTGTTGCGGATCCTCGAGAGCCGGATCGACAACGTGGTCTACCGCGCGGGCTTCGCCAAGAGCCGCGACATGGCCCGGCAGCTGGTTCGCCACGGCCACTTCATGGTCAACGGGCAGAAGGTGGACATTCCGTCCTACCGAGTGTCCGAGAACGACATCGTCGAGGTCCGCGAGTCCTCCCGCGAGCTGACACCATTTGTCATCGCGCGGGCCGAGGCGGGCGAGCGGATCGTACCGGCCTGGCTCGAGGTCATCCCGAACGAGCTGCGGATCCTCGTACACTCGCTCCCGGCCCGGCAGGTCATCGACACGCCGGTCCAGGAGCAGCTCATCGTCGAGCTGTACTCGAAGTAGTCCCACCCGCGGGGGCTCCGCCCCCCGCGTACCCCCGAAGCCCGTGGGCGGTGCCGACAGTGCCGATGCTGGCGGGAGTTCGGGAGGACCGACAACTGAATAGATCCGGGGGCTCCGCCCTCCGCATACCCCCCGAAGCCCGTGGGCGGTGCCGACAGTGCTGATGCCGGCGGGAGTTCGGGAGGACCCAGCCAACTGAATAGCCCGGGCGCGCCGCGTCTGGGAGCAGCCCAGGTCGCGTCTGTCATATGGCGGGCGACGCGAAAGGAAGTAACGACGTGCTCATCGCACAGCGACCCACCCTGACCGAGGAACCCGTTCACGAGTTCCGCTCCAGGTTCATCATCGAGCCGCTCGAGCCGGGCTTCGGCTATACGCTCGGCAACTCGCTGCGCCGTACCCTGCTCTCATCCATCCCGGGCGCGGCCGTGACCAGCATCCGCATCGACGGCGTACTGCACGAGTTCACCACGGTGCCGGGCGTCAAGGAAGACGTCACCGACCTGATCCTCAACGTCAAGGAGCTCGTGGTCAGCTCCGAGCACGACGAGCCGGTCGTCATGTATCTGCGCAAGCAAGGCCCGGGGGCAGTTACCGCCGCCGACATCCAGCCACCGGCCGGGGTCGAGGTCCACAACCCCGACCTGCACCTCGCGACCCTGAACGCCAAGGGCAAGCTCGACATGGAGCTGACCGTGGAGCGGGGCCGCGGCTACGTCAGCGCGGCTCAGAACAAGCAGCCCGGTCAAGACATTGGCCGAATCCCGGTCGACTCGATCTACTCGCCGGTTCTCAAGGTCACGTACAAGGTCGAGGCCACTCGGGTCGAGCAGCGTACCGACTTCGACCGGCTCATCGTCGATGTCGAGACCAAGCCGGCCATGCTCCCGCGGGATGCGATGGCGTCGGCCGGAAAGACCCTGGTCGAGCTGTTTGGTCTCGCTCGTGAGCTCAACGTCGAGGCCGAGGGCATCGACATGGGGCCGTCTCCGACGGACGCCGCGCTGGCGGCGGATCTCGCGCTGCCCATCGAGGAGCTCGAGCTCACGGTCCGGTCGTACAACTGTCTCAAGCGCGAGGGTATCCATACCGTCGGCGAGCTCGTCATGCGCAGCGAGGCCGACCTGCTGGACATCCGCAACTTCGGCGCCAAGTCGATCGACGAGGTCAAGCAGAAGCTGGCCGGCCTCGGTCTCACGCTCAAGGACAGCCCGCCCGGCTTCGACCCGGGTACTGTCATCCACGACTACAGCGACGACGAGGACTACGCCGAGACCGAGCAGTACTAACTCATGCGGGGCCGCTGCCCCCGCATACCCCCGGTCACGCGGCCGCTGTCACTTGTCAGCCATCGCCGTCGGTGAGTGGGGACCTGAAGAACAGTTCGGACCAGGAGAGGGACGGAATGCCTACGCCCCCGAAGGGCCCACGCCTCGGCGGAGGTCCGGCGCACGAGCGGCTGATGCTCGCCAACCTTGCGACGGCGCTGTTCGAGCACGGCCACATCCAGACCACCGAGGCCAAGGCCAAGCGGCTCCGCCCGCTCGCCGAGCAGCTCATCACCAAGGCAAAGCGGGGCGACCTGAGTAACCGCCGCCGGGTGCTGCGGGTGATCCGGGACAAAAGCGTGGTCCACACGCTGTTTACCGACATCGCCAAACGCTACGAGACCCGTCCCGGCGGCTATACCCGGATCATCAAGGTCGGAATGCGCAAGGGCGACAACGCGCCGATGGCCCTGATCGAGCTGGTCGAGGAGCTGGTACCCCCGGCACCGGCGAAGAAGACGGCCGCCAAGAAGACCGCTGGCAAGAGGTCAGCGGCGAAGAAGACGGCGGCCAAGAAGGCAGCGGCTGCGACCCCCGAAGCCGCGACCGAGCCTGCCGCCGACGAAGCCGCAACCTCCCCGGACGAGGCTGCCGTCGAAGTTGCTGAGACCGGCGCGGACGAGACGAGCGCAGATCTGCGGGCGACCGACACAGCGGCGATGGAGGAAACGGCCGAGACCGCCGAGCCGGCCGAGCCCGGGGCCGGCCCGCCCGCGGACAGCGAGGACGGCGACGAGGCGGGCAAGGAGAAGTCCTAATCATCGTCGAGCGCGCGCAGGAGCCCGTCGACCCAGCCGACGAATCCGGGGCCGGCGGGCTCCTTCGTTTGCGGCTCGAGTTGGGCTACGACGGAACCAAGTTCTCGGGCTGGGCCCGCCAGCCGGGCCTTCGCACCGTGCAAGGGGTCCTGGAAGACGCGGTGGGGAAGGTATTGCACCTTGGCGGTCCGGCCCCGCTGACCGTGGCGGGGCGTACGGACGCCGGAGTCCACGCCCGCGGCCAGGTCGCGCACGGCGACGTTCCGATCCCGGCCTGGCGGCGGGCGGGACAACGGCTCCCGTCCGGAATCACGGTCCCGGCCGCCGTCGTTCGCCGGCTCGCCGGCGTATTGCCAGACGACGTCCGCGTCTTCCACATCGCGCCAGCGCCGCCGGGCTTCGACGCAAGGTTCTCCGCCGCGTCCCGCCGCTACGCCTACCGCGCGAGCGACAACCCAGGCGGACTGGACCCGCTGCGCCGGCACGACGTCCTTTGGCACAAACGCCCGCTGGACCTCGACGCCATGAACCTGGCGGCGGCGGGCCTGCTCGGCGAGCACGACTTCGCCGCCTACTGCCGGCGGCGAGAGGGTGCCACCACCATCCGGTGCCTTCTCGACCTGCATTGGCAGCGCGCCGAGGGCGCCATCGCCGTCGCGAGCATCGAGGCCGACGCGTTCTGCCACAACATGGTGCGCACCCTGGTCGGCGCGCTCTTGCAGGTCGGTGACGGGCGGCGGCCGATCGACTGGCCGGCCCGGGTGCTGAGGGCCGGGGTACGGGATCCAGCGGTGCCCGTGGTCCCTCCGCACGGGCTCACCCTCGAGCACATTCGCTATCCCAAGACCCCCGAGGAGATGGCGGCGCGCGCCGCCGAAGCTCGCGCCATCCGCTCGTAGCTGCTCCCGCCCACGACGCCTTCGTAGTTCGGTGCACCCCCTGCGCCGTTCCGCCGCCCTGAAGATCGAATGCGGTTCATGGGTGGGATACTCCAGCGATTCGCTCCGTCGATCTTCACCTCGTACTTCCAACTAGTGCTCGTGACACAGATCGCAGATGATCTTCAGAACCGTGCAACGGAACAGGGGAACGCAGTGTCAT
>JBKOZJ010000130.1:0-5837 GCA_046725875.1 Actinomycetota bacterium
GTCGGCGCGCGCGGATCTGTTCGCACTGAGAGCGCCGGGCGACCGGCCGCCGCCGTGACTGCCCCGGGGTCCTGCGGATCGACCCCGTGCTCGAGCATCCACCAGGTCACAGCGCGGTACATCGCTCCGGTGTCGAGGTAGCGCAGACCAAGCCGGGCGGCGACGCCGCGCGACGCGCTCGACTTCCCGGACGCCGACGGACCGTCGATCGCGATTACCACGGTGTTCAGGGCATGCCGTTCGTCGGTCACTGGCGAGTCTCCCGGTCAGCCTCTGCATCCTCCGGGCGAGATTACTGGGCTTCTGCTGAAGGCTCCGGCTCAACATCACGGCGGGGGTTTGAGAAGGGGGTCGTCCCCCTCGGCACGTCTTGGCGGGGGTTCGAGAAGGGGGTCGTCCCCCTCGGCACTTGATGTACCGTCCAGCCTCGGTCGGCGAGCACCGAAGCGAGCCGGTCCGCCACAGGAGGCCGGACGGCGAGCTCCACTAGTCCGACCGGCTGCCCAGGCGAGTGCTCGATTCGCACGTCCTCGATGTTGAGGCCGGCGACGCCGGCGTCCGCGAACAGCCGGGCGAGCTGCCCTGGACGGTCGGGCAACACGACCGGCACGACAGCATAGGCCATATGCGCCGATCCGTGCTTCCCTGGCAGCCGTGCCTCACCTCGCCGGCCCCGGGCAAGCAGGTCGAGAGTCGCGGCCAGACCCGGCGCCTCGTGACTGTCCCGATCCGGTACGGATGCCACGGATGGTGTGGTTCCACCGGCTGGACCTCGTACGCCCGCTTCGCGGAGCTCGATTGCCACCCTCGAGAGGTCATCGGCAGCGGCCGCAACCACGTCGGCGACGGCCGCGGCGTTAGTGGCAAGGATGCGCTGCCACAGGTCGGGATCGGAGGCGGCAACCCGGGTCACGTCCCGGAGCCCGGTTCCGGCGAGCGCGAGGGCGGTCTCATCGGCCTGTTCCAGGCGGGCTGCCATGACCGACGCCAGCAGCTGCGGCGCGTGGGAGACGAGGGCGACGGCTCGGTCGTGCTCCTCGGCACCCATCACGACGGGCAGCGCACCGCACAATGTGGCGGCGCTGACCGCGAGCGCGAGGGCGTCGCGGTCCGTCTGCTCGCTTGGGCACAGCACCCACGGCCGGCCGCTGAAGAGATCCGATCGGGCCGCGGCGGCACCGGAGCGCTCCCGTCCGGCCATTGGGTGCCCGCCGACGAAGCTCGAGAGGTCCGCGCCGGCCGTCGCTGCCGCCCGCTGCACGTGACCCTTGGTGCTGGCGAGGTCGGTGTATGCCCGGGCTGCGTGCTTGCCCTGCAGATCAACGAGGACCTCGGCGACCGCGTCCGGAGGGACGGCGAGGATCGCCAGATCGACCGGCCCCGGCGGCGGATCCTCGAGGCCGCCGCCGAGGTCGGCGGCCAGCCGTACGGCGCCCGCGTCCCGGTCGGTGAGGTAGGTCGTCACGCTCTTGCCGCCAAGCGCGAGCCCGGCCGAAGCCCCCATCAGCCCAGCGCCGACCACGAGCGCACTTTGCAGCGCGCTGCCGCCTGCGTCCCGCACGGCTCGCACACCCCCGTTCTCCGTCGCCGTCATTGGGCGATGTCCTGGCGGAGTACTTCGGCGCCGCGTAGGTAGACATGCTGGATCTCGGACCGGGCGGCGGTGGTCTCCGCATAGACCATCACCCGGACCACCCGGGGCACCGCGTCGCGCACATCGATCTCCTGAGCACATAGCAGCGGAACGTCTTTCATCCCGAGCAACCGAGCTCCGAGGGCCGGGAACTCGGAGCGGATGTCCGGGGTGGCGGTGAAGATCACGCTGATCAGGTCGTCGGTGCTCAGCTGGTTGCGGTCCAGGATTTCGGTGAGCAGCTCGGCGACGGCGCCGAGCAGCTCGTCGCGCTCGTCGCGATCGAGCCTGACCGCTCCCCTGATCGCCCGCACCGACACGGTTCAACCCTAGCCACCGGCACTCGCGCTCCGCTTCGCGCTAGCCGCCACGCTAGAGCCCGAGCTTGGTGTAGAGCCGACTGAGCTCGTCCCTGGTGAGCGGCCGGAGTTTCCCCGGGCGCAAGGAACCGAGGGCGACCGGGCCGATCTGAGTCCGCACCAACCGCTCTACGGGGTGACCGACGGCGGCGAGCATCCTGCGGACGATCCGGTTCCTCCCCTCGTGGACGACGATCTCGATCATTACCCGGCTGCCCGAACTTCCGACGAGCCGGAACGAGTCGGCTACGGCTACGCCGTCCTCGAGCTCGACGCCGGCACGCAGCCGCCGGCCCACATCCTTGCCGACGGGACCGCGAACCTCAGCGACATAGGTCTTCTTGACCTCATAGCGCGGATGAGCCAGCCGGTGCGCCAGCTCGCCGTCGTTCGTCAGCAATATCAGCCCCTCGGTGTCGGCGTCGAGACGGCCGACATGGAACAACCGATCACGGCGGTCGCCGACATAGTCGCCGAGGCTTGGCCGACCCTGGGGGTCGTTCATCGTGGAGACCACCCCGGCAGGCTTGTTGAAGGCGAGATGGACCAAGCCCGGGGATGTAACGATCCGGCTCCCATCGACCCGGATCACCTGGCTCGTGGGATCGACGCGAACGCCTTGCTCGGTCACGACCCGGCCGTCGACTTCCACCCGGCCTTGAGCAATGAGCTGCTCACAAGCCCGCCGACTGCCGACTCCGGCCTGGGCAAGCACCTTCTGCAGCCGCACTCCGGCGCCGGGGGGATCCGCTCTTGCCCGACCGCGGATCCGATCCTGCGCGGGCACCGGCGGCCGCCCCCTGGCGAATCCATCACGCATCGGCATCCGTAGACGTCGTGGTTTCGCCCGCGGGCCGCTCGGATCCGGCGACCTGCTGATCCGGGACCGGCGCTGGCGGGATGCCCTCCGTGATCTCGGGACTATCCAGCTCGTCCGCCGCCGGGAGGAAGGGCGCCAGCTCCGGCAGCTCGTCCAGATTCCGCAGGCCAAGACGCTCGAGAAAATAAGTCGTAGTCCGGTAGAGGATCGCGCCCGTCTCGTGCTCGGTACCTGCCTCCTCGACAAGTCCCCTCGAGACCAAGGTGCGCATGACGGCGTCGACGTTGACGCCGCGTACCGCCGATACCCGGGACCGGCTCACCGGCTGCCGGTAGGCCACGACGGCGAGCGTCTCCAGCGCGGCCTGGGTCAGCCGCGCGTGCTGACCGTCCCGGACGAAACGCTCTACGACGGAAGCGCATTCGGGTGTGGTGTAGAGACGCCACCCGCCCGCGACCTCGCGGAGGTCGAATCCCCGGCCCTGCGATGTGTACTCGGTGGCAAGCTCGCGGAGGGTCGTCACTACCTGCTCCCGCGGCCGCTCGACGACCTGCGCGAGGGTTATGTCGCTCACCGGCTCGTCCACCACGAGCAGTACTGCTTCGAGGGCGGCGCGCAGCGACGGCCCGGAAACTGGTTGCGCCGGCTCGCCATCGGAGGTTTCGCGCGAGCGCTCCTCAGCCATCTGGCGCGATCTCCTCATCGAACTCGTCGCGAAGGTCGATGCCTCCCTCGTCGGCGCCCGTCCACCGAATGCTCAGCTCGCCCAACGGAGTGACTTGGTCGAAGGCGACCGCTGCTTCCCGGTAGAGCTCGAGAAGGGCGAGGAAGCGGGCAACAACATGGAGCGGTCCTGGGCAGTCGGCCGTGAGGCTCCGGAAGGTCGCGCGGCGCGACCGCCGCAACCTCTCGACGAGCACGGCGGCTTGCTCGCGCACCGACACCAACGGCTGGACCAGGTGGCCGACGGCCACCGTGGCGGGCTCCTTCGGAGCAAGCACGCGGGAGGCGAGCGCCGCGAACTCGGTCGCGCCGAGGCCAAGCACCAAGTCGGGCAGCAGGTTCGCGAAGGGTTCCTCGAGGGTGACCACTCGTGGATGGCGACGCGACTCGTTCGCCATTCGCGCCGCGAAGATCGCGGCGACCCGCTTGTAGGCCTTGTACTGCAGGAGCCTGGCGAAGAGCAGGTCACGGGCCTCCAGCAGGGCGAGGTCCTCGTCGTCGTCCACCTCGCCGCTGGGCAGCAGCCGCGCCGCCTTCAGGTCGAGCAGCGTCGCGGCGACCACGAGAAAATCGCTCACCTGGCCGAGATCCCACTCCAGCCCACGCCCCTTGATGTAATCGATGAACTCATCGGTCACCTTGGACAGCGCGACCTCGGTGATATCCAGCTTGTGCTTGGCGATCAAGCCGAGGAGGAGGTCGAACGGGCCTTCGAAGACAGCGAGGTGGACATGGAAGCCGGCTGCCGCCGGTGGCTCCGGCGCTGCCCGCTGTGGCAGCCCTGCGTCTAGCGTCACCTCGCCCTCGGTCACATCACGAACCTAGCGCGTACCTATGCGCGAAACCGGCGTGTCGTCAGCCTTCCCAGCCGCCCGCGCGTCGAGCGACGCCAACCGGCGGAACGGGCAATGGCCGTGCGTTAAGGCGCCCACCGGCTGGGGGACCCCCGGTCCAGGTTCGACCGCTCCACTCGGCTAGCGCCGCTGGAGGCGGCGGACGACGAGGCTCTCCTCGCCTCGCGCATCGAGGTCGGCGAGCAGTTCGGCGATCGCTTCCCGGACGATCCGCCCGCGGTCGACCGCAATGCCGTGCTCGGCTCGCAACACCAGCCGTGCGTGCTCGAGAGCAAGCAGCTCCTGCGAGGAGACGTACACCGTGATCTTCTCGTCATGCCAGGTGCGGCCGCTCCCACCCCGCCGTGGCGCGGACTGGCGCAGCGGGCGCGGGCCTGGAGCTCTTCCGGGCGCTCGCGGCTCGGGGTCGGGTGGGACAGTTGGAAGCGCGCGGAGCCGCTCACTGACCCACTCCGCCGTGTGCGCGGCGGGGGGCAGCGCGTGTGGCGGCGGCTCAACCGGCGGCGATACCCGAACGGGCGCCACGGCGGCGCCGGTCGTACGGAACAGTTCGTCCGCGCCGGGAAGGCTTACTCGACGTGGCACCGGGCGAGCACCTCCTTGGCCAGCTGCCGATAGGCGGCCGCGCCGGTGGACCCGGGCGCATAGGTGGTGATCGGCTCCCCGGCCACCGTGGTCTCTGGGAAGCGGACGGTCCGACCGATCACGGTATGGAAGACCCCGTCCCCGAACGCCTCGACCACGCGTTCTAGCACCTCACGACCGTGCACGGTCCGTGAGTCGTACATCGTCGGGAGGATCCCCTCGAGGTAGAGATGCGGGTTTAGGCGCTCCCGTACCTTGGCCATAATGTCGGTCAGCAGCGCGAGCCCGCGCAGTGCGAAGAACTCACACTCCAGCGGCACAATGACGCTGTGCGCCGCGGTCAGCGCGTTCACTGTCAGGAGACCGAGCGAGGGCTGGCAGTCGATGATGACGACGTCGTAGTCCTCCAGCAGCGGGCTCAGGGACCGCACCAGCGTCTGCTCCCTGGCGACCTCGTTGACGAGCTGGATCTCGGCCGCCGACAGGTCGATATTGCTCGGCATTAGGTCCATGCCCGGCACGTTCGTCTTTTGCAGAACGTCGTCTACGGTGATATCGCTCTGCATCAGGAGGTTGTAGACGGTCAGGTCGAGTTCGTGCGCGTTAACCCCAAGGCCCACCGACAGCGCGCCCTGGGGGTCGAAGTCGACCAGCAGCACCCGTCTGCCATACTCCGCGATCGAAGCACCAAGGTTGATCGTCGAGGTCGTCTTCCCGACCCCACCCTTCTGGTTGCACATGGCCATGACCTTGGCCGGCCCGTGCTTGCTCAAGCGGGGCGGCTCCGGGAACCGAGGCATCGGCCGGCCGGTTGGCCCCAGGAACCCGCCGTCGCTGAGCGCGACCAAGCCGAGCGCCGCGGC
>JBKOZJ010000131.1:0-4328 GCA_046725875.1 Actinomycetota bacterium
CAGCCCGATTGTGGTCTCGGCCAGCGCATTATCGAGGGCGTCGGCCACCGTCCCGACCGACGGGATCAGGCCTTCCAGCAGCAGGGTTTCGCCGAACCGGATCGCGGTGTACGGCCCAGGTTCAAGGAGTCGAAGCAACACCGGCTTGTTGGAGCGAGAGTAGGTGATGGTTCAGGGCTTCGGCGGGAGTTTTCCAGTCGACGGTCTTGCGGGGTCTGCTGTTGAGCGCTGCTGCGACCGCGGTCAGGTCGTCGGCGCTGTGTCGGCTCAGGTCGGTGCCCTTCGGGAAGTACTGCCGGAGCAGGCCGTTGGACGCTCCTATGACCGTCAAGCCGCGGCTGGAATTGCTGTTGCCGTGTGGCGGCTTGGATTCGTCGGTAGAGCCGGCGGGCGAGGGCTCGCTTGAGACAGCGTCGGATGTCGCGATGGGTCTTGCCTTGCGCGGTGCACTGCACCGCTGGAAGTGGAGCGAGGTTCGCCGCCGACTCCTCGGCCGTGGCGGCCGATGGAGCAGGCCGACGGCGGACGGGGTCGAACTGTTCAACATCGCCTCGGTGCGGGTTACTCGATACCGATACCGCGGCGTCAAGATCCCCAACGCCTGGACCCGGCTCAACCACGCCTGAACGGCGGAAACCGTGGAGAGCCGCTGCCGGGAGACCGGCACGGCGGGTTCGGCGAGCGGCCTGGGGAAACGGACCAGGAGCAATCCCGACACCGCGCCCCAGGCCGACTCAACCACCGGGCATCCGCACGGCTGGGGCTGGTGTGGCAGGTCGAAGCCCTCGTACCACGGCGTCATCATGTCTCCCGGGCAGAAGTGAAGCGGTCCATGCGGGGTACGACCGCAGGGAAACGAGTCGGGAGGTGGGCAGCATGACATCTGACAGGGACGCCGGGGACCAGCCAAGGTCGCGCGAGGACCGACCGGCCGGGACGGGTCTTCCCGCCGGTCAGCCGTTCCCAAAGGACGTAGCCGCCGAACCCGCACCCGTACCTGCTGACCGCGCAACCACCCGGCCCAGGGCGCCGTCGGCCATCGCGGCAGGATCCGAGGCCAGCAGGCCGGCTGGGCCCGTTCCGCGGACCCGGATGGGTGGCCTGTGGGTCGGGACGATCGTTGCGGCGCTGATCGGGTTGTTCCTGCTGATCTTCATCCTGCAAAACGGCCAACGCGTGAAAGTCTCATTTCTTGGCATCGACGGACAGCTCCCGCTCGGGGTCGCCTTGCTCCTGGCCGCGGCCTGCGGCGCGCTACTCGTCGCGATCCCTGGCACCGGCCGGATCCTGCAGCTGAGGCGACGTGCCCACCGTAGGAGCAAGGACGACACTAAGACGACGGCACCGCAGCCGGATGACCGATAGGGCGATCTCGCCTGCCGCTCGGGGTCCTGCGGCTGCGCCGCCCCATCGTGCGCCACGCGGCGGCCGTGGGCCGCTCCGCGTGGCGCACTCGGGTGGTGGCGTGCGGAGGTCGGCCGACCTGCTGGTCGGCCGACCTCGGTTCGGAGCTGCTTAGCTCCGGCGTACGTCTACGGTGTCGAGCTCCTGTCGCTCGGGCTCGGTCATCGGTGTCGCGCCGGTGTCGCTGAGCACGCGCCGGGTGGCCGGGCTGATGCGCTCCTGGAATGCCCGGTCGCAGAGCTCCTTGGACTCCCAGACGTCGAAGTAGTGCAGCTTGCCGTCGGTCGTCTTCGACGCGACGTGCACGATCAGGCCCTTCATCGGCTCGTTGCCGACCTTTGTGGAGATCTTGCCGTAGACCTCTGCGCTGATAGGTACGTCCTGGGTGAACACGTATGTCACGGGACCCCGCCCCCTTTCGTATTGGCGGTGGATCCATATTCACCCGAAGATTTTTCGGATGAATACCAGTACACTATGGCGAATGAGGAAGGAAGTCAAACGGCGTCCGTATCACTCCCCTCGCCGGATCACCGCGGCAGCCGCCACCAGGCAGACGATCTTGACTGCGGCACGGTCGGAGTTTCTGCGCCACGGCTACACCGCGACGACCATCGCGGGGATCGCCAAGGCCGCGAACGTCGCCGTGGACACCGTGTACGCCTCGGTCGGCCGCAAACCCGCGCTATTCCGCGAGCTAATCGAGGCCGCGATGGCCGGCCAGGACCAAAACGGGCCGGTCGCCGATGGCGACTCCCTCGGGCCGGTTCGATCCGAACCCACAGCCGGTGCGAAGATCGAGCTGTACGCCTCGACGATTGCCGCGATCCACCAACGCCTGGCTCCGCTGTTCCTCGCGCTCCGCGAGGCCGCCACCGCCCACCCCGAACTCGCCGAGCTGTGGTCCCAGGTCGCGGACCGGCGCGTGCGAGACATGCGCGCGCTTACCGCGGACCTCCTCGCCACCGGAGAGCTACGCCCAGGGCTCAGCCCCGACGAGATTGCCGACATCCTGTGGAGCATGAACGCGGCGGAGTACTACATCCTGCTGGTTCACGACCGGGGCTGGACACCGCAGAGATTTGGGCAGTGGCTCGCCGAGGCCTGGCGCAGGCTCCTGATCAATCCGAGCGGACCGGCCCCGACCGGCGAGCGCGACGCGCCTTGAGGTGCCGGCGGGGGTGACCGATCCCCCGTGTCAGTGCCCGCCTGCACCGATTACGGCCGGGATGTTTCCGCGGTAGTTCGGTCGGTGGTGGATGGGAGCAGGCCCACGGCTTGTACGCGGTCCCGGGCGGTGGGCGCTGCATAGTTGCGGGTGGTGTCCAGGCGGGCGTGGCCAAGCAGGTCGGCGACGAGGACGAGATCGGTGCCACCGGTCACCAGCGTGGCGGCGAAGGTGTGCCGCAGGATCTGGGCGGTGGTGTCCGCGCCGAGGCCGGCCGCGACGGCGATGCGGGCGATAACGTCGCGGGCGCCACGCACGGACAGCCGCCCGCCGCGGTGATTGAGGAACAGGGCTGGGTTGGTATCGGCGCCGGGCCAGCGCGCGCGGTCGGCCAGCCAGTGGTCGATGTCAGCTCGCAGGTTCGGATGGATGGGGACCTCGCGGATCCGGTCGCCGTTGCCGTGGATGCGTAGCACCCCCCGATGATCCGAAGTGGCAACGTCGCGTGTGTCGAGGCGAACGGTCTCGGCGATCCGAGCACCAGCGTAGAACGGGAGACCGGCCAAGGCCCGGTCGCGCGGGGAAGGGTCGGACGCCACCGCACCCAGCCACCCCAGCTGGGCGGACCGGGTGAGCGACCGGGGCGCCTTGGCGGGAACGGAGCTTCGTTCGACGCCGGCCCGACCCATGCCGCGGCGAGCGTAGAAGTCGTCGACGGCGGCCAGGGCGTTGTTGACGGTGGCCGGGGCCTGGTTGGCGGCCGTGACGAGATGAGCGCGCCACTCACCCACCGCCTGGTCCCGGGCGGCCGGGTTGGTCAGGGGGTCACCGTCGACGGCGGCGGTGGGTAGCCAGGCGAGGTATTGGCGGGTCTTGGAGGCGTATGTGCGCCGGGTCTCGGCCGACAGCGGCGCGGCACTCAGCTGGGCGGTGTAGGCGGTGTGGGCGGCGGCCAGCCGCACCGGCAGCGCGACGGGTTGGCGTCCTCGCCGTCGGGCGCCGGCGGCGCCGGGTCGCGTGGTCGCTCCGGCTGCTCGGGTCTCCAGTGGTCCGCCCTGGCGTGCGTGGCCGGGTGTCACTCCACAAGTGTACTTCCGAGAACATTGATTCTCGGAAGGACCTGGCGTATGTTGAGAGACAACCGGGACTGCGTCGACAACCACCCTGAGGCTGCCCGCCACGCCGGCTCACCGAAGGGGCTGTCATGTCCGTCTTCCACCGCAACCGCCACAATTCCACCGCCAGACCGTTCGTCTCCTGGACGCCAAGCACCGCGCCCGAGCCCGTAGCCCCCGCCGCAGACGCGTCGGCGACGGCCAGCCCCCAAATCCCCACCGATGCTGCAGCCGCGCCCGAGAAACTGCGCGACCGGCCAGCTCCGCATGAGCGATGAGGTGTTGAGCAACAGACGCCAGGTCAAAAAGCCGACCCCAGCACCAGCACGACCGCGTCGTCGCCCGCCGGCTGGCGACCGCAGCTCGGCACGGCCTGCAGTACACCCATCGCTGCCCCCACCGCACGAGTATCAGCGCAACCCAGATCCACTCCGGTCACGGGCGGGAAGGACTCGACATGACACTGATGACTGACAACCGCGTGACGGTGACCTCGCTCCCGGCGCCATCAACGCCGCGGCTGCGGATGGAACCCACCGCCTCCCACGGAATTGTGCTGGACGGCGGCTGGTGGCCCCGCTCGACCGACCCCGTCGCAGAGCTGCCCGGTCTCATCCTCGCTCTCGACAAACTCCGCGGAC
>JBKOZJ010000132.1:0-51112 GCA_046725875.1 Actinomycetota bacterium
GTCGTTCAGTTGCGCTGTGGTGGGCCGCCTGACGGGCGGCTGGCTTCGACGTACGGGATCTCATTCGAACCTCCAAGCGGCCGCCTTGCCCGAGGCGGCCCTTTTCGTACCCAGGTCGCGCCCCAGGTCGAGGCGGTTCCACCAACGCAAAGGGACGCACATGCATGACGAACATCAGGCCCGGCATGTGACCAAGGTGGCTGATAGCACGGCTGGACGAACGAGCCGGCCGCCAGGAGGGCGGATCTTCAGCGGCACCGCACCGAGCGGGCGGCTTACGCTCGGCCATCTCCTCGGACCGATCAAGCTATGGGTTGCCGGCCAGCATATGATCGACTCGCTGTTCTGCGTGGTCGACCTCCACGCCTTGACCGTCGAACTCGAACCGCGGCTCGTTCGCGAGCGAACGCTGGAGATCTCCGGTTTGTTGCTCGCCGCCGGCCTCGACCCGGACGTCTGCACGATCTTCGTACAGTCGCACGTGCCCGCTCATGCCGAGCTCGCCTGGCTGCTTGAGTCCACGGTTTACGACGGCGAGCTGCGCCGGATGATCCAGTACCGAGAGAAGGCGCGCAAGCAGGGCAGACGGGTCCGGGCCAGCCTGCTCACCTACCCGGCGCTGATGGCCGCGGACATCCTGCTCTATGACGTGACCGAGGTGCCGGTCGGCGACGACCAGCGGCAGCACGTAGAGCTCGCTCGCGATCTCGCTATTCGGTTCAACCGCCGCTACGGCAAGACCTTCGTGGTGCCAAAGGTGGTACTGCCCGAGGTGGCCGCGCGGGTCATGGACCTCGCCGAACCGACCATGAAGATGAGCAAGTCAGCGCCGCCGGACGCGCCGGGCGTCGTCTTCCTGCTCGACTCGGCCGATGTTGTACGGCGAAAGATCGCGCGCGCGGTCACCGATGCCGGGAACGAGGTGGGCTACGAGCCCGCCACTAAGCCCGGGGTATCGAATCTGCTGGACATCCTCGCTAGCTGTGTCGGGGTGCCGGCCGAGGAGTTGGCCGAGCGCTACACGTCCTACGGAGACCTAAAGGCCGATGTGACCAACGCCGTCGTGGATGCACTGCGCCCGCTCCAGGACGCGTACAAGAAAATCATGGAGGACCCGGCACTCGTGGCCGGCGTACACAATGCAGGTGCGGAACGCGCCGCCGCTCTCGCCGCGCCAACCCTGCGCCGCGCTCAAGAGGCGATCGGCCTCCTGCCTCCTTGGTAAAGATGCCCTGCTCCAGTCCGGTTTGAGTTAGCGCACCTGCTACTTTCGCACGGTCGGAGGAAGAGCATCGTCTACCGAAGCGCGGATGTCCCTACTTCTTCGCGGATGTCCCTACTTCTTGCTGATGAGCGAGCGGAGGAAGAAGGCGAGGTTGGCCGGGCGCTCGGCGAGGCGGCGCATCAGGTAGCCGTACCACTCGTCGCCGTAGGGCACATAGACGCGGACGGTCTCGCCGAGCCGGGCGAGGCGCCGCTGCTCGTCCGGTCGAACGCCGTAGAGCATCTGGTATTCGTAGCTGCCCGGGACGCGGCGGGCCTGCGCGGCGAGCACTCCGGCGATCTCGATGAGCCGCGGATCGTGGGTGGCGACCATCGGGTAGCCAGGAGCGTCCATCAGGATCCTGAGGCAGCGTACATAGGACCGGTCGACCTCGCGGGCGTTCTGATACGCGACCGCCTCGGGCTCGGAGTAGGCACCCTTGCAGAGGCGCACCCGGGAGCCCTCGCCGGCGAGGTCGCGGCAGTCGGCCTCGGTGCGCCGCAAATAGGCCTGCAGCACGGCTCCAACGGACGGGAAGTCCTTCCGTAGAAGCGCGAGAATCGACAGCGTCGAGTCGGTCGTGGTGTGGTCCTCCATGTCAAGCGTGACGATCGTCCCGGCGGCCTTCGCGGCCTCGCAGATCTGGTACGCGTTGTCGAAGGCGATCTTCTCCCCGTCGCCGGGCAGCGCTTGTCCGACCGCGGACAGCTTGACCGACACCTCTGTGCCCGCGGTCAGGCCCGCGTCGGCGAGCTGCTTGAGCAGGAGCGTGTACGCGTCCCGCATGGCCTCGGCCTGCGCCCGGTCGAGGGTGTCCTCACCGAGATGGTCCACCGACACCGTTAGGCCGTCAGCGAAGAGCTGCGCGGCGACTCGGACTGCGTCCACGGACGACGTTCCCGCAACATAACGCGCGACCACCCGCTTCGACAGTGGCGCAGTCTCGACGATCCGCCGCAACCTGGGCGAGCCGGAAGCCGACAGCAGTACTCGACGAAGCACGGCGAGCCTCCTTGATCCGCGGATCAACGCTGAACCGCGAGACCAAGAGTAATGCCGCCCTCGGCGCTCCTTCCGCCACCGCGAACGGGCCGCCGCGCCCGCGTGCCGTTCGGTCACGGGCTCAGTTGAGATCGGCCTCAGTCAAGATCGGCGGTGAGGTAGCGCTGCAGGGTGGGGGAAACCCAGCGCGCGACATTGTCGACGCTCGCGCTCGCCAGCGGCTCGGCTTGGAGTACGTATCGAGCGAGGATGACCCCGCCTACCTGGGAGAACAACAACGCCGCGCGGCGCGCGGGCTCGCTGACGCCGAGCTCGGTGAGGTTCGGCACAATCACCGATTCGAGGAGGTAGCCGCGCATGAGCGCCGCGAAGTTCTCGTTGGTGACTGCGGATCTCAGGACCGCGAGGACGCGCGCCTTACCATCAGCGGTGTCGAGGACGGAGAGCAGGAAGCGGATGAGCCGATCGCCCAGCCCGGCGACTCCAGGGGCCATCAGCTTCGGAACCATCTCCGAAGGGTCGAGGGGTAGCTCGAGGGCGGCGACGAAGATCTTCTGCTTGTTGCCGAAGTAGTGGTGGACAAGCGCCGGATCGACATCCGCGGCTCTGGCGATGCCACGTATCGTCGCACCGTCGAAGCCAAACGCGGCGAACTCGTTTCGCGCCGCTGCGAGGATCTCCGCCTTGGTGTCCGTACTCCCCGGTCGCCGCCCACGGCGCCGTAGCGGCGCGGTCACCGTCCGCCTTCGGTGCCGAAGTCCTCATGGCTGCGACCTCCCAAGGCGTCCCCAGCGTCAGGAATCTCGTCGGGAGGAACCGCCCAGACGCCGCCCAGGTCGGGCGCCGCGTCGGTATGACCCACCCAGACCCGCTTTCCGTCACGCCCGGCCCCGCTGGATACCCATGCCGGACTCAGGTGTAGTCGGGCGAAGGAGAGCGCCTCGAGCAGGTCGAGCTCGCGAGCCTCCGGGCTCGCCGCGCGGCGGGTACTTATCTCTATAACGACCGTGCCTGTGAAGCCATCGGCCGCCAGCTTGCCGAGAAGCACATCGCAAGGCTGGGTCCCGCGGCCGGGGACCAGGTGCTCGTCCCGAGCCGAACCGGAGCCGTCGGCAAGATGGACATGCGCAAGTCGATCGCCGAGCTTATCGGCAAGTGCTAGCGCGTCCAGATGGGAAGTTGCGGTGTGCGAGAGGTCGAGCGTGGTGTGCGCGTAAGCGCCATTCGACACGTCCCAGTCAGGCAGATATGCCGCGATCTCCCGACCGCGGGCGCGCCAGGGAAACATGTTCTCGACCGCGAACACGACGGGCGTTTCCTCGCCCATCCTGGCAAGGCCCGACTCGAACTGATTGGCGTACTCCCGCTGCCAGCGAAACGGCGGATGCACGACCACCGTCGAAGCGCCCACGAGCTCGGCAACCTCGCGCGCACGCGTGAGCTTCACCCACGGATCAGTGGTCCAAACCCGCTGGGTGATGAGCAGACAGGGCGTGTGAATCGACGTCACCGGGATCTGGTAGTGCTCGGAGAGCCGCCGCAGCGCCTGTGGGTCCTGGCTGACTGGATCGGTACTAACCATGATCTCGACCCCGTCGAAGCCGAGCCTGGCGGCGATCTCGAACGCCCGGGCGGTGGACTCCGGGTAGGTCGAGGCTGTGGACATGGCGACTCGCACCCCCCCGCCTATCTCCCCGCCGCCCTTCGGCCCACGGTCCTGCCCGCCGCCGTTTTGCCCGCCGTCTGGATATGCGGCGCGCGTACCGATACTCACGCAGACCAGAGTAGGCGGATGACCTGCCCGCCCGTCGCGGCCCGCGAAACGGACATCGAGCCGGCCGAACCGAGCGTCGGCGGGCGGCGCGGCCGGCACGGCCTAATCTGGGAGACATGCCTGAGGTGGCGCTCGACTTCCCGCGTGCCTGGGTCGAGTTCACCGATCCCGGTGCCGGCGACCAGGTGTTCCGCTGCGATCTGACCTGGCTGACCTCCCGATGGACCTGCATCTTCGCCCGTGGCTGCCGCGGGAACCTGCCGGGCCGGCCGGACGATGGGTGCTGTTCGCATGGCGCCCACTTCTCGGACCGAGACGACGAGCGGCGAGTACGGAAATGGGCGAAGCGGCTCACCGATGACGACTGGCAGTACCGCGCGGAGGGTCTGACCAACGGCATCGTCGAGAAGGACGAGGAAGGCGCCCCGAAGACGCGGGTTGTGGACGACGCGTGCATCTTCCTGAACCGGCCGGACTTCCACCGCGGGCCAGGCTGCGCCCTGCACGTGCTCGCCAATCGCCTCGGCGTGCACCCACTCGAATCCAAGCCCGACGTCTGCTGGCAGCTGCCCATCCGCCGCACGTACCGGTGGGTAACCAGGCCGGATGACACGAAGTATCTCGAGGTCACGATCGCCGAGTACGACCGACGGGCCTGGGGCGCCGGCGGACACGACTTCGTCTGGTGGTGTACGGGGGCGACCGAAGCACATATCGCCCGAGAGCCCGTTTACCGGTCGTACGAGCGAGAGCTTGTGGAGCTGATGGGCCCGAAGGCATATGACGCGCTCGTCCGGTTTTGCGAGGAGCACGAGGCGAACCGATTCAAGGTGGCTCCGCATCCTGCGGACTAGCAACGGAGACCTCTTGGATCTCGATCGATAGCCGGTGTGGTAAAGGACCCGCGCGCATAGTTGCCGCCGGCAGGCACCGATGGCTTCACCTCCAGCTCACCCTCTTGTCGGTGCCGGGTCCTAACGTTGCTGGGCATGGGGAGGACGGCGAACCGGCGAGAGCGCCAGGCCTACCGATGTGCCGAGTGCGGCTGGCAGACGCCGAAGTGGGTGGGGCGCTGCGGCGAGTGCCAAGCCTGGGGCACGGTCGAGGAGACCGGCGCCGTCGTCCCTCGTACGATCCGACCCGGTTCGGTCACGGCGCCCGCGGTGCCCATCGCGACCGTCGATGCCGAGGCGGCGCAAGCCAGACGGACCGACGTGGACGAGCTTGACCGCGTCCTCGGCGGCGGCTTCGTGCCTGGCGCGGTCGCACTACTGGCCGGTGAGCCCGGCGTCGGCAAGTCAACGCTGCTGCTCGAGGTTGCGGCTCGCTGGGCGACCAGTGACAACCGCGCGCTGTATGTAACGGCGGAGGAGTCGGCGGCGCAAGTGCGCTTGCGTGCCGGGCGGACCGGGGCGCTCTCGGCAGATCTCTTCCTCGCCGCCGAGGTCGACCTCGGTGCCGTCCTAGCTCACATCGAGGAGGTGAAGCCAACGCTGGTAGTCGTCGACTCGGTGCAAACCGTGTCATCGATGGAGGTCGATGGAACGGCGGGCGGGATCACCCAAGTGCGCGAGGTCGCCGCCGCGCTTATCCGGGTCGCCAAGGAGCGCGGCATCGCAACCGTCATCGTCGGCCACGTGACCAAGGACGGATCGATCGCGGGTCCCCGGCTCCTGGAGCACCTCGTAGACATCGTCCTCTACTTCGAGGGTGACCGGCATTCGCCGCTGCGAATGGTGCGGGCGGTCAAGAACCGGTTCGGCCCCAGCGACGAGGTCGGCTGCTTCGACCTCTCCGACGCCGGCATCATGTCGCTCGCCGACCCGACCAGCTTGTTCCTCTCCAGACACACTTCCCCGGTGCCTGGGACCTGCGTGACCGTCACCGTGGAAGGCAGGCGGCCGCTGCTCACCGAAGTGCAGGCGCTTGTCGCCGGATCCGCCCTCGGCTCGCCGCGCCGTGCGACGTCCGGCCTCGACTCGAGCCGGATCGCGATGATCCTCGCCGTCCTCGAGCGGCGCGGTGGCTTCCGGCTGATCGATCGCGAGGTCTACGCCGCGACCGTGGGCGGCGCCAAGGTCACCGAGCCAGCGGCCGATCTCGCGGTCGCGCTGGCCGTGGCGAGCTCCGCCACCAGTTCGCCGGTCTTCTCACGGTTGGTGGCAATCGGCGAGGTTGGCCTGGCCGGTGAGATCCGCCGGGTATCCGGTGTCGAGCGGCGGCTGGCAGAGGCGGCCCGGCTCGGCTTCACTCATGCGGTCGTGCCACCGGAGCCGGGACTGGTGCCCGCAGGGATGGCCGTACGCCAGGCCGGCGACCTCGCCTCCGCCCTCCGGGCTCTCCATCCGACTTGACAGACGGTATTGGCGTGTACGCGCTTCGTGATTTTGACGGAGGGCCCGATAGACTCAGCGGCTATCTCATGGCGAACGATCACGGGGAATCAGTGGCTACGAGCAACCGGTCCGACATGAGCTTGGGCCATGACACCGATCTGCGACCCACCCTGGCCACGGTGGCGCCGGGGACGCCGCTGCGGGAAGGGTTGGAACGCATCCTGCGCGGCAACACCGGTGGCCTCATCGTCCTCGGCTTCGACCGGGCGGTCGAGGCCATGTGCACGGGCGGCTTCGAGCTTGACGTGGACTTCTCGGCCACCCGCCTGCGAGAGCTAGCCAAGATGGACGGCGCCATCATCGTCGATCGTGACTGCACCCGCATACTCCGCGCCGCCGTGCACATGATGCCCGATCCGGCCATTGCCACCGACGAGTCCGGCACCCGGCACCGAACTGCCGACCGGATCAGTAAGCAGACCGGATTCCCTGTCGTCTCGGTCAGCCAGTCGATGCGGTTGATCGCGATCTATGTCGACGGCGGCCGGCATGTTCTCGAAGATTCGGCGGCGATCCTGTCCCGCGCCAACCAGGCGCTCGCAACCCTGGAGCGGTACAAGCTGCGGCTCGACGAGGTTTCTTGAACCCTGTCCGCGCTCGAGATTGAGGATCTAGTGACTGTCCGAGATGTCAGCGCGGTCACGCAACGGCTGGAGATGGTACGCAGGATCGCGAGCGAGATCCAGGGGTACGTCGTGGAGCTCGGCAGCGACGGCCGGCTCCTGACCCTCCAGCTGGACGAACTTGTCTCCGGCGTGGAGCCCGACCGTGAACTCGTGGTGCGCGACTACCTTCCAGCGAGCCGCAAGCCGCGGACTCCGGCCAGCGTGCTCTCGGACCTCGACGAGCTGAGCGCAAGCGAACTCCTCGACCTCCCGATGGTCGCCCGAGCGGTTGGCCTGAGTAGTGGCTCCGACGGCTTGGATACGGCCATGAGCCCCCGCGGCTACCGGCTGCTCTCCAGGATTCCGCGGCTGCCGGACACGGTTATCGACCGGCTGATCGACCACTTCGGAGACCTGCAGAAGTTGCTCGCGGCCAGCATCGACGACCTGCTCGCCGTCGACGGGGTTGGGGAGTCCAGGGCCCGCTCCATCCGCGAAGGCCTGTCCCGACTCGCTGAATCCTCGATCCTCGAACGCTACGTGTGAGGCGTCGGATCATCCTGGGCCTGCTCGCCGCCCTACCGGTTCCTCGCTGCAGCGTACGCGGCCGAAGTCGACGGTCGGGGCGTCGAGCCGCGGATCGCCCCGGCCGAGCGCGCCGCGAGCATGGTGGTCCGCGCCTAGGCGAAGGCACTCCGAGCGGCGACATCAAATCAGCAGCGTCCTAGCCCTGGGCGACGGGTTCGAGGATGAACACCGCCTCCGGGCTGCGCACATCTCCTGCGGCGGCCGCCACCGTGTAGGTGCCTGGGCTTGCCGTTCCTTGGCCGGTTGGGCATCCAGGCTTCGACCGGCTGCGATCCCAGGTGACCTTGACGGTCACCGGAGCAAGGCGCTGCAACGTGACTACCTCACTGTCCTCGTGCGCGGCGCAGTCGTCCGTCGACCATATATGGTCGCCGCCGGACTCGACGTCGATTCGCCATCCCACCGGACCGATGTCGAGCTTGCAGGCCCCGTCGCCGACGTTGAAGAAGGAGAGTGCGAACTCCGGCTTCTCAGCGCTGGCATAGCTGCGCTTGTCGGGCCGGACATCGAGCCGGATGTTGTCGTCGACGCAGTAGCCGGGCCGCACCGCGCCACCGGCGCCTCCCACGACGGACGCCTCGGCAACCGGCGTTTGCGACACGCCCTCAGCGGGGGACTCTCCGGCCCCGGGGCTCTCCTGCCCGCCGGTGGGCTCGCCACCTGTGGGCTCGCCCGTTCCCGTGGGCTCGGGCGACTCGGTCTCCCCGTCCCCGGTGCCGGCTGTGCCCGGGGCGGTCGTCATCGGTTGCCCGTTGCCGGTCCGCTGCGCCCCGTTGCCCGCGTCTGGACCGGGCGAGCACGACCGAACCACGAGGTAGGACACGAGGACCACAAGTGCGAGCACGATCGCACGCCGCCGCCAATAGGTGGCGGGCGAGCCGGGCCCGACCGGTCGCAGCAGCGAGTCCACGATCGCCACCATAGGAGCGATCGGTCGCAACTCGTCGGCGCAACGCCGTGGGCCAACGGAATGCCATGGCGAAAGGAGCGGCCCCGCTTGGGCCTCGTCCGGACTCTGCCGCTGCATTCCAGAGCGTGCATGCGCCGGCGCCGCCGGCGCCGGGGGATGACACGATCAGACATGCCATGAGTGACAGTGTCGAGCTGCTACCCGTACCCGTCGATCCGGACAAGGCGCTGATTGCGCCCGTCCTCGACTGGTACGCCGGGAATGCGCGGGATCTGCCGTGGCGGCGACCCGATGCCGGTCCGTGGGCCGTGCTCGTGAGCGAGTTCATGCTGCAGCAGACACCGGTCACCCGCGTCCTATCTGTGTACGAGACCTGGATGGCGCGCTGGCCGACACCGGCGGCGCTCGCGGCCGAACCGTCCGGGGAAGCAATACGAGCCTGGGGACGACTCGGCTATCCGCGCCGGGCGCTACGGCTGCACGCGGCCGCTGAACGCATCGTCAGCGACTACGACGGTCAAGTGCCATCTGGCTACGAGGATCTCCGTGGGCTTCCCGGCGTGGGCGACTACACGGCGGCGGCGGTCGGGTCCTTCGCCTTCGGGGGGCGCCACCTGGTGCTGGACACCAATACTCGCCGCGTTGTCATCCGCGCGGTGGCGGGGAGCGAATCTCCCCCGCGTGGCGCGGCCACCGCCGCAGAACGCCGGCTCGCGGAGGCGATTGTCCCGACCGACCCGGCCCGGGCCAGTGCCTGGGCGGTCGCATCCATGGAGCTGGGCGCGCTCGTGTGCATCTCCCTGGCTCCCCGGTGCATGACCTGCCCGGTGCGACGGACTTGCGCCTGGCAGCGCGGCGGCCGGCCCTCGGTCGGCCCGGTTCGCCGGCGCCAGCCGTACGCGGGCACAGACCGGCAGGCTCGAGGCGCACTCCTTGGGGTAGTCCGGGACGGCGGTGGGAATGTCACGACGGCGGAGCTGGCCGCAGCATGGCCGCAGCTGCCAGAGCAGCGGGCGAGGGCACTCGCCGGTCTCGTAGCCGACGGCCTGGTCGAGCGCCTCCCCACCGGCAGCTACGGCTTGCCCGGCTCTAGCCAGCAGCGATCCCAACCGGCAAGCTTGCCGTCCAGAGGAGGAGCTCAGTAATGACCGACACCGGACCGACCTCACCATTCGACGAACCGCCGACCAACCGACCACCAACCCAGCCGGCACAGCCGGAACAACCGCAGCAGCCGCCGTCCTACCCGTCGTATCCGCAGATGCCTGGGTATGCCGAGGGCCCGACCGAGCCGCCGCCGACACCGCCCCAGGACGTCGACCGGGCGTCAAAGATTTTGTACGGCCTGGCCGGCCTCGGAATCTTGAATACGCTTCTCTCATTCACGATGAGGGACCAGATCCGCGATGCAATCGCGGACCGCTATCCGGACTACACAGCCGACGAGCTCGACTCCACCGTCAATGCTTTTCTCGCTATCGCCGTTGTGGTCGGGATCGTCTTCGCGCTGATCTACATCCTGCTGGCGAGGAAGATCCTGCAGGGACGAAGCTGGGCGAGGATCGTGGCGACGATATTGCTCGCCCTCAACGCCCTCAATCTCCTCAGCGTCGGGCAGCCACAGCCGGCCGTCTTGCGCGCCCTGGGAGTCATCGCGGCACTTGTGGCAATAGCCGCGCTGGTCTTCCTTTGGCGACGGCCGGCCAGCGAATTCTTTGCCGCCCATGCCCGAAGGCGCGCCTATCGCGGCTAAGCAGCTTGCCGCACCGAGATCCATTCCCGGTGGGAGTCCGAACGGCCAAATATGAAGGGCACCTTCTCTCGTACCTATCGAGTGAAGGTGCCCTTCATGCGTTGCGGGTGGCCCGCCGAGCTAGCCCGGTTACTCCTGCGCCTGGCGCGCCGGTGGATCGCCGGCCGTGCCGGGCGAACCGGTCGCCGCGGCGACCTCGACCTTCGGCGCCTCGGGCATGGATGGCTTGGGGGTACCGGTGAAGGTGAAGGTCACCGTCTCGCCCTCCCCCTCCGTGTCCACCAGCACGATCTGGCCGGCCCGCACGTCGCCGAAGAGGATCTTCTCGGACAGTACGTCTTCGATCTCCCGGCTGATCGTCCGGCGCAGCGGCCGGGCGCCGAGCACCGGGTCGAAACCGCGGGTCGCGAGGAGCACCTTCGCTGACTGGGTGAGCTCGATGCCCATGTCCTTGTCCCGCAGCCGCTCGTCCACCTTGGCGATCATCAGATCGACGATCTCGATGATCTGATCCTGGGTGAGCTGGTGGAAGACGATCAGGTCGTCGACCCGGTTGAGGAACTCCGGCCGGAAGTGCTGCTTGAGCTCGTCCTGGACCTTGTTCTTCATCCGCTCGTAGTTCGTCTCGGTGTCACCGCCCGCGGCGAAGCCAAGGTTGAACCCCTTTGAGATGTCCCTAGTGCCGAGGTTGGTCGTCATGATGATGACCGTGTTCTTGAAGTCGACCACCCGGCCCTGAGCGTCGGTCAGGCGGCCATCCTCGAGGATCTGCAGCAGCGAGTTGAAGATGTCCGCGTGCGCCTTCTCGACCTCGTCGAACAGGACCACCGAGAACGGCTTGCGCCGCACCTTCTCCGTGAGTTGACCACCCTCCTCGTAGCCCACGTAGCCAGGCGGCGAACCGAAGAGCCTGGACACGGTGTGCTTCTCGGAGAACTCGCTCATGTCGAGCTGGATCAGCGCGCCCTCGTCACCGAACAGGAACTCGGCCAGCGCCTTCGAGAGCTCGGTCTTCCCGACCCCAGACGGGCCGGCGAAGATGAACGAACCGCCGGGACGCTTCGGGTCCTTCAGGCCGGCTCGAGTACGCCGGATCGACCGGGCGAGCGCCTTGATCGCATCCTCCTGGCCGATGATCCGCTTGTGGATCTCCGCCTCCATCCGGAGCAGGCGAGCGCTCTCCTCCTCAGTGAGCTTGAAGACCGGGATGCCGGTCGCCGTGGATAGGACTTCGGCGATCAGGTCATCGTCGACCTCGGCGACGACGTCCATGTCGCCGGCCTTCCACTCCTTCTCCCGATGCGCCTTGGCAGCGAGCAGCTGCTTCTCCCGGTCACGCAGCGAGGCGGCCTTCTCGAAGTCCTGCGCGTCGATCGCGGACTCCTTCTCGCGACGAACGTTCGCGATCTTCTCGTCGTACTCACGCAGATCCGGCGGCGCGGTCATCCGGCGGATGCGCATGCGCGACCCGGCCTCGTCGATCAGGTCGATCGCCTTATCTGGCAGGTAGCGGTCGCTGATGTAGCGGTCGGCGAGCTGCGCCGCAGCAACCAGCGCCGCGTCGGTGATGGAGACGCGGTGGTGAGCCTCGTAGCGGTCCCGGAGGCCCTTGAGGATCTCGATGGTGTGGGACAACGACGGCTCGGCGACCTGGATTGGCTGGAAGCGCCGCTCGAGCGCGGCGTCCTTCTCGAGATACTTGCGGTACTCGTCCAACGTCGTGGCGCCGATGGTCTGCAGCTCACCGCGGGCAAGCATGGGCTTGAGGATGCTCGCGGCATCGATCGCGCCCTCGGCGGCACCGGCACCGACAAGCGTGTGCAGCTCGTCGATGAACAGGATGATGTCGCCGCGGGTGCGGATCTCCTTGAGGACCTTCTTCAGCCGCTCCTCGAAGTCACCGCGGTAGCGGCTGCCGGCGACCAGCGCGCCAAGGTCGAGGGAGTAGAGCTGCTTGTCCTTCAGCGTCTCGGGCACCTCACCGCGGACGATCTTCTGCGCCAGGCCCTCGACGCATGCGGTCTTGCCGACGCCCGGCTCGCCGATCAAGACGGGGTTGTTCTTGGTCCGGCGAGACAGCACCTGCATGACCCGCTCGATCTCCTTCTCCCGCCCGATCACCGGGTCGAGCTTCCCCTCGCGGGCGGCCTGCGTGTAATTGCGACCGAACTGGTCGAGCACGAGCGAGGTGGATGGAGTGCCCTCGGCGGGCCCGCCGGCCGGGGAGGTCTCCTTGCCCTGGTAGCCGGACAGGAGCTGGATCACCTGTTGCCGAACACGGTTGAGGTCGGCGCCGAGCTTCACGAGCACCTGTGCCGCGACGCCCTCGCCCTCCCGGATGAGGCCGAGCAGGATGTGCTCGGTGCCGATGTAGTTGTGTCCAAGCTGGAGCGCTTCGCGCAGGGAGAGCTCGAGGACCTTCTTGGCCCGGGGAGTGAATGGAATGTGGCCGGAAGGCGCCTGCTGGCCCTGGCCGATGATCTCCTCGACCTGCTGGCGCACGGCCTCGAGGCTGATGCCGAGGCTCTCCAATGCCTTCGCGGCGACGCCCTCACCCTCGTGGATCAGCCCCAGGAGGATGTGTTCGGTGCCGATGTAGTTGTGATTGAGCATCCTGGCCTCTTCTTGGGCCAAGACGACGACTCGCCGCGCGCGGTCGGTGAACCTCTCGAACATCTCTTCGCTCCTTCGGAGCGGGTCGGGCAGGGAGCGGACTCTCCGCCCCCTGTCATTTGGCATGCTAGCCCGGGCGATGGATACATCGTCGGACTCGCGCCGACCAAGGGTGATTTACCGCTACCCGCCGCGGCCGACATAGACACCAACCTGGCGCCTGTGCTGGGTGTTCCCAGGCGGGCACGCACCGCCCGCTCCGCTACTACGCCAGGAGCGAACAGGGTCCGGGTTCAACCCGGGAGAGGTCGAGAAGTAAAGATCGCTCGGTCAGCGCGGCGGGTAGCGGGGAACAAGATCATCGAGGCGGCCGGTAGCTGGGCGAGCGATGCCAAAGCTACGAGCGGATGTCCAAGCTAACCGTGAGCTTTGTGGTACTCCTCAACGATGTTGGCAGGCACCCGTCCCCGGTCGCTGACTTTGTAGCCCTTCGCCTTGGCCCAGTCGCGGATGGCCGAGGTGCTGTCGGCGGCCCGGCCGCGGCGCGTGCCACCCCGACGACCCCCCACTCGGCGGGCGGCGCCCACATATGGCGAGAGTGTGTCGCGCAACGCCGCGGCGTTCTTCTTCGACAGGTCGACTTCGTAGTCGACCCGGTCGATGCTGAAGCGCACCGTCTCCTCCGCCTCTGTGCCGTCCAAATCGTCGACCAGCGTGACCTGAACTTTCTGTGCCATGTAAATTCCTCAACTTCTGCTATGCAGCAAGGCGGGCCATAGGTGTCGTCCCCGAAGCTCTGCACGAATGCTTGCGCCGATCGGCGGCAGTCCGCGAAAGCTCCGATTGTGTCGTTAAGGAAAGCGGATTTCCGGCGATCGCGCAAGCTGCCGTGGACAAATTCATTTGCCCGAACGCTGGTTGGTCAATATGGCACCTCGTTCGTGACCCGTTCGTCACTGAGAGCCACGCTCGGCTCATTTGGAGCCACCCTGGTTCTTGATGATTGCGACCATGATGGCGACGAAGGCGGCGGCCACCACGATCGACGGAATCAAAGCAGCTATTGCATCACTCATCGCTGCACCCCAATCACATGCCGAGGGGCCGATCCCCTTCTTGAAACTCCGGATATGTCATTCGGGCTTGACCAATGGGAACAAGATCACGTCGCGTATCCCAGGGGCGCCGGTCAGGCTCATCAGGAGCCGGTCGACGCCTAGTCCCATCCCGCCAGCCGGCGGCATCGCGTATTCGAGTGCGCGCAGGAAGTCCTCGTCGAGCCGCATCGCCTCGCTGTCCCCCCGGGCAGCGGCCAGCGCCTGTTCCACGAAGCGCTCCCGCTGGACCATCGGGTCGGTCAGCTCGGAGTAGCCAGTGCCGTGTTCGATGCCGAAGACGTAAAGGTCCCACTTCTCGGTGACCCCCGCAACGCTGCGGTGGCTCCTGGTCAACGGGCTGGTTTCCGCGGGGAAGTCGCGCACGAACGTCGGCGCACTGAGCGTAGGCACAACGGTTGCCTCGAAGATCTCCTCCAAGAGCTTTCCTGGGCCCCAGAGCGGATCCACCTCGATATCCAGCCGGTCGGCGTGTTTCCGCAGATCTTCATACGAGACGGCCGGCGTGACCTCCTCGCCCAGCGCGTCGCTGACCGCCCCGTACATCGTGATCGACGCCCACTCGCCACCGAGGTCGTGCTCGGACCCGTCGATGTGGCGTACAACATGCGAGCCGAAAACCCCCTCGGCAGCCTCTTGAATGAGCTCTCGAGTGAGCCGGGCAATGCTGTCGTAGTCCCCGTAGGCCTCGTAGGTTTCGAGCATCGTGAACTCGGGGTTGTGGGTGGCGTCGGCACCCTCGTTCCGGAAGTCCCGACCGATCTCGAAGACCTTCTCGATTCCGCCGACGAGCAAGCGCTTGAGATAGAGCTCGGGTGCGATCCGGAGGTAGAGATCGAGGTCGTAGGCATTTATGTGCGTGACGAAGGGACGTGCCGCGGCTCCACCGTGCAGCACCTGGAGGATCGGCGTCTCTACCTCGAGGAAACCGCGCCGATGCATAGAGTCGCGCAGCGATCGGACGACGTCGCTGCGCACCCGCAGCATCTGTCGAGAGTCCGCATTTACGATCAGATCAAGGTAGCGCTGCCGAACCCGAGTCTCCGGGTCGGTAAGTCCTTTGTGCTTCTCAGGCAGTGGACGCAAGCATTTTGCGGTGATTTCCCAGCGAGATGCCAGAACAGATAGCTCACCTCGGCGAGACGTGATCACCTCACCGTCGACACCTACCTGGTCGCCGAGGTCGACGTCGGCCTTCCACTGCGACAGGGATTCCTCGCCGACCCGATCCCGGCTCAGCATGATCTGAATTTCGCCGCTTCCATCCCGAATGGTGGCGAAACACAGCTTGCCGGTGACACGGTTCAGCATGACCCGGCCAACGACGCCGACCGTCTCGCCGCTGCGGCTATCCGGCGGCAATCCCCCGTGCTTATTCCGCACCTCGGCGATGGTGGCAGTGCGCGGGAACCCGGGCGGATAGGGGTCGACCCCGCGTGCGCGCATCCGGTCGACCTTGGCCAGGCGCACCCTCATCTGCTCGGGCACGTCCTCCGGTCCGCCGCCTACTGAACTGGGCTGATCATTCACCAGATCAGGCTATCGAGGCAGCAACCGCGACCCCATTGGATATCGGCCGTCAGCTGAGCGGTTACCGGGGTCGATGCACGCCATCTCATGGTGCCCCTCATGCGGTTGGGGGGCGTCAGTGAGAGGTAGGGAAGTGGAGGGCGAGGGCTCGAGAGCCGGTCGGTACCGGCCAGCGGGCCGTCACCGTCTTGATTCGGGTGTAGAAGTGAACCCCATCCGGCCCGTGCACGTTTGTGTCCCCGAACAACGACGACTTCCAGCCGCCGAACGAGAAGAAGGCCATCGGCACCGGGATCGGAACGTTCACCCCGACCATGCCGATCTCCACTTCGTGCTGGAACTTCCTGGCGGCGCCGCCGTCGTTGGTGAAGATCGCCGTGCCGTTTCCGTACGGGTTGGTGTTCACCAAGTCGACTGCGTCGTCATAACTGCCCGCTCGTACAACGGAAAGAACCGGTCCGAAGATCTCGTCATGGTAGATCGACATCTCCGGCTCGACGTGATCGAACATGCTGGGCCCCAGCCAGAAGCCATTCTCGTCGCCGTCGATCGGCCACGTCCGCCCGTCCACCACGAGCGACGCGCCGGACGCGATCCCGGCGTCCAGGTAGCCCTCGACCTTGTCGCGATGCGCCCGCGTGACGAGTGGCCCCATGTCGCATCCGCGTCGGCCGTCGCCGACGCGAAGCGCGCTGATTCGGTCGCTGATCTTGGCCACAAGCTCGTCGCCGACGGGATCGACGGCCACCACGACGGAGATCGCCATGCAGCGCTCGCCGGCGGAGCCGAAGCCGGCGTTCACCGCCGCATCCGCGGCCAGATCGAGATCGGCGTCGGGGAGGACGACCATATGGTTCTTCGCGCCGCCGAGTGCCTGGACCCGCTTGCCGTGCGACGTTCCCGTCTCGTACACGTATCGCGCGATCGGCGTCGACCCAACGAAGGAGATGGCCCGCACGTCGGGATGGGTGAGCAGCCCGTCCACTGCCGGCTTCGTCCCCTGGACGACGTTGAACACCCCCTCGGGCAGGCCCGCCTCGGCCCATAGCTGCGCCAAGAGAACGGAGGTCGACGGGTCCTTCTCGGACGGCTTTAGCACGAAAGTGTTGCCGCACGCGATGGCGATCGGGAACATCCACATCGGGACCATCGCCGGGAAGTTGAATGGCGTAATGCCGGCCACCACGCCGAGCGGCTGCCGCAGTGAAAAGGAGTCGACCGCGGTTGACACATTCTCCGCGAAACCGCCCTTGAGCAGGTGTGGGATACCGCAGGCGAACTCGACGACCTCCAGGCCGCGCTGCAACTCCCCCGCCGCATCCTCGAGCGTCTTGCCATGCTCGGAGGTGATCAAGCCGGCGATCTCGTCCCGGTGTCGTACCACCAGGTCCCGGAAGGCGAACAGCACCTGCGTACGGCGGGCCAACGAGGCATCCCGCCACCCCTCGAAGGCCCGCCGGGCGGCGGCGACGGCGAGATCGACCTCGGCCGCTCCCGCGAAGTCAACCCGCCCGGCCAGCTCGCCGGTCGCTGGGTCGTAGACGTCCCCGGTCTCCTCCGCCGGCGCACCGTGCGGCTTCCCGTCGATCCAATGCGTTATGTGCTTCATGTCAGATCCACCATCCTGCCCACCGCGGTAGAAGGTGCCCTTCCTAGGCAAAGATTGGAGTTAGGGTCCCTCTACGGTGGGGCGATTGGAGCAAGGGTTCCTCTTACCAAGCATTCATTGGTGTACGAGTCGGGCCAGTGCCGCAGAGATGAGCTGCAAGCCCTCCTCGCATTCCTCATCGGTAAGGGTGAGGGGCGGCGCAATCCGCAAGACGTTGCCGAACAGGCCGCCCTTTCCAACCAACAGGCCGTTGGCTCGGCATTCCTCCTGTACCGCGCTCGCGGCAGCGGCGTCGGGGGTCTTGGTTCCGGGAACGCTGAGCTCGATCCCGATCATCAGACCCTTGCCGCGCACCTCCGCGACATGCGGGTTTGCGTCGGCGGCATCCCGCAACCCGGTAATGAGTCTGCCGCCCTGCTTACCCGCGTTGGACTGCAGCTCGTGCCTTTGTACGTACTCGAGCGTGGCGAGCGCGGCTCGGGTGGACAGCGGGTTCCCGCCGAACGTGGAGATCGAGTTGGCGGTCAAGCTGTCGATGATCTCGCGGCGGCCGACCACACCTCCGATGGTCAGCCCGTTGCCGAGTCCCTTGGCAAAGGTCATCAGGTCCGGCGTGAAACCATGCGCCTGGATACCCCAGAAGTGTTCGCCGGTGCGTCCCCAGCCGGTCTGAACTTCATCTGAGATGAAGAGGATCCCGTATTCGTCGAGCACTTCCTTCATCGCACCGAACAGGCCGTCCGGCGGCACCGCGAACCCGCCCACCCCCTGTATCGGCTCGGCAATCATGCAGGACACGTCGCCCGACGTCATGACGTTGATGACATCGCGCAGGTCGTCGACGCAAGCGGAGATGTAGGCAGCGTCAGACAGGTGGCCGAACGGGCTGCGCAGCCGGTAGCCACCGTGGACGTAGCTGACGTTGACCGGCGTGAGCGCGGACGCCGACCAGCCCCGGTTGCCGGTGATCCCCATCGCGGCGTACGAGCGGCCGTGGTAGCTGTTGCGAATCGCCAGGACCTGATTCGACCGGCGGTATTGCGTGGCGAACAGCAGGGCCGCCTCGTTCGCCTCCGTACCCGAGGCCGTGAAGAACACCTTGGCGTCAGGGATGCCGGAAAGCTCGGCGATGCGCTCGGCGAGGGCAATCTGGTTCTCGATCAAGTAGAGCGTCGATGAATGTACGATCCTCCCGGCCTGCTCCTGAACCGCCTGGACGATCTCCGGGACGTTGTAGCCGACCATCGTCGTTAGGATTCCGCCGAAAAAGTCGAGATAGCGGTTGCCCTCGGCGTCTACGACATGTCGTCCACCGCCGCCGACGAGCGCGATCGGCTGGTCGTAGTAGAGCGCCAGCCAGCGCGGCAGGACGGCGCGATGGCGGTCGGTAAGCTCCTTGTGCCGGCCCTCCGGCGCTGCTGCGGTAAGCCGCTCGGCTGAGCCGTCACCATGCTCACTCATGAGGTCGCTCCAAACTTATTGGTCGCGCGGACACGTTCGGCAGCCGCGCTCCACGCAGTTTGCATGGGCACGGCGTCCACCTCAAGGTTCACGGTGGCGGTCGATGCCGTCCCGACTTGACAGGCTGTGACTTGGCGGGAGCGCCGCGCTGCCGAGCTACCTCGTACAACGCGATTCCCGCCGCCACCCCGGCGTTCAGCGACTCGGTCCCCACCGCCATCGGGATCCGCACAAGCTGGTCGCAAGTCTCGGCAACCAGCCGGGACAGCCCGTGTCCCTCCGAACCAATAACGAGCGCCAAGGGCTCGGCGGCAACCTTGAGCTCGCCGAGCTCCGTGTCGCCATCCGCGGCCAGTCCGACGGCGAAGACACCGGCGGCGTGGTATGCGTCGAGAGCTCGAGTCAGATTGGGGGCAAGGGCGACCGGCAGCCGTGCCGCCGCGCCGGCTGAGGCTTTCCAGGCCGCCGCGGTCATGCCGGCCGCTCGCCGCTGCGGCACGATGACGCCATGCGCCCCGAACGCCGCCGCCGAACGCACGATGGCCCCGAGATTGCGCGGGTCCGTGACACCATCGAGAGCCACGACGAGGGGGACTTCGCCGGCCTCGTTCGCCCGGTCCATCAGATCGTCGGGATGTGCGTACTCGTAGGGCGGTACCTGCGCCGCCAGCCCCTGGTGGGCCGCGCCGGCGGCGATGCGGTCCAGCTCGGGGCGCGGGGCTTCCAGCAACGGAATGCGACGGTCTGCGGCAATCTTCAGCGCCTCGCGCACCCGGTCATCGGAGTCGATGCGAGCGGCCACGTAGATCTGGCTCACCGGCACGCCTGCCCGTAGTGCCTCTACGACGGCGTTGCGTCCGGTCACCACTTCGCCGCCCGCCCGCCCGGACCGGCCACCGCTATGGGCAGGCGCCGCCCTACCACTCGGCGGCCGCACCGTCCCGGCGCTGCCGCCGGCCGTTGCCCGCCCCTGTACGGTCCGGGCCGCCCGCCGCGCGGCTGGATGTCTCGCGCGGGCCTCGGCGGGCGGAGTCTGCCCCTTGCCGCGCAGTGACCGACGGCGCTGGCCACCCGACCCGACGACGGCGCCCTTCTTGGTGCCGCCCTTCCGCCGCGCGCCCTGCCGCTTGCTATTACCGGCCATGCAACTCTCCCGCCGCGCTGGACGGGCTCACGACTCGAGTTCCCAGCGGGGGCCCGATGGCGTGTCCTCGATCCTGATGCCGGCAGCTGACAACCTGGCCCGGATCGCGTCCGCGGTCGCGAAGTCCTTCCGGGCCCGAGCCGCCTCCCGCTGTTCGAGCGCGACGGCGACGAGCGCATCCACCGCTTCCCGGAGATGGCTTTCCGCGCCCGCGCCCGCCCACCGTGGATCCAACGGATCCAGGCCGAGCACGCCGAGCATCGCCCGCACGTCCGCCAGGTGGCGGACAACCGCGTCCTTGTCCGCGGCTGCCAGCGCGTTGTTTCCATCCCGTACACCGGTGTGGACCACCGTTATTGCCTGCGGCACGGCAAGATCGTCGTCGAGTGCTTCGGCGAACCCGGGCGGGACCTCGAGCGCCGGCTCTACCTCACCGACGAGCTCAGCGGCCCGGCGGGCGAAGCCCTCGATCCGGCCCCAGGTCGCGGCGGCCTCGGCTATCCCCTCCTCGGTGTACTCGATGTTCGACCGGTAGTGCGGCACACCGAGGTAGTAGCGCAGCACGACCGGCCGCCACCGCTTGACCATCTCGGAGACGAGCAGCGAGTTGCCGAGCGACTTGCTCATCTTCTCGCCGGCCGTGGTCACCCATGCGTTGTGCATCCAATAGCGGGCGAACCCGTCGCCGGCGGCCTTCGACTGGGCGATCTCGTTCTCGTGGTGCGGGAAGAGTAGATCGATGCCGCCGCCGTGGATATCGAAAACCGGACCGAGATACTTCGTCGACATCGCGGAGCATTCGAGGTGCCAGCCCGGGCGCCCGGGCCCCCAAGGCGTTTCCCAGAACGGCTCGCCGGGTCGGGCGCCCTTCCAAAGGGCGAAATCGCGCGGGTCGCGCTTGTGCGTCTCGACGTGGGTATCTGTCGCCGGCTGCATCGCCTCCAGGCGCTGCCCGGACAGGCGGCCGTAGGCGGGGAACGAGTGCACGTCGAAGTAGACGTCGCCGCCGGCCGCATAGGCGTTCCCGCGATCGATCAGCCGCCGCATAAGCACGACCATCTCAGGTATGTGGCCGGTCGCCCGCGGCTCGACGTCCGGCGGCAGGCAGCCGAGTGCCGTATAGGCGTCTGAAAACGCGCGCTCGTTGCGCTCCGCCACGATCCAGAACGGCACTCCTTCGTGCGCGGCGTTGTGCAGAACCTTGTCGTCGATGTCCGTGACATTCCGCACGTAGGTGACCGCGAAGCCGCGGTAGGTGAGCCACCGGCGCAGGATGTCAAAGTTGATGCCGGACCGGATGTGTCCAATGTGCGGCGGCGACTGCACCGTAGCGCCACACACGTAGATCCTGACTCGTCCCGGCTCGAGGGGTACGAAGTCACGAACCGCGCGCGCCGCAGTGTCGTACAGCCGAACGCCCACCCGTCAAGCCTACGTGATCACCCCCGGCCTCCGACCAACCGCCCGATACGCATGAATGTGCCGTTCGCTCGATAGGTCCGCCTGAACGGCACATTCATTCGTCGCTCAATCGAAAGAATGTGCCGTTCATGCCAACAGACCGTTGATCAGAGCCGTGGCACTACGACCAGGGCCGTCGCGACGGCGGCGACACCCTCGCCCCGTCCGGTGAGCCCGAGACCGTCGGTGCTCGTCGCGGACACGCTCACGGGTGCGCCGAGCGCCGCGGACAACACCTTCTCCGCTTCTGCCCGACGCGGGCCGAGCCTGGGCCGCTCGCCGATGACCTGGAGCGCGACGTTGCCAATCACATAACCGGCCGCCCGCAGCCGCGCCGCTGCCTCTTCGAGAAGCGCCGCCCCGGATGCACCCTCCCAGCGCAGCTCGCCGGTGCCGAACTGCGTGCCAAGATCGCCAAGGCCGGCCGCGGAGAAAAGCGCGTCGCATGCGGCGTGGGCGGCGACGTCGCCGTCGGAGTGCCCGACCAGCCCGGCGGGCTCATCGGCCCATGCCAGGCCCGCGAGGTGCATGGGACGTCCCGCCGCGAGCTGGTGGACATCCACGCCTATTCCGACCCGGATGGAGGTGTACGCAAACCCAGGCGTCCGTTCGACCGCCGCACCTGCCGGTACTCCTTGATCGGCGCTCATCGATCACTACTCCGGTGGGATCGATGGAGGTATGGTCGCGCCGCGCGGCAGCACATCCGCCCGCCGAACGTCGGCTCGCTGGCGGGCGACCAGGCCTTCGGCGAGGAGCAGGTCCAGCGGCCTGGTCACCTTGAACGCGTACTCCGAGCCGGGCACCACGGTCACCGGAAGCCCAAGTCGCTCGACCAACCCCGCGTCGTCTGTTGCATCACCCTCCGCCTTGCCGTGCGCCTGTTCAAGGACGTCGCGCGCGAAGCCCTGCGGGGTTTGTACGGCGCGAAGCGAGGAACGATCGAGAGTCGACCGAACGAGGTCGTCCGTGCCCACCTCCTTGACCGTGTCGACGACCGGAAGCACCGGCACAACGGCGCAGGCACCCCCGCGGATAGTCGCGACAACGGCATCGACGACGTCGGTCGGGACGAACGGCCGGGCCGCGTCATGGACCAGGACAGCGTCGATATCGGCCGGCAGCGCCGCCAACGCACAAGCGACCGACTCCTGTCTGGTATCGCCGCCGGGCACGATCTGGACGTCGGCGGTGAACTCGTGGCTGGTCAGCGCGGCTCGCACCTCCGGTAGCTCGGCCGGCGCCGCCGCGACGACGACGAGATCAACAAAGCTGGACCAGGCGAGCGCCTCGACCGCGTACAAGAACATCGGCACGCCGCCGATTGGCCGCAGCGCTTTGGCTGCCCCCGGCCCGAGGCGCTCCCCGCGCCCGGCTGCAGCCACGATCGCGCCGACCCGGCCGGACTGATCCACGAAATGGAGACTAACGGCAGCCGACCGGCAACAGCGCAGCGAACCGGAATGGAGTCACAAGCAGGCCTGCTGGCCCGGGGAGCCGTTCAGCGCCGATGGCGCGGGGACTGGTTGCCCTAGGAGGCGAGAACCTCGTCGAGGATCGCCTCAGCCTTGTCTTCATTGGTGTTCTCGGCGAGCGCCAGCTCGCTGACGAGGATCTGTCGGGCCTTCGCAAGCATCCGCTTCTCTCCAGCGGAAAGGCCGCGCTCTCGCTCGCGGCGCCACAGATCGCGAACAACCTCGGCGACCTTGATCACATCACCGGACGCGAGCTTCTCAAGGTTGGCCTTGTAACGCCGCGACCAGTTCGTCGGCTCCTCGGTGTAGGGCATCCGCAAGACCTCGAAGACGCGGTCGAGGCCGTCCTGGCCAACCACGTCGCGGACACCGACGAGGTCGACGTTGTCTGCCGGTACGCGAACGGTGAGATCCCCCTGTGCGACCTTAAGGACCAAGTAGATTTTGTCCTGGCCTTTGATTGTGCGGGTCTCGATTGCCTCGATACGGGCAGCCCCGTGATGCGGATAGACGACAGTCTCGCCGACCTTGAACACCATGTGTCAGTTACCCCTTCCGTCGACTACCAGGGTAACACGCGGCCGTTCCGGCCCTATCTGTGTTTGTCCTGGTCAGCCGGGAAATCGACCCATGGCGGGGGTTGACAAACGACTCCACCGGGTGCATAGGCGGGAATCCGTCAACCCCCCAATGGGTGCAGGCGTGAATGCCAAGAAAAAGAACATACTGGTTGCGTGGGTGCGCAGGGCCGCAGTGGATCTGGCCGGGACGATGGACGTTTCGACGACCTGCCCCAGGTCAACGTTGTGGTCCCTGATGACGCGAGCGAACTCGACACGGATGTTCGCGCCTACCATCGTGAGCGCCGTCGAGCCGGGGACCGCAGCATCCTTGCGAAGATCTTCCTGACCAAACGATGGCGGCGGTTCGGCCTTTCCGGCCCGATTGTGATCGCGATCCTGCTCCTCGTCGGGCTGGTCGCGAGCATGCTGGCAATCCTCGGACCCGACCAAGGCCGGTCGACTCAGCGGAGCCTGCCACTCTCTCAGCGGTCCGGACAGCGGATCGGTGAGACCGGCGGGCTGCTTCCCCCCACTGAATTGGCGATGGCCGGCCGCCGGCTGAACAGCCGGGAACTTCGCCCGGCCGTGATCGTCCTGCTTCCTTCTTCCTGTGCGTGCCTGCCGCTGCTCGAGAACGTCTTCCGGCAGGTCAATGAATACGGCCACCGAATGTACGTGGTCGGCAGTGAGGCCATGACGGCCGAGCTGGTGCAGACCACGAAGGAGATCGGCAACGGCACAAGTGTTGTCGCCGTTGATCTGCACGGGACGCTCGCAGCCACCTATGCGGCTCGAGGCGTCACACTGCTGCTTGTCCACGCCGACGGCGTGGTCGGCTCCGTAATCCGTGACGTGCCGCCGGAGATCAGGCTGGAGCCACAGCTTGCCCGCCTAAGCTCGGCCGGCGCGCCGCCCTTGGTCACTTCGACACGGTGACGGCCGACTCGCGGGAGCGTCACTCGGGGGAGCTCCGGGACGGGGAATCCGGCCGACGCCGGTCGGTCTGGCGCGGGCTTGTCTTGGCCTGCCATCCGCTGCCGTCCGCCGCGGTCACCGCGGTGGCAACCGCATTTGCCGCAGCCGCCGGCCGCGGGACCGCCGGCTCCGGACTCGTGGCTGTCACCGTGCTTGCCAGCCAGCTCTCGATCGGCTGGGAGAACGACTACCTTGATCGCGATCGTGACCTGCGCTCCGGCCGACGCGACAAACCCATCCCGACCGGGATGGTGAGCGCCGGCTCGGTGGCGATCGCCGCCGTGGCCGCGACCGTGGTGATGATCGGATCGCTGCCGCTACACGGATGGCGGGCCGCCGGAGTCGGCCTCGTAGCGTGGCTGTCGGCGGAGCAATACAACCGCTGGGTAAAAAAGACCCGTGCGTCGTTGTTGCCGTACACCATCAGCTTTGGACTTCTGCCGTCTTTCGTCCTGCTCGGCGGGAGCCCCGGCGAGTGGGCGCCTGGCTGGCTAACTGCGGCGGCGGCGTTGCTCGGTGCGGGCGCGCACTTCGCGAACGTCCTGCCGGACATCGGCGATGACCTCGCCACCGGCGTGCGTGGACTGCCGCAAGGGCTTGGCCAGATGCGCAGCGCGGCGCTGTCCGTGACCCTGCTCGCGGCCGCTTCGGCGCTGCTTGTCCTTGGACCGGGTGACACGGTCGGGCCGAGTGCCGTCGTCGCTGCGGTCGCCGTCCTGGTCGGCACAGCCGGGATGGTCGTCGGTTTGAAGCGCGCACGCGCCGGCCAGCGGTCAACGGCGCCGTTCGTCGCGGCCATTGGCATTGCCCTTGTCGACGTCGTGCTCTTCCTGCTGTCGGGCAGCCGGGTGACCTGAGCGGACCCGGTGCGGCCCGGCAGATCATCCTCGCTACGCTGGGCCACCAGCAGATCCGCGGACCAGGTACGGTCCGGAGCCTCAGCCATGCCGTTCTGGGGAGCGTGCCGCTGTGAACCGTCGCACCCACCGCGCGGCCATCGCGCTGGCCGCACTTGCCGCATCGGCCATGCTCGCTGCCTGCGGCGTCGGCTTCGATACCGCCACCGAAGAGGTTCAGCCCGAATATCCGAGCGGTGACGTCGGGCCGATGCTCGTACGCTCGTTGATGCTCATCCAGAAGGAGGGCGGCGGACCGGCATCGGCCGTGGCGACCCTGGTCAACACGAGCGACCAATCGGATACCCTCAGCTCCCTTCAGATCGCGCCACCGGCGACTCCCGGCGTAACGCCATCCCCCAGTCCCACCCCTTTGGATGTGCAAGCGTCGGTGTCGGTACCCCCGCGCGGCACTGTGCATCTAGGCGCTCAGGATCAGCCGACCGTGGTAATCGACGGTCTCGACCGGCTTGCCGCCCCAGGCCAGCTCGTGCCGGTGACGCTGATCTTCGACAGTGCGGGCCGGCTGACCCTCGACGTCGTGGTGGAGTCGGGCACCGGCGCATTCGCGTCGTTCGCTCCCACGGTCGAACCGACGCCAACCAACGGCGGCACGATCCTCCCAAGCAGCACGCCAACCGCGAGCTCGACCGGCTGACGACAGTCGCTGTGATCACCCGGCTGGCCGATGGGCCCGCGCCGGATCGGTCCTGATTGTTAGGGCTCGAACTTGTAGCCAAGTCCGCGCACCGTGACGATGTAGCGCGGCGCGCCCGGGTCTGGCTCGATCTTGGCACGGAGCCGTTTGATATGTACGTCGAGCGTCTTGGTGTCGCCCACGTAGTCACTGCCCCAGACCCGGTCGATGAGCTGCCACCTGGTCAACACCCGGCCGGCGTTGCGCAGCAGCAGCTCGAGCAGCTCGAACTCTTTCAACGGCAGCTGCACGGGCGCGCCGGAGACGGTGACGACGTGCCGGTCCACATCCATCCGCACCGGGCCGGCCTCGAGGGTCGTGCTGACAAGCTCCTCCGGCTCCCCGCGACGCCGCAGGACCGCGCGAATGCGGGCGACCAGCTCTCTGGAAGAGAACGGCTTGGTCACGTAGTCGTCGGCGCCCAGCTCCAGGCCCACCACCTTGTCGACTTCGCTGTCCTTGGCCGTCAACATGATCACCGGGACGTTGGAGCGCTGCCGCAGCTGGCGGCACACTTCGGTCCCCGGGAGGCCGGGCAACATCAGATCGAGGAGTACGAGATCAGCGCCGGTGCGGTCCATCTCATCGAGCGCGGCCGGTCCGGTGTTGGCGATCGCCACCTCGAAGCCTTCCTTGCGAAGCATGTACGACAGCGCGTCGGTGATCGACTCCTCGTCCTCGACGACAAGCAAGCGGGTCAAGTGTGATCCTCCTGAATCGATGCTTCCGTGCTCGGCCGTGGGCCAGCGGCGATGGCGTTCGCCGCCAACGTTGCCCCGCCGGCGTCCTTCAGCAACGGCAGCCGCACGGTGAACGTCGATCCCGAACCCTCCACGCTCCACACTCGAACCTCGCCGCCGTGATTCTGCACCACATGCTTGACGATCGACAGGCCGAGCCCGGTCCCCCCGGTTGCCCGCGACCTCGCCGGGTCCACGCGGTAGAAGCGCTCGAAGATTCGATCGCGATCCTGCTCCGGGATGCCGATGCCCTGGTCGGTGACGGAGATCTCGACCAGATCGTCGGACCGGCTCACCCCGATCGCCACCCGGGTCTCCGCTGCGCTGTAGTTGACCGCGTTCTCCACCAGGTTGCCAACCGCGGTGACAAGCTGCGGCTCGTCGCCGAGCACCTTGAGGCCCTGCTCGCCGCCGGTCACGATCTCGATGTCCTTGACCGCCGCGATCGCTCGGGTTCGCTCCGCCGCAGCGGGTACGACATCGTCGATGAGCACAGCGTCGGCCGCTCGGTCGGGATCGGGCGCCTGCAGCCGGGAGAGATCGATCAGCTCCTGGATGAGCTTGGTCAGCCGGCTCGACTCCGTGGCCATCCGCTCGGCGAATCGCCGAACCTCGGCGGGGTCATCGGACGCCGACTGTACGGCTTCGGCCAGCAATGTGAGGGCACCGACCGGCGTCTTGAGCTCGTGACTCACGTTCGCGACGAAGTCGCGGCGGACCGCCTCGATCTTGCGGGCCTCGGTCCGATCTTCAATGAGGACCAGGACGAGCCGGGCGCCAAGGGCAGCGACCCGCGCCGATACCGTGAGCCGCTCGTCTCCAAGCCGGCCGCGCGGGATGTGAAGCTCTGCCTCCCTGATCTCGCCGTCTCGGCGCACCTGTCTAGCCAGCCGCAGCAGGGTGCCGACCTCCAGCCGGTTACCGGATACCAGTCCCATCGCGTGCGCGGCAGAACTGGCCTTCACCACCGTGTCGTGCTCGTCCAGCACGACCGCCGACGAACGGAGGGCGGACAGGACCTGGCCGACACCGGCCGGAAGCATCGGCTCGGGCGCGGGCGGGGTTGCCGGCTCACGCCTGGAGAAACGGAAGGCGAGACCGACCGCAAACCCGGCCAAGACACCAGCTATTGCGGCTACAGCACCGGCGACGATGACCGGGTCCACGCCTTCGATCGTAAGTGGCGTCATTCCGGGTAGGTGCATCCACAGCCGCTCGCGCGGTGAATCATCCGTGAATGTTCACCTTCCGGACGGTATCGCTTCACCTGAACTGCTGCTGCCCGCTTGCCGGAGCCCGTACTGTCACCAACCGACCCGATGCCAAGTTCACCCGAAATCGAGACAGCCGTGCCCGCCCATCCGGCGCTGGCGGGGAGAATACTTGCAGGCCATCCGAGCTGAGCCCGAGCGACGTACAAAGATCCGAGGAGCCGCATGCGCGACCATTACCACGAGGAGCTCGACGCGATCAGCGATCAGCTCGTGGAGATGACCAGGCTGGCCGGCTCCGCGATGTCCAGGGCGACGACGTCCCTGCTCGACGCGGATCTCAAGCTGGCCGAATCGGTGATCCAGGCCGACAAACAGATCGACGACCTTCGGCACGACTTGGAGAATCGGGCGTTCGACCTGCTCGCCAGGCAGCAGCCGGTCGCGACAGATCTGCGCACCATCGTGACCGGCCTGCGGATGAGCGCCGATCTCGAGCGGATGGGCGACCTCGCCCTACACGTGGCGCAGGTGGCCCGGCGCCGCTACCCGTCCTCGGCGATACCCGCCGACCTGCGAGCAACCGTTCTGCAGATGGGGCAGGTGGCCGAGCGCATCGTAGCGAAGGCCGGGAGTGTGATCGCGTCGAAGGATGTGACCACGGCCCTTGAGTTCGAGCACGACGACGACCGGATGGATCTGCTCCACGGTGAGCTGCTACGGCGGATCCTCCGGAAGGATTGGGAGCACGGGATCGAGGCCGCGGTCGATGCCACGCTCTGCGGTCGCTACTATGAGCGATTCGCCGATCATGCGGTCTCCGTCGCCCGCCGGGTGATCTTCCTGGCCACCGGCGAATATGCCACACCCGAGCAGGAGGCAGCCGCGGCCCGAACGCTCGGCGCGGCGACTGAATAAGAGGCGACCGAATAAGAGCGGTCAGCGACCCTGGTTCCGTACGGCCTCGATCGCCTCGGCCGCAGCCTCCGGGTCGAGATACTCCCCGCCGCGGCTGGTTGGGCGCATGTCGGGATCCAGCTGATACAGGAGCGGAATGCCGGTCGGGATGTTGAGCGCCGGGATGTCCTTGTCCGAGATTTCGTCGAGATGCTTGACAAGGGCGCGCAGCGAGTTGCCATGCGCGGCGACCAGGACCACCTGTCCGGTACGCAGGTCCGGCACGATCGCGTCGTACCAGTAGGGGAGCATGCGGACCACCACGTCGGCCAGGCACTCGGTCCGTGGCCGGGCGTCCGGGGGCAGGTTCGCGTATCGAACGTCTCCGAACTGCGAGAACTCGTCGGCTTCGGTCAGCGGCGGCGGCGGGACGTCATACGAGCGCCGCCAGAGCATGAACTGCTCTTCGCCGAACTGCTCCAGCGTCTGGGCCTTGTTCTTGCCTTGAAGCGCACCGTAATGACGCTCGTTCAGCCGCCAGGACCGGCGGACCGGGATCCAGTGCCGGTCACAGCGGTTGAGAGCGATGTCGGCGGTGCGGGTCGCGCGTCTTAGCACCGAGGTATGGACGACATCGGGCAACAAGCCGCGCTCGGTCAGCAGGTCGCCACCACGAGTCGCCTCGGCCTCACCCTTTGGCGACAGGTCGACGTCCACCCACCCCGTGAAGAGGTTCTTGGCGTTCCATTCGCTTTCACCGTGCCGGAGCAGGACGAGTTTGTACGGGAATTGCGCACCGCGAACAGTCCCATAGCCGGCCGCCGTCATGCCCCGAGCGTATCTAGCGCCGGCGAACGGAGCCGGTGACTGGCCGCGCCCGTGGTCCTAGGCCGGAAAACCGATGGCGCTCAAAGATAATTCTCGGTAAGGTACCGACTGGCTAGGTGCCTCTTACATCTTGGATCGGGAGGTCAGGTGCGGACGGCGCGCAGGCTCTGGCAAGAGACGATGGGCGGCCTCCCACGGACGTTCTGGTGGATCTGGACCGGCACCCTGGTCAACCGGCTCGGCAGCTTCGTCGTCCCGTTCCTCGCGCTTTACCTGACCGCCGCGCAGGGTTACTCGATCGCCTTCGCCGGTCTAGTGGCGACGCTCTACGGCCTCGGCAGCGCAGCGTCGACCATCGTCGCCGGCATCCTGGCCGACCGGATCGGGCGCAAGCCGACACTTCTCGGGGCGCTGCTGTCTTCGACTGCCGCGATGCTCGCGCTCGGTGTGTCGCATGGACCGGTATCGATTGCGGCCACGGCCGCGCTCCTGGGTTTCACGAGCAACGCGGCAAGGCCCGCGAGCGGGGCATTGATCGCCGATGTGGTGGCGCCGGCGGATCGGGTCCGCGCTTATGGGCTGAACTACTGGGCGATCAACCTCGGCTTCGCGTTCGCTTCCGTGGTCGCAGGTGTCGTCGCGACATACAGCTACTTCGTTCTCTTTCTCATCGATGCGGCGACAACGCTTGCGATGGCCGTGCTGATCGCCGCCTTCGTCCGGGAGCCAGATCGGCCGGCTCCAGTCGCGGCGACTGGCGGCGGCACATCCCCAGGAATGGGCTTCGTACTGCGGGACCGGCCCTTCATCGTCTTTGTCGGCTTGTCTTTCCTGGTGGCCCTGCTGTACATGCAAGCGACGGTCACGCTGCCCCTGTCGATGACCGACGCTGGGCTGTCGCCTGCCGTTTATGGCAGTGTCGCGGCCGTCAACGGGATCCTCATCGTTCTGGCCCAGTTGCCGATCGGGCGGCTGGTACGGGAGTGGCAGCCGACAACGGTCCTTGCCCTAGCAGCTGGGGTCACCGGTAGCGGTTTCGGCTTGACCGCGGTCGCCGGAAGTGCGGCAATGTTCGCCGCCACGGTCGTGGTCTGGACGATCGGCGAGATTCTCCACGCGCCGACGTCGAATGCCGTGGTGGCCAACATGGCGCCTGCCGCACTGCGCGGTCGCTACCAGGGGATGTACGCGCTGTCCTGGCAGGGTGCGGCATTCCTGGCGCCGATCGCTGGCGGGGTGGTCTACGAGCAGCTGGGCGACACCGCACTTTGGCTGGCTTGTGGAGTCGTCGGCGCCCTCGCCGCGGGTGGCCAGCTAGCCCTCCGGCCCGCGGACCCCCGCCGTGAGTCGGCCCACGTCAAGCCGGTGATTCCCAGGCAGGCGACCACTGCCGCAACAGCCCGGACCGAATAACGCCCAGCGCGGGACCGCCGCTCCTCCAGCCCAAAGCAGGAACGGTGGACAATGGCCTAGAAAATCAGGGTGGATTCGAAGATCAAAGGACTGTCACCTTGACGAATCTGGCCTCGCAGTCGATGTGTGTCCACTTATCTTCGAATCCGCTGATCATCTTCGAGCTCACAGTCCACTGTTACGGCCGCAGCCACCGGCTGATCCGACAGAACCAGGACGATCGCGCGGCCGTCGTCGCGCACCCCGCCGACGGCGTGGTCGGGGGTCTGGCCGCTGGGCGCAGCTCCTCTCGAAGTGCTACTCGCGTGGCCCATCGGCCGCCGGTTCGGCGCTGGTCCTGGTCGCCTCTCGTAGGCAGTGCTCGTGCGAGCGTTGCCCAGCTGGCGCAGACCCTCGTGCTGGGGTTTGCGCGTCAGTCGCCTTCCAAATTCTTGAAGGCGGCGAGGTTGGCCGTCGATTCGCCCCGGCTGCGCCGCCAGGCCCACTCTTTGCGAATCGCCGAAGCGAAGCCCATCTCGAGAATGGTGTTGAAGGCACCGTCGGCCTCGTCGAGGACCGCGCCGAGGATGCGGTCGACCGCTGTCGACGTCAGCCCGTCCAGTGGAACTCGGCCGACGAGGTAGATGTCACCGAGCCGGTCGAGGGCGAATGCGACGCCCGCCGAACGGGTGTTGCGTTCTAGCAGCCAGCGATAGACCGCCTCGCGGTTCTCGTCGGGATGCCGCGCGACGAAGGCGTTGACGGATACCGAGTGGCTGCCCACGAGGAGCGAGCAGTTCGTGCTCAGTTTCCGTACACCCGGCAGCGTCACGACGAACGTGCCCGGCGCCGGCTCCTCGAATTCGGCGTCCGAATCGACGAGCGCGCGCCGAACGAGGTCAACCGCGCCATCGCCAGGTTCCGAGGGAGACGATCCCCTTCTCGAACCCCGGGCGTCAGCTTCCGACGAGGACGACCCGCTTCTCGAACCCCCGGACATTCACCCCACCAATTCGTCTTCTAGACCGGCGAGTCGCCGCTCCGCGATCGCTCGCTCGTACACGTCGATCATTGCGGCGGCGGATGCCGACCACCCGAACCGTACGGCATGGTCGACGGCGCCGTCGGACAGCCGCGCGCGCAAGCCGGGCTCGGCCACGATCCGCCGCAGGACATGGGCATAGTCGTCGGGATCGTGCCCGTCGATGAGGATGCCTGACCTATCGTCGGCCACCCCGGTGCGCAGCCCGCCCACCGAGGCCGCCACCACGGGAGTGGCGCAGGCCTGCGACTCGAGCGCGACCAAGCCGAAGGACTCGCTGTAGGAAGGGACGACCGTCACCGTTGCGGCGCGATACCAGTCGGCCAGCTCCCGCTGGGGCAGCGGCGGCTCGAACCGGACGACGTCGCCGACGCCCAAGTCGGCGGCGAGCTTCTGCAGATGCTCGGGCGTGGCCAGTCCAGACCCACTTGGACCACCCACCACGGCTACGACCAACCGGGAACGCAGCGTCGGGTCGCCCTCGAGCATCCGGGCGGCCGCACGCAGCAGCAGGTCGGGCGCCTTCAACGGCTGGATGCGTCCGACGAAGAGCAACACCACCGCGTCCGCCCGAAGACCAAGCCGCGAGCGAGCGGCGGCCGTGCTGGCGGGCCGGAATACGTCGAGGTCGACGCCCGGGTGAACGGTGACGACCCGAGCCGGGTCGGCGTCATACAGGGTGACGAGCTCGTCGGCCTCGTCGGCCGTGTTGGCGACGAGGCGGTCGGCGACGGCGACGATCTGCGCCTCGCCAATGACCCGCGAACCCGGCTCCGGCACGTCGTTGTCGGCCAGGAGAGCGTTCTTGACCCTCGCCATCGTGTGCATGGAATGCACCAACGGCACACCCCAGCGCTCGCTGGCGAGCCAGCCGACATGGCCCGACAGCCAGTAATGGGAGTGGACGAGATCGTAGTAGCCGGGCTCGTTCTGGGCCTCGGCGCGCAATACGCCCGATGTGAACGCGCAGAGCTGGCCCGGCAGATCCGCCTTAGCCAGCTCCTCGTAGGGACCCGCCGTGATGTGGCGGACAAGCACACCGGGGGCTATCTCGACCCGTAGTGGGAGATCGCTCCGCGTTGGCCGGGTGAAGATCTCGACCTCGATACCGGCGGCCGCCATCCGCTTTGCGATCTCGACGATGTAGACGTTCATTCCTCCGGCGTCACCGCTGCCAGGCTGGTCGAGCGGAGAAGTGTGTACAGAGAGAACGGCGATCCGCCGCGGTACATCGCGACGGACGGGCAGCACTGTCACTCGAGCACCTCCACGTGGCCCTAGCCACACTCCCCGCGTCAGTCCGTGCAAACCCCCACAGATCTTTCGGAATTCCCGCTATGGCACGATCCGGTCTGTGACGGGCCACACAGCGCCGCCCGCGCCTAGCTCACCTCAGGTCGCGGTCGTAACCGGCGCGAGCAGCGGTATCGGGGCGGCGACGGCCCGCCGGCTCGCCCAGGATGGGTTTTCGGTGGTCATCGGCGCCCGGCGAATCGACCGGCTCAGAAGCCTAGCGGTGGAGATCGGTGGCACGGCAATCCCGCTCGATGTCACCTCAGACTCCTCGGTCGCGGAGTTCGCCGCAGCGGTACCTCAATGCGCGATCCTGGTCAACAACGCCGGTGCCGCCTTCGGCCTCGACCCGGTCGGGTCCGCGAACATCGAAGACTGGCGCGCCATGTATGACGTGAACGTGCTCGGCACGGTCCGGATGACTCGCGCGCTGCTGCCAAAACTGCTGGCGAGCGGTGCCGGACACATTGTTGCGATGGGTTCGATCGCGGGACGAGTTGTGTACGAGGGCGGCGGCGGCTACACGGCCGCTAAGCACGCAGTCGCTGCCGTCGCCGCGACATTGCGGCTGGAGCTGGTCGGCCAACCGGTACGGGTCACCGAGATCGCGCCCGGGATGGTGAAGACCGAGGAGTTCGCGCTCACCCGGTTCGGCGGCGATGCCGAGCGGGCGGCGGCGGTCTACGCCGGTGTCGACGCGCCGCTCACCGCCGAGGACATCGCCGACTGCGTGTCCTGGTGCATCACCCGTCCCCCACACGTGAACGTAGACCTGCTCGTGGTCAAGCCGCTTGCTCAAGCGGCGCCGTATAAGGTCCACCGGGCCCATGTCAGCGACGGCTGATGTGCCTCCCATCCTGGCTGGCACTTGTCTCGAACAGACGCGGCGGAGCGGGTTGTCGGCAGCCGCCTAGGTGCGGCGTACTCCGGGAAGTAGGTGTCCACGGAGAGTATCGGAGCCGGCGATGTCATCGTCCGGGTTTTGCTGGCGCTGGTGCCCGCGGCGGTCATCGGCATCGATCGGGAGGTATCGCAGCAGCCCGCCGGCCTCCGCACCCACGTGCTCGTTTCACTCGGGGCGTGTCTGTTCACGCTCGCCGGGATCGGTCTGGCCAACAGTGATCCAACGCGAATCGCGGCGCAGGTGGCAAGCGGCATCGGCTTTCTAGGCGCCGGCGCGATCATTCAGGACCGGCTCCGGATCAAGGGCCTGACGACGGCGGCATCGCTTTGGGTCACCGCCGCGATCGGCGTGGCCGCAGGCCTCGGTGCGTACGAGGCGGCCGGCATCACGGCAGGCATCGCCCTGCTGGTTTTGCTTCCGCTCAAGTGGGTGGAGGATGAAATCTTCCCCGTACGGCCGTCCTTTGGCTTCACCATCCGCGTCGAGCCTGGCCTCGGTCTCGAGGATGTAGTCCACCGTCTCGCGAGTGTCCTTGGCGACGTGACAATCCGTCGGGTAGAGCCGACCCCCGACGGAGGAAGCGTGTTGTACGGGGAACACGCGCGGGCCGAGGGCGACGTCGTCGAGACCACCCAGAGGTTGCGGTCCGTGCCCGGTGTCGGGTCGGTCGACCTCGAGAGGATCTGAACGAGCGAAACCGGCGGATTGTGCTCGGTTGGTCATCCGCGCACGACCGCCGTGAACACATCAGGCGAGCGGTCCGCTTGCCGGGCTGATGAGTTCTTACTGGTTGCCCGCCGCCAGTGCGGCGGCGAATGCGTCGTAGATGGGCTGGTTGAAAAGGACGAACCGCACTTCGCCCACCACTGTCTCGGTGGCCTTCACGGTCTCTACCGCGATCCGGGCCGCGTCGTCGAGTGGCCAACCGTAGATGCCGGCCGACACGGCCGGGAACGCGACGATTCGAGCACCCAGCGTATCGGCGGCGCGGAGCGCCTCCCGGTATGCGCTGGCGAGTTGGCCGGAGCGGTCCTCCGACTTCGCATAAACCGGACCGACCGTATGGATCACCCACCGAGCCGGCAGGTCGCCGGCCGTCGTCGCCACCGCCTGACCCTTGGGCAGGCCTGCTGGATACCTCGTGGATCGCAGCTCCTGGCAGGCGGCAAGGATTGCCGGCCCACCGCGCCGATGGATGGCGCCGTCCACCCCGCCGCCGCCGAGCAGACTGGAGTTTGCCGCGTTGACTATCGCGTCCACCTCTTGCTCGGTGATGTCACCGAGGACCAGATTGATCTCCATTGGGCCACCTCCCTGCCGCGGTGGCGCTGCTGGACACGGCCACGGAGCCAGCGTGGCGGGACGCCTCAGTCGACGACGCGGATCCGGACGCGGCGGAAGCCCTTGCCCTTGTTCTCGATCTTGGCGATCTCGATCCCACCGATCTGCCGGGTCGAGCGAACATGTGTACCACCATCTGCCTGGGTGTCGAGGCCGACAATGTCGACAATTCGTACCACCTCGATGCCAGGCGGCAACAGGTTGGTCGCGGTCCGGATAATGTCTGGGATCTTGAACGCCTCTTCGCGCGGCAGGTTCTCCACCCGGATCGCGCGGTCGGCGGCGACCTCCCTCGCGCATGCCTCGGCCACATGCTCCTTGAAGCCGGCGGGCACCTCCGGCAGGTTGAAGTCCATCCGTGCCTCGAGCGGCTCCATGTTGCCGCCGGTCACCAGCGCCCCGAAGTCGCGGAAGACCACTCCACCGAGCAGGTGGAGCGCCGAGTGCGTGCGCATGAGGGCGCTGCGCCGGTCGTCCTCGACGGCCCCGCGAACGCCCGTGCCGGCCGGCGGGAGCGGATCACCCTCGCGCGGGATCAGGTAGAGATCGTCGCCCTTCCGTACGCCATCGATCCTGGTCTGCACCCCGCCCCAGAGCAGAACGCCGTGGTCCGGCGGTTGTCCACCCCCGCCCGGATAGAACGCCGACCGGTCGAGGACGATGCCCTCGGGCGAGGCGTCGAGAACCGTGGCATCCCACTCGCGCAAGGTCTCGTCGGCGAGCTCGAGCCGGTGTGTCCGCCCGTGCCTGTCCATGTCCCCTCCGGTCGATCTCTCCGATTCCGGTGCGGGCGTCGTTTCGCGCTACGTGTACGAGACGTAGCCGGTCGCGGTGGCTCCTACCAGGGTCCGTATGGCCCCTCGCTGCGCCCACCCCGGCCGAGGGACCGAACCGCCGGGCGCACATCGACGAGGTAGACGATGACGGCGATGATCCCGATGATGCCGATGATGCCGAGAAAGGCTCGCGACCAGAAGAAGAGCTGCCAGGCGGTGGCCACGCCAAGGATGATCAGCCAGAACTGCTTGGTCTGCTTGTCGGCGGCCGGGAATGCCTGAGCCGGCCGGACCGCGGCGTCTGCGAGCGCGAACACATGCAGACAGAGCACAGCCAGCCCGATCAGGTCGAACAGGCTGTTCAGACCACCGAGCAACATGCCCGGCCCCTTTCGCTTCGATATCGACTGTCCTGCACCCTAGTGTCCCTCGCCACAAATTCGCCGCATATCTCCGCGGCCAGACGGCGCCTCGCCGCGTTCTCGTCGTCGCCGTTAGCGCTGCTAGCGGCCTCCTCCTCGGCCTTGCGATGCATCCACCTGGGCACGAATCTAAGCACCGAATTTCTGGCTCGGCACACTAGCTCACGGCCGGACGGGCTGGTCGAATTGCCGCCACTTCGGACTTGCCGTTCGCAGACTGAACGCACGAGCGGGGCGCTCCGATCCTGGGCGCCCCGCTCGTCCGCGGTTGTGGGGGTTGCTTGCTACTTGTCACGGGCCGGGGTGGCAGGCGGCCCGTTCGCCGCTGTCTTCTTGGTGACCGCCTTCTTGGCTGTGGTCTTCCTCGCGGCCGTCGGGCCATCCCCCGCCTTGCTGGCTGAGGTCGTCGTCCCGGCCACATTCTTGGCCGGCGCCTTCCTTGTCGGCTCGTTGCTCGGAGGGGCGGTCTCGACCGGCGTCACCACGGGCGGCGTCACGGCCGTCGCGACCTCGACCGCGGCCGGGGCGATCGGCTCGACGGCCGCGAGGTCTGCGTGGCGTGCGCCGTTGGCCGCCCGCTGCCGGGCGATCAGGATGCGGCCGCGCTCGGTGAGCTCCGCGTAGGTCTGGACCGCCTTACCGGTGAGCTGGAGCGCAAGATCCTGGGCTCGTTCGGGAAGCTGCCTGGCCGCCCCCTGGGCACGCTCCGGCACCTGCTTGGCGGCCTCTTGAGCGGCCCTGGGGTCGGCCCGCAATGCGGCGATCTTGCTCGGCACCTCGGCGACCCTGGCCTGCGCCCGCCGCTGGGCCTTGGCTAGGCGCTCCGGAACTTCGGCGACCCTGGCCTGGAAGTCGACGTTCGCGAGCCGCGCCTGCGCGGCACGCAGCTTCTCGGCGGCAACGCCGCCGAAGCCAGCGACGAGCTGAACGGCCGAACTGCCAGCGATCTTGTCGAGATTCTGCCTAACCTCATTCTTGATCGACATGTTCTTCCTTTCGTGGCGAATTGGAGGTGGTCTGCTCCGGGGAGGGGGGCACGAGCCCGAGTGGGAGACCCTCCAGAAGTCCGGGCGATTCGTGCGCAGGGAAAGCTCCCGAGATCCCCTGCGATGGGCTGGCGGACTGTTCCAAGGGTTCGCCCGGCTCCCGGCCGTCCGGATGTCCCGGGCGGCCTTGGGCGGTGGCGTTCTCGCTGCGGAACGCCTCATAGATGTCGATGAGCACCTGCCTTTGGCGTTCGTTGATCGAACCATCGGCAAGAATGGCCGAGGTGACCTCGAGACCGCCGTCGCGCTCGTCGAGGATGCCTGCGCGCACGTACAGGGTTTCCGCCGAGATCCGCAGCCCCTTGGCGATCTGCTGCAGGATCTCGGCCGACGGCCGGCGCAGCCCGCGCTCGATCTGACTGAGATACGGGTTGGAGACGCCCGCGGCCTCGGCGAGTTGCCGTAGCGAGAGCTGGGCGTTGCGCCGCTGTTCCCGCAGGTAGTCGCCGAGCGACCCCACCTTGAACGAAGCCATGGGGACAAGTCTGCCCAATGGCGCTAACAACTGCAAGCGAACGCTTGCTAACCCGCTAGCGGCAGCTCGCCGGACCGCTCAGCACCAGCCGGCAACAGGTCACCAACGCCGTGCTCGGAGCCCCGATCAAGATCCACAGGACGCACCCTAGCGGAGCGCGCGTCCGGCCGATTTCCGGAAGACCGGCTAGTCGTCGGCCAGGCGGCTCATCCTCACCACTCCGGTCGGAAGCCGCTGCGCTGCAGGAACTCCAGCCGGTTTCCCAGGTTGTCAAAGGCATAGAACCGGCGGTGGCCAGGGAAGTTGTCGTCCCAGGTCACTTCGACGCCGTTGTCGGTCAGTCGTTTGGTCAGCCCGTCCAGGTCTTCGACCCGGACGCCGGGGTGCGCCTGGCGCGCCGGGCGGAAGTCCTCCTCAACGCCCAAGTGGATCTCCAGTGCGTCGGCGCCCACCCACATCCCGCCGCGCGGTGCCAGCACCGGCGGATTCTTGATCTCGGTCATGCCGAGGACATCCACGTAGAACGCACGGCACGCGTCTTCGCTACCGGGCGGGATGGCGATCTGCACGTGGTGTAGGCCGTAGCCAAACGGCGACTCGTGATCCGGGCCGTAGCCCTGCCGCGAAATCTCGTTCTCACTCATGGTGCACACTCAAGGCTGGCCATCGGCGTCGGCGAATCGCTAACGGACTCCACCATGCCAGTGTTCGTCCGAGCGGCACGTCGGCTCGAGCTCAACGCCGATCATTATGCCCTTCCGCCGAAACTACCTACGAACGCGCCGTTCATTCGCGCCGGGTTCGAGTGAATGTGCCGTTCATTCGAATGGCGCGGGTCAGCATCAGGCCGGCCAGGCCGGCGCTGGCTGCCCCGACGATCACAATCGGCAGGCTACCTGCGAGGGCGAGACAGCCGATCAGGCCGGCGAGGCCGAGCCACCGCGGCCAGCGCCGTTCGCCCAACCCGAGCCTCAGCGATGCCAAGTTGGCAACCGCGTAGTAGACGAGCACGGTAAACGCGCTGACCGAAACCGCACCCACCAAGCCGCCGGTTGCGATCACGGCGAGCACGGCTGCGCCCGTGACCAGCGTCGCGACATGAGGAACGGACCACCGGCGGTGAACCTTGGCAAGCTGCCGAGGAAGATCACCCTGCGCCGCCATGGCAAACGCGGTCCGGGCGATCCCGGCCACCAGCGAGAGCAGAACCGCGCCGGCTGCCACGGCCCCGCCAAGTTGCACAACCCAGCTCAGGCTGGATTCGCCGGTGGCGACGACCACATCGCGAAGCGGCGCCCGCGATCTGGCCAGACGATCCGGCCCAAGTCCATACAACGCCGATACGGCGACCGCAAGGTAGACGACGAGGACGATGCCAAGTGCCAGGAGTATCGCCCGCGGGATCGTTCGCGCAGGGTCACGGACCTCTTCCCCCAGCGTCGCGATCCTGGCGTAACCCGCGAATGCGAAGAAAAGCAGCGCCGCCGCGGACAGCACACCCCCGGGCGTCGGCACGGCGCAACCAGTGCATGGCTCCGCAGTTGGGGACGACGAACCGCCGACGAGCCCGACGACAACGACGAGCGTGAGTACGCCGATCAGAACGATCACGAGCAGCCATGTGGTCCCTACCGTTCGGACCACTCCACGCGCATCGATCAGCGTCGCGGCGATGGCGGCGCCGGCAGCGACCCATCCGCGGTGCTCCGGCCATGCATAGGTGCCTACCGCGAGCGCCGCCGCACCGGCCGAGGCGATCTTCCCGACCAGGAATGCATAGCCGGCGACCGCGCCCCAAGCCGGCCCAAGGCGATGGCGGCCGTAGGCGTAGGCGCCACCCGACTCCGGGTGCACCGCCGCGAGCTGTGCCGTCGAGGTCGCGTTGGCATAGGCAACGAACGCGGCGATCACCAGCGACAGAAGCAGCCACCAGCCGGCCCGCTCGGCCGCCGGCGCGAAAACCACGAAGACACCCGTCCCCAGCATTGCGCCGAGGCCGATGACCACCGCATCGGCAACGCCAAGCCGCCGGACCAGCCTGCTGTCCGGCTCAGCGCTCATGGTCAACGGTTAGCTGGGACCAGGCACTGCGCCGAGACCATGATCGATCGCCGGCCCGGCCGTCCGGTGCCGATAGCTGCATGCGATTCACCGTCCAGGCACAGCGCCTGATCGCATCGCCGGTTGACCTTCTGCGCCGGGGGCACCCATGACGTCGAGCGCGTCGAGGAATGCCCGGCTCGGCCGGATCTCGCCAACCTCTTCTGCGACGCCAAATACGGGAGCGCGGGTCAAGGCGGCCACGGCTGGTCCGCCGGCCCCAAGCCGGTCCAGGAGAGCACCGATGATTGGCGGAATCGACCGAGACGACCCGTCGTCAATTTTGATTGCGGCAGCGCGACCGTCGGGCAGCGCCAATGCCATGACACCCTCCGCACCACTCTTCACGAGCAGGTCCGGCACCGCTCGCATCAGCTCGGTGACGATCATCCCGTCACCTGCCACGAAGGCCGGATATTTGCGGATGGCGTCGGCGATTTGCCGCGGCGCCGTTCCGGCCGCTTCGGTCACAAGTGTGTGGTAGGCGCGGGCCACGCCGGTCAAGCTGTAGGTCAATAGCGGCAGCCCGCACCCGTCCACGAGGGTGGCTGCGATGGGTTCGGCCGCTAGATCGCTGACGGCCTGAGCGACTGCCACCTGCAGCGGATGGTCGGCGGCAAGATAAGTGTCGGTCGGCCAGCCGTTGGCCGTACATGCGGCGAGCATCGCGGCGTGCTGGCCCGAGCAGTTGTGCACGACCGCCGATGGTTTCCCGCCGGAGCGCAGGTAGTCGTGGGCGACCCGCTCGTCGAGCGGCAGCGCGGGCGGGTTGCGCAGTGCCGACTCGTCGAGCCCCACGCTGGCCAGGATCTTGCGCACGCTGTCGCGGTGTATCCGATCACCGGCATGGCTGCCCGCAGCGAGCGCGAGCAGCTCGGCGGGGAGCCGGACACCGCCATTCACGATGCCCACCGCCTGCATCGGTTTGTTTGCGGAGCGCGGCGACATTGGCGACCTGACGTCGCCGAACACCAGCTCGGTCTCGCCGCCGGCGCCGAGCACGACCACCGCGCCGCGGTGCCGGCTCTCCACGAATCCGGACCTGACCACCTCGGCAATCGGGAGTACATCGGCCATGGCAGGCACAGTACTTAGGTCCGACCGGATTGCGGCGCTCGCACCTACTTGTTGACTGTGCGGGCTAAGAGATCGGAGACGTGTGCCTCGCCGGTCCGGTAGCGGCGGGCGACCTCTCCGCGACAGGCGTCGGCCACGCGCTGAACTGCTCGCCGGTTTCGCGATATTGATTTCTCGTGGCTCGTGAGGGATTCGAGCGCAGTGCGGATTTCCGCGTCGCTGCGTGCTGTCACGTCGGAAAGTTCGATGTCGGCCACCATCCGCTCGACACTTCGGCGATATTCGCCGACGCGGGAAGGCTCCGCGGCCATATAGCGAGCGGGACTGCGACGGTTTGAGGGCTGGTCGGCGAGGATCGTTCGCAGCTTGTCGACGACCCGCTCCTGCGACTCGCCGGCGGCGCGGCGGTCGAGCTCGGCCCGCATAATGTCGATCCGGCCCTGGAGCAAGCGGCGGACGTAGGAGAGATCGGTCTCCTCCTGCTCGGCCTCCCAGCGGAGAATGCGTACCTCGTTCAAAGGCAAGGTCTGGATGCCGTCGAGATAACCAGGCGCGAGCACCCGGTCGATCTTCCGGCGCCGGCGTACGGTCTGCTCCGTCATGTCGTTCCTCGCATCGGTGACGCCTTTACGGTGAGCATTTGCCTAGTCAGCCTGGCCGTCCCCCGGTGTCAGCGCCGCTTCACGTTGAGCATGGTTCGCGCCTGTTCCGGTGTCATGGGCGGCCGCTGGGCGATGGTTGCCAGTGTTGCCGCACGCTCGACGAGTTCGGCGTTGTCCCGGACCGGCTGACCCTTGGCAAACGTCAGGGTGTCCTCCATGCCGACCCGCAGGTGGCCACCCTTTGCAAGTGCCGCGAACGCAACGGCCAGCGTGGTTCGGCCAACGCCGGTCGCGGACCACGTGGCACCTACCGGTAGGGCGTTGACCGCCGTCACGAGCGCATCCGCGGTGCCCGGCATGCCACCTGGCACGCCCATTACGAGATCGCAGTGGATCTTTCCACCGTGGGGTGATCCATATCTGTCAAGCAACCGGTGCAGGGCCGCGACGTGACCGAGGTCGAACAGCTCGAACTCGGGCACCACCTCGCGCTCCTGGGTGAGCTGGTAGAGCTCGACCATGAACGGCCACGGGTTCAGGAACACGTCGTCGCCAAAGTTCACGGTTCCGCAGGTCAGCGAGCATGAGTCCGGTTCAGCGTCGAGTACCTTGATCCGGTTCTCCAGCGGGTCGGTCACCGCCCCGCCGGTCGAAAGCTGAACGATCAGCGAGGTTTCCTGGCGCAGCGCCGCAACGGTCTCCCTGAGCCGGCCGAGGTCGAGGGTCGGCTCGGCGTTTTCGTCCCTGATATGCACGTGGATCATTGCTGCGCCCGACTTCTCGCAGGCCAGTGCGGTATCCAGCAGCTCGTCGAGCGTCACCGGGAGGTTGGGAACGTCGGCCTTGGCGGACTCGGCGCCCGTGGGAGCAACGGTGATGAGCGTGTGCATGCCCCGCATCGTGGCACGGATCGCCGGCCAATGGAGAATGAACCCCCATGCGGGCGGTCGTCCAGCGGGTATCCCAGGCGTCGGTAACCGTCGACGGCCGGGTCGTCGGCAAGTTGGACGAGCCCGGCCTCCTCGTTCTGGTGGGAGTTACGCACTCCGATACCCGGGAGCAGGCCGACCGACTCGCGGAGAAGCTCTGGGGGCTACGCATACTCGACGACGAGAAGTCCAGTGCTGATGTTGGTGCGCCGCTGCTCGTGGTCAGCCAGTTCACGCTGTACGCGGACACCAGTAAGGGCCGTCGCCCGTCGTGGTCTGCGGCGGCGCCCCGGTCAGTGGCAGAACCGCTCGTCGGCGCGGTCGTGGCGGCGCTACGCCGCCGCGGTGCCCGGGTGGAGACTGGGGTGTTCGGTGCGATGATGCAGGTCGCTCTGGTCAACGACGGCCCGGTGACGATCATCCTCGACGTCTGACCGAAGCCTTTGTTGAACGGCACATTGATGCCATCCCTCGGTGGATGAACGGCACGTTGGCTCGAACCTATCGACTGAACGTGCCGTTGATTCCCACCTGATTCGAGTGGATGTGACGTTCAGGCAGTGTGGCGACTAGGTGCGGAGGTCCGCGCGGATGTGGAGGCCGACGTCTGGCGGCACCACGACCTCCTGGCTCGCCGCCACACCATCGGCGATGAACGGAACGTCGGTCGGCGTGTTGCGCTTGACCACCGCGAGCGCGATCGGGCCGAGCTCGTAGTGCCTGGCCGCCGAGGTGACATTGCCGACCTGGCGGCCGTCGTACTCGACCGGCGTCCCATGGGCCGGTAGCCGTTCCACCGAGCCGTCGAGGTGGAGGAAGACCATCCGGCGCGGCGGCCTGCCGAGATTATGCACCCGCGCTACCGTCTCCTGCCCGCGGTAGCAGCCCTTGTCCAGGTTCACCGCGGTGCCGATCCAGCCAATCTCATGCGGAATCGTGCGATGGTCGGACTCGAGCCCGTGGCGTGGCTCGTGCGCCGCTATCCGCAGTGCCTCGAACGGCCAGGTCCCGGCCGGATCACCGGCCGCCGCCGCGGTGACGTAGTCCATCAGCTCGGAACGTGGAACGAGCAGGTCGCGGCCGCCGAGGCCGAAGTGGCGCTCCCGGGTGAGATACCGCACGTGCTGTCCGGCCCGCGGCTCCCAGACGACGGCCCAGTCGCCGGTTACGTCGGCTATCTCGACCCGCATGAGGAAGCGCATCGAGTCGAGGAAGGCAACCAGGTCGGGAGCCGCGCCCGGTTCCACCGTAAGCCAGGTGCACGAGCCGTCGTCGACGATGCCGAAATGGTGCTCAACGTGGCCCTGTGGTGACAGCAGCAAGCCCTCGGCCGAGTCACCGGGAGCCAGCCGCTCGACGTGCTGGCTGATCAAGGAGTGCAGCCAGGCCAGCCGGTCCGGCCCGGCGATCCGAACCACGCCGTGGTGCGATTGGTCAACGAAACCGTCGCCGTTGTCCAGACGGCGCTGCTCGCGCATCGGATCGCCATAGTGCGCCGCGACACCGAGATCCGGCGGATCGGCCTCGACCGCGCCAGGGAGCGACAAGAGCGGGCTACGCACGTCACCCACGGTAGCCCGGTGCGAGCTTGGGGGTCAGGCGGTGCGTTCCGCGGCCTTCTGCCGGCATCCAGCGCACCGGCCGAGGACCGCGAGATGCCGCACGTCAGTCTCGAATCCGTACTCCCGCTCCAGCCGGGCGGCCAGTTCGGCAGCCGGCGCCACATCCGTCTCGATCACGTTCTCGCAGTCCCGGCAGACGAGGTGCAGGTGGGCTTCCTGCTCCGCCGGGTGGTAGGTCGGCGGGCCGTGGCTGATGTGGGTGTGCGTGACCAGGCCGAACTTCTCCAGGAGCTCCAGGGTCCGATACACCGTCGAAATGTTGACTGCGCCGACCGTCTCGCGCACCTTTGCGAGGATCTCCTCCGGGGTTGCGTGACCGAGCTCCTGAATGGCCTCGAGGACAAGCTGCCGCTGCGGCGTCAGCCGGTGGCCCCGGGCCCGCAGCATGCCCTGCCAGTCGGTCACCTCACCGAGTGTAGAAGCCGGTGGGCCTGGTGAAGGTCGGTCACGATCGGCGCCTTCCTCCGCCCGGACAAGGAATCAGCGACTTAGGATGAGCGCGATGTCCGACATGAACCGCTCCTCCGGCACCCCTTCGAGCAAGAGACGGGCGGCGGCCGGGGGCAGCGTGCCCGAGACGCCCACCCCCATCGGTCCGTTAGGCGCCCGCGGCACCGACCATCGGCCGGGTCGCGCCGAGTCTCCAGACAGACTGTCGATCTGGCCCGACGACGATCCGTTCGCATCCCGAAACCCGGAGGAACAGCCGGGCAGCGAGGAACAGCCTCCGAAGCGGCATCGGTGGCGGCGCCGGTTTTTGATCGGATCCTTGGTTGGGGTCGCTCTGCTCCTGATCGCAGCCGGGGGCACGTTCTGGTGGCTCAACAGCTTCACCGGCAAGATCGACCGCATTCCCGGTGTCTTTTCCTCGATCCCCGAGGAGGAGCGCCCGGCGAAGCCGGCCGAAGGGGAGCCGGGCCACGGCGCGCTGACCTTCCTCCTGGCCGGCACGGATCGCCGCTCTGACGTGCCGACCACGGGCGAGAGCGCGCAGGCTGACGAATTCGTCCCTGGCGCCCAGCGGACCGACTCGATCATGCTCATGCACCTGACCGACGATCGGAGCAAGGCCTACGTGATCTCCATCCCGCGCGACTCTTGGGTCGAGATCCCGGGGCACGGACACAACAAGATCAACGCCGCGTACTCCTTCGGCGGTCCTTCGCTCTACGTCCGGACGATCGAGCGGCTCACCGGCATTCGGGTCGACCACCTGGCGCTGATCGACTGGAGTGGGTTCAAGGAGCTCACCGACGCCGTTGGCGGAGTGGACGTGACGATTCCCGACACCGTCTACGACTCCGCACGGGACAAGACCTGGACGGCGGGGACGCACCATCTGGACGGCGACGAGGCGCTCGAGTACGTCCGGCAGCGCCACGGCCTTCCGGGCGGCGACTTCGACCGAGTGAAGCGGCAGCAGAACTATCTCCGCGCCGTGATGAGCGAGGCCCTCAGCCAAGGCACGATCACCAACCCGATCCGGCTCCGTCGGCTGCTCGACGCCGTGACAAAGACGGTCAGCGTGGACGACACGCTCAGCAACAGCGACCTCCGCGGTCTTGCGTTCAGCCTCCGTAACCTGCACACGAACGATGTAACCTTCCTAACCGTGCCCACCCGCGGCACCGGCTTCGAGGGCCGGGCGAGCGTGGTGTACGTGGATGAAGAGCGCGCGGACGCGCTATGGAAGGCGGTCAAGAGCGACGACCTGCCGACCTTCCTGAAAATGCACGGAAAGCCGAGCGAGCAGCTCGGCGCCGACGTCGGCTAGCCCGTATCGCATTACTTTCACCGTTAAGGGACGGAACCCACTCCTCGGGGGATCGACTCGAGGTCTCCCCACGATGCCGGCCGCGGCAGCCGCGCACCTACGTAACGCGTTTGAGGCGAGCGGAGATGTGGGGCTGTAGCGGCTGACCCATCGCCGCCATGTCGAATGCCCACAACAGATCGCCCTCGACGAGACCATAGAGCCGGTGCCCGGCGGTGTACTCCTTCGCCGACTGGGTCCGCGCCACGACGTCCGTACTAATCTCGATCTTCGCGCCGTCGACCTCGCCAAGCCAGATCTCCACGAACCCAGTGGGGTGCGCGAGCAGCACTTCGATCTCGTTCCCGGGCCGGGGGCGCCAGAAGCCGGTCTCGGTCGCCAGCGGCTGGGCCGGCTTGCCGTCCGGGTCCAACCGCCAGGTCCTCGACGTGTATGCAAGGAAGGCCTTGCCATTGTGGCTGAACTCGATCTCCTGGCCGAACTGGAAATCCTCGATCGTGGGGTAGCCGCCGACACCGGCGCCCTCCCAGCTGCCGAGCATCCAAGCGATCGGCACGCAGTCGGGGTGGAGGTCGGCCGGAATCTCGATCACGCGTCAGTGTCTTTCACGAGCCGGTACGTCAGGTAGGCCGCGCCCGCCGCCACACCTAGCGCGACCAGCGCCACCACCACGGCTAGGAATACTCCCACGTCTCCCCCACGACAGACTGTGCCTTTCGGCGAGCATCGGCGGACAATCGCGGCCGGCTGCGAGCGCGGACACCTGTGACGGCCGCCAGGTCGGTGCTCGCCTTCTCGCCGAGTGTAGGACGGCAGCGCCATGCGTACGGTTAGCGGCATGCGGTCACTCGTGGTCAAGGCAACCGCCGGCGTCGACGCACCGGAACGCTGCTCGCAGGCCTTCACGGTCGCCGCCATCGGTGTCGCGAGCGGTGCCGAGGTGTCGCTGTGGCTTACCGGCGAGTCGTCCTGGTACGCGCTGCCCGGGCGGGCGGCGGAGTTCGAGCTGCCGGAAGCGGCACCGCTGGACGAGCTGCTTGCCGCGGTTCTCGCCGGCGGCACGGTGACGTTGTGCGCGCAATGTGCGGCCCGACGGAAGATCACCCAGGAGGACGTCATACCTGGAGTACGGATTGCCGGAGCTCAGGTCTTCATACAAGAATCCCTGGCCGACGAGACACAGGCGCTGGTCTACTGAACGATCTGCTGCACCAAGAGCCCGCCGCACAGCCGGACCGGCCCGACCGGCCCGGCGCGGGCCGCCTACCTGCCGGTTCATGCATCAAATGCCCTGAGCCGGGCACCGTGGCCGGATGATCGGTGCGCGGAGCAGGCACGGGACCGGGCCTGGCGGACCAGCCCCGCTGCGCTCGGTACGGTCGCCGCGGGCGCTGGTAACCGGCGGCGCCGGCTTCCTTGGCTCACACGTCTGCGAACGGCTGCTCGGCGCTGGCTACGAGGTGATCTGCCTCGACAACCTGCTCACCGGGACCCCGGCGAACATCGCGCACCTACTGCAGCACGACCGCTTTCGGATGCTCCGCACCGATGTCACAGATTTCGTCCACGTGGGTGACAACGTAGACGCAGTTCTACACTTCGCGTCGCCCGCATCGCCGGTCGACTACCTCCGGCTGCCGATTCATACCCTGAAGGTCGGATCGATCGGGACTCTGCACGCACTTGGCCTCGCCAGGGAGAAGGGCGCCCATTTCGTCCTTGCGTCGACGTCCGAGGTGTACGGGGACCCGCAGGTCCACCCGCAACCCGAGGACTACTGGGGACACGTGAACCCGGTCGGGCCGCGCGGGGTCTATGACGAGGCCAAGCGGTTCGCCGAGGCGCTGACGATGGCCTACCGCCAGGTGCACGGTGTGAGCACGTCGATCGTCCGGATCTTCAACACATATGGGCCGCGGATGCGACCGGGCGACGGCCGCGCGATCCCGACATTCATCAGACAGGGACTTAGCGGCGAGCCGATGACCGTCGCGGGAGAGGGCAGCCAGACCCGATCCGTGTGCTACGTCGACGACCTCGTCGAGGGCATTGCCCGCGTGGTCGAGGCGCGCTGCCCCGGGCCGGTCAACCTCGGGAGCCCGGACGAATGGACCGTCCGCGATCTGGCCGAGCGGGTCCGGGCGATGACCGGCGCGCGTTCCAGGATCGACTACGTCGAAAGGCCGATCGACGATCCCGAGGTAAGGCGGCCGGATATCGCCCTTGCCCGGCAAGAGCTCGGCTGGCAGCCAACGGTCTCGCTCGACGACGGGCTGCGGTCGACGATCGCATGGTTCCGCAGCCAGCTAGCCGAAGCGGGGGCCACGGGCGCCGACTGAGCAGGGTGGAAACTCGGACGGTGCGTCCTAGAGCGAGATTGCGACCTCGGCGATCCCACCCTGTACCGCCGCGACTGGGCGATCGGAAGTGACGCCAGGCGCGAGCACCCGCAGGGTCCACCGACCGGGACGGGCGAAGAACAAGAAGCCGCCGCCGCCGCCGGTGGGCACCTCGGCGGTGAACTCACCGGACCCGTCAAGCAGACGGACATAGGCCCCGCGTACCGGCGTACCGGCCCGGGAGACGACTCCCCGGATCACCGCCTCCTTCGCCAAGTCGACGCCCGCTAGCGTCGCCCCTCCGAGCGGGGCGCCGCATCCGCTCATCTCGTGCTCCCATCGAGGTTTGGTGTGTTGGTGTTGCCTGCGGAGTGGGGGCGTTCCACCGAAACGCCCCCACTCCGGGTCTCCGGACCCGGTCAGGGCGACCCCGGCTCGTCGCCGACTGCGATCGGCACCCCGACCAGGGAGCCGTACTCGGTCCACGAACCGTCGTAGTTCTTGACGCTCGGCTGACCGAGTAGCTCGTGAAGCACGAACCAGGTGTGTGCGGACCGCTCGCCGATCCGGCAGTACGCGATCGTGTCCTTGCCGAAGTCGAGCCCGGCCTGACCATAGAGCTGGCGAAGCTCGTCATCTGACTTGAAGGTGCCGTCGTCGTTGGCAGCCTTGGACCATGGGACGTTGAGCGCCGTCGGGACGTGACCCGGCCGCTGCGACTGCTCCTGCGGTAGGTGAGCCGGGGCAAGGAGCCGACCGGCGTACTCGTCGGGCGATCGAACGTCGATGAGGTTCTTGCGGCCGATGGCGCCGACCACCTCATCCCGGAAGGCCCGAATCGTAAGGTCCGGGTCTTTTGCGACATGCTGCGTCGGTGGGCGGGAGGGAACCTCGGTAACGAGCTCGCGGGAGTCGAGCTCCCACTTCTTCCGGCCGCCGTCGAGCAGCTTGACGTTCTCGTGCCCGTAGAGCTTGAAGTACCAGTAGGCATAAGCGGCGAACCAGTTGTTATTGCTGCCATACAGGACGATCGCGTCGTCGTTGCTGATGCCCCGAGCAGACAGCAACGCCTCGAACTGCTGCTTCCCGATGAAGTCGCGGCGAATAGGATCCTGGAGATCCTTCTTCCAGTCGAGCTTGACGGCGCCTCTGATGTGGTTCTTGTCGTATGCGGTGGTGTCTTCGTCCACCTCTACGAAGACGACGTTCGGGTCGTCGAGATGGGCTTCCACCCAGTTGGCGTCAACAAGTGCAGAGTTACGACTCATGCGACTACCTCCTTGCGTTCTTTCGTACGAGAAAGGGACAGGCGTGTGCGGCTGCGCTGAATGAGCAGGTATGTCTCACACCCCAAGCAGATTCCGAAGGCGGCGTTGAGGAACGCGGCGAACAGGGCTGCCGCGGTTGCCGTCACCCCGAGCGCGGTCGCACCAGACAGGTAGCCGACAGTGCCGACGGCCCCGAAGGCGAGACCCACGCCCTGGGCGAAGCGCACCGGCGCCCCGGCCTCTAGCGCCGTGGGTGGACCCAGGCGAGGGCGGATGGCGCGCCGGAAGAGGACGGCGTACGGCGCGCGGCCAGCGCCGAAGACCACCGCGATCGCGAAGACCACTGCCTGTGCGGCGAGCAGCAGCGCGCTGGCGGTCAGCAGGACGGCGGCCAGGACGGCACTCGTCACCGCGGCGGCGAAGCGCGCGCCTCGTGGATCGACCCGATCCCGGGCCAAGGCAGTGACAGTCATGGTGGCATGCTCCTGACAGTCCAACGAGATCGAACGGACTCGGTCAGGACCGCGCAGACCCGGCGCAGCGCGCGGCGAATCGATCAGGTCAGGTCAGTGCGGTCCGCGTCAGGACATTTGACACAGGCAGGTGGCCACACGGCACAGGTCGACCGCGCGCCGCTTGGTGAGCAACACCTGCTTTCCCACGGGGACCAGCCTAGGCGGAATCTCCGATGGTGTCATTGGGGTCTCGATCGCTGAATCGGAGCGTCCTCAGGGGTGACCGCCACACCGATGGCGGCGATCACGTCTGCCTTGCGAGGTTGACCGCTGCCGCGACGGATCAATCGGCCTCTGCCGTCGAGGATGAGCACGGTGGGGACCCGGACGATGCCGAGCCGCCGGACGAGCTCGAGGTTGGCGTCGGCGTCGATCTCGACGTACTGCACGCCGTCGACCGTGTCGGCCATCTGCTGCAGGAGCTGCCGGGTCGCCCGGCACGGTTGGCAGAAGGCGGCCGAGAACTGCACCAAAGTTGCCCGCTCCCCGTGGCGCTGGCCGAGCTCATCCGGGGTGAGCAACGCGGTCGCCGGCTCGCCACGGGTGTCGGGTGGGGTAAGCCGCGGTCGCCGGAGCAGGTACGCGGCGGTGGTCGCGGCGCCCAGTGCCAGAGCAATGGCGATCAGGCCGGTGAGAGACACAACGAAACAAGCCTGCAACAAGCGGCCGCATCACGCCAGCCTGGGTG
>JBKOZJ010000133.1:0-13199 GCA_046725875.1 Actinomycetota bacterium
GACCTCCGCGAGCGTGACCGCGCGGCCTTCCCGGCGGGACAGCTCGGCCGCCTCTGCGATGAGGAGCGCGGCCAGCGCGTCCTCCGCGGAACAGGGGCAGCCGATCCGGCCGCGGGCATAGTCCAAAAAGCCGGCGAGCTCGCTCTGATAGGCCGCCGCGAAGCGCTGGAGAAACCCTTGGTACGGCGCCTCGAACGGCCAGGGCACGTCGGGCTCGGCCGACCGAAGCGGCACGTGATCGTCCAAGCCGGCGACGACGGTAGCGGCTGTGCCGGACACCTCGAGCCGTACGTCGCACCCTGCCCCGTTATATCGGGTTCCGGTCACGACGGCGACCGCGCCGTCGTCGAGCCGGAGGATCGCGGCGGTAGTGTCCACATCGCCCGCCTCGCGGAAGAAGTCGGCACCAACATTTGATCCCGCCGCGAGGACCGCGAGCACCTCTCGGTTTGTCACGAATCTGATGGCATCGAAGTCGTGAATATGCATGTCCCGGAACTGCCCGCCCGACATTCGGATGTAGCCCGGGTGTGGTGGCGCCGGGTCCGCAGTTATTGCCCGCAGGGTATGAACGCGTCCGAGTGTGCCTGATGCGTACGCATCCCGCGCGGCGCGGTAGCCGGCGTCGAAGCGGCGCTGGAAGCCCACCTGTAGCGGTACCCCCGTAGCCGCTGCGTGGCTGACGACCTTGCGGGTGGCCGGTACCTCGAGCGCGATCGGCTTCTCACAGAAGACCGGGATCCCTAGGTCGAGCGAGGTGTGGATTAGCTCGGCATGCGTCGAGGTGGGTGTCGCGATGACGACCCCGTCGAGCGGGCCACTGCCGAGCGCGGCCGCAAGATCCTCGACGTAGCGGCCGCCGACCTTGTCGGCGAGAGCTCGCCCGCGGCCGTCGTCGGGGTCACCGACAAGCAGTTCCGTTACCTCTGGTGAGCGCGCGAGTAGCTCGGCATGGAAGGCCCCGATCCGGCCAGCTCCGAGCACCGCGATCCGCATGTAGGTCTCCTCGCGTCGCCGCGACCGCGTGGTCGCCACGCTACGTCAAGGGCCTAGAAGGGCGACCCTTCGAACCCCCGCGTCAAGAGCCCAGGACTCCGCGCAGGCGGCCCATACTCGCTGGTTTCTAGTCCTGGAGCTTTGTCCTGTCAATGCTTTGTACTGACATATTGACTAACCTGAGATACATGCTCGAGATCTCCATTGCCGTGGACCGGAGCAGCCCAGTACCCCTGTACTTCCAGTTGGCCGAACAGCTCGAACGGGCGATCGAGTCGGGCGCGTTGCCTCCTGGGGCCCGCCTCGAGAACGAGATACAACTGGCCGATCAGTATGGCCTGTCCCGGCCCACGATGCGCCGGGCCATTCAGTATTTGGTCGACAAGGGCCTATTAGTACGCAAGCGGGGGGTTGGCACCCAAGTCCTGCGTGCAAAGGTCAAACGGCCGATCGAGCTCACGAGCCTCTACGACGACCTGGCCGGCGCGGGCCAGATGCCGACCACGAAGGTCTTGCGGAACACGGTCGTTGCGGCTGACGCCACCGTCGCGGTCGTTCTGGGTGTCGAGGTAAACGCCCCGGTGATCTTCCTCGAGAGGCTCCGGCTCGCTGGCGGCGAGCCGCTGGCCATGATGCGCAATCATCTGCCGTCTGGGCTCGTTGAACTGTCCACCGAAGCGCTCGAGGAGCAGGGCCTCTACCAGTTGCTGCGCGCCGGCGGCGTCCATCCCCAGGTGGCATCCCAGTCCATCGGCGCCCGGGCGGCCAGCGCCGGGGAGGCGCGGCTGCTTGGCGAAACAAAGGGGGCGCCGCTGCTCACGATGACTCGGACCACCTACGACGACTCCGGGAAGGTCGTCGAATACGGGAACCACATCTACCGCGCATCCCGCTATGCCTTCGAGCACACCCTGGTGGGTCGCTGACCGCAAACTTGCCTTGCAACTCGGCCGTAGCCGGGTCGGCCATGGTCAACGGTCAGGCGCGGGCGAGGTCGGCTGCGCCGACGAGGCCGGCGTCCGGGCCAAATTCGGCCAACTTGACCTCCGCCTCCGGACGGTGGCCGCGCCCGACCAAGTGCCGGTGGAACGAGTCCCGGGCCGGGCCGAGCAACAGGTCCCCTGCCTCAGACGCACCGCCGCCGATGATGAAGCAGCCCGGGTCCAGGCCGGCGGCGAGCGACGCCAGCCCGGCACCGAGCCAGCGGCCGGCGTCCTCGAGCAGCTCGACCGAGGTCGGGTCGCCGTCCTTGGCTGCCTGTGTGATGAGCGGGCCGGTGATGCCGTCGACATCGCCGCCGGCGAGGTCGAGCAGCGCAGCGGCGAGGGGTGAGCCCGACATGGCCAGCTCCCGGCCCTCGCGGACGAGCGCGTTCCCACTGGCATATTGCTCCCAGCACCCCTTGTTGCCGCATCCGCAGCGCAGCCCACCCGGAACGACCTGCATGTGGCCGAACTCCCCGGCCAACCCCCAGCGGCCGCGATAGAGCTGGCCGTCGAGGACGATTCCGCCGCCGATTCCCGTCCCGACGGTCACACAGATGATGTTGTCCTGCCCGCGACCGGCGCCGAATCTCGCCTCTGCCCACGCGGCCGCGTTCGCATCGTTCTCCACCACGATCGGGAGGCCGATCCGCTTCTCCAGCTCGGCCTTGATCGGCTCTTCCCGCCAGGCCAGATTCGGCGCGAAGAGCACCGTCGAACGCTCGGAATCGATGAAGCCGGCCGCTCCGATTCCGACAGCGGTCACCTCCGGATGGCCTATCAGGAGGTCGGCAACTGCACTGGCGATCGTGTCCTCGGTGGCTTGCGGGTCGAACGCCGGGGTGTCCCGCTTGTCGAAAACGAGAATCCGACCAGCCTCGTCGACCACACCGGCAGCGACCTTGGTGCCGCCGATATCAACGCCAATCGTCAGAGCCATCCAGTCCTGTCCTCGCTCGCGACGGGCGACCTAATCATTGCCCTCCCCCGCGATGTCGATGCGGGTGGGGCCGCGCCAGTGGCCGGACGAACCGTAACGGGTCGCCTCGTCCGTACGCCCGACCGGGCCGCCCTCGCTACCGGTCTCGGCGTCGGATGGCCGGCCGGCTTGTGCCGCCCCGTCGATGAATGCGCGGGCCGCAGCGGCCAGCGACCAGCCCGCGATCGCGAGGTGCCTGACCACATCCGGATTCATGTCCCGGACGCCGCGGATAAGCATGCACACCGGGCAGATCGAGCACTCCGCGTCGCCGGTGGCGATACGGTCGTTGACCCAGCCGGCGAGGGACCCGAGCAGCTTGGCCGCCTCCTCGGTGGCCGGGCCCGGCCGATGGTCCGATCCAGAGTCCGACAAAACCGTCTCCGTAGGCGCTGGACGATCCGATGCGCCGGTCATCGGCACACCTCCGATCCTGGGCAGTTAGCTGCGGGGCCGCCGTTCGGCGGGCGCTGCCCGCGCGGGCTGGACGGTGTCCCATTCGGCAACCTTGGTAAAGCGGATCGACAGGCGGCCGTTGGCGAGCTCGGCTCCGGCGATCTCACACCGCCACAACGCCGCCGGCAGGGCGAGCACTCGGCGGGCGCCGCCCACGCTCAGCACCAGCTCGTTGCCCATCCGCACCAAGTCCATCTCCCGCCGGTCCGCTAAGGGAAGTGTGAGCGAGAGTACATAACCGGACCGATCCCGCGACAGCCGGAGCGGATCATCAGCCTCGGGCAGCGCGAACGGGTCCGGCGCCCGGCGAATCCCGTCGCCGTAGGCGGCGGCCGCAAACGCCGCCAACTCCTCCAAGCCCACGGGCTCGGACGCCCGATACGGCGACCGGTAGACCGGCAGCGGCGCGAACGAGGCGTCCACTTCTTCGAGCTGCTCCGTTTGGGCGGCGAGCCAGCCACGCCGCCACGCATCCGCGCCCCCCGCCGGGAACAGCCGGTTCGCGATGACCGCGTCGACTCGGTAGCCGTACAACGACAAGGACGTGAGGGTGCGGCGCGCCTCGGCGACGACTACTGACTCGGGTGTCAGCACCAGCCGCACTGACGACGACCGCCCACCGAGAACTTCCCGGACAGCCGCCAGCTCGGCGTGGATCCGCTCGATCGCGTCGAAGACGGTGTCCTTCGGCATCGGCACGCCGACCGCCCGGCGCAGCACCGGCCGGAATGTCTTGATGACCCGCCGCTCGAAGGGGAAGAGCCGCTCCATATACCAGCCAAGAGCTTCCGGCAGTGCGAGCAACCGCAACGTCTCTGCAGTCGGCGCGCAGTCGACAACCACCAGGTCCCACCGGCCCGACTCGACCTGGTCTCGTACTTCGAGCAGCGCAAGCACCTCTTCGGCCCCGGGGAGCACAGTCAGCTCCTCGGCCTCGATTCGGTCTACGCCCGCCGCGTCGAGTACGGACAGCAAGTAGCGCTGGATATCGCCCCAGGACCGCTCCAGCCGACCGTGCGCGTCGACGTGCTGTACATACAGTCCGGTGTCGACCTCCGTGGCATGGGTGTCGACCTTGTGGTCGAAGGTATCGGAGAGCGAGTGAGCCTGGTCGGTCGAGAGAACGAGGGTGGACAAACCGCGATTCGCGGCGAGGGTCGCGGTTGCGGCGGCCGCCGTAGTCTTGCCAACGCCACCCTTTCCGGTGAAAAGCAAGACCCGGGATGCCGTCACCGGTCCTCCGCGCTCAAGGTCTCACTGCCGCCGCCAGGACTGCCTGGGGCGTCCGAGCGGGCGTCGCGCACTTGAGCGACCCGCCGGTCGAGCTCCTTGAGAGCGGTGTCGACGATGACCTTCTCCGCCTTACGCTTGATCAGCCCGATCATTGGGATCTTCAAGTCAACCGTCAGGCTGTATGCAACGTGCGTCCCCGCTTGCCCGGGCGCGAGGGTGTACGAGCCATCCAGCGTGCGCAGCAGCGTGCCTTCCTCGGCCAGAGTCCAGCGAACCTCCCGATCGGCATCCCACGTGTACGCGAGCGTGTATTGGTCTTTGATGGCACCGGCGTCCAGCACGAACCGGACTCGCTCGGCTCGCCCGTCCGGGCCCGTCCCGAGAACGTCGGCGCGCTTGACCTGGCCGGTCCAAAGTGGGTACGCCGGAAAGTCCGCGATCACCGCCATCACCTCGGCAGGCTGTGCCGCAATCGTGATGCTCGACCTCGTCTGGTCCGCCATCGGGCTCCCCCGGTCTAGGACGTTGCTGGAGAGTCAGGCTACCGTTCCGATGTCAGCGGGAGTGCGGCTCCCGTGCGTCTCGCTCGTCGGTCGGCGACCCAGGGGATGCTGCGGCGAGCTCGTCCGCGAGCGCGTGAATACGCCGCTTCCAGGCGACCCGGTAACGGCGGGCTAGCCGGCGTCCCCGCGCCGCCGGCCGCCATCGGTAGGGCTTAGGGGGGTCGGCCTGAAGGAAGAAATGCACGATGCACCCCTTCCTCCCGTACTCCTCGATCCACACCTCGGCGGTGCCGTGGAGCACGCCGCGGACGCGCCAGCGGATACCCGCGGCAGCGCGGTCCTCGTGCACGATAAGTACTAGCTCCGGCCACCAAACCCGCCATAGCCCGGGATCCGCCAAGCGCGTTGCAACTTTTGCGGGTGAGACGGGTACGAAGGTGTCGTCCAGCACGTCCACCACGGACACAGGCGGAATCGTATGCGCGAATACTCAGTACCAGCCGCCTACGAGATGAGCCCGGCGGCGAACCTCACGGACCTCATCTACGACAACGCCGAGAAAGATCCGGCGCACGCGTCGTTTGCCCGGAAGGTCGCCGATGACGACTGGGTGGACGTAACTGCCGCGGAGTTCATCGCCGAGGTGGAGGAAGTGGCAAAGGGTCTCGTGGCGGCCGGCGTGGATCCAGGCGACCGAGTGGCGCTCGTGTCCCGGACGCGCTACGAGTGGACCCTGGCCGACTTCGCAATCTGGTGCGCCGGCGCGGTCAGCGTGCCGATATACGAAACGTCGTCGGTGGAGCAGACCAGGTGGATCCTGGCCGACTCCGGGTCGGTTGCGTGCATCGTCGAACTCGACGACCACGAGCAGGTCGTGGCGGCGGCTCGGGACGGCGCTCCCGCCCTCCGCTCGATCTGGCGCATCGAGGCGGCTCGCGGTGGCGGACCGACGCTTGCGGATCTCATCCAGTCCGGCACCCGAGTCTCGTCCAGTGAGCTGGCCGGTCGCCGGGCGGCCCTGGGGCCGGAGAGTCTGGCGACGCTCATCTACACATCGGGCACGACCGGGCGTCCCAAGGGGTGCGAGCTGACCCACGGCAACTTCCTGGCGGAGCTGGGCAACGCGGTTCGCATGCTGGACGTGCTATTCACCCCGGGTGCAAGCACGCTGCTCTTCCTGCCGCTGGCGCATGTCTTCGCCCGGATCATCGAGATCGGCGCCGTGATGAGCGGCGCAAAGCTCGGCCACACCCCCGACGTTCGCGCACTCGTCACCGACCTGGGGACCTTCCGTCCGACGTTCATCCTTTCCGTGCCCCGCGTGTTCGAGAAGGTCTACAGCTCCGCGGTGGTCCGGGCGCAATCGGAGGGCAGGCTGAAGGGGGAGATCTTCGAGCGAGCCGTGGCGACAGCGGTTGCTTACAGCAAGGCCATCCAGACCGGTTCGCCTGCGCCGACGTTGCGCGCCCGCCACGCGCTTTTCGACCGGCTCGTCTATCGGAAGCTGCGGGCCTCGCTCGGCGGCCGGGTCGAGTACGCGATCTCCGGAGGGGCACCGCTCGGCGAGCGGCTCAACCACTTCTTCCGCGGGGTCGGACTCACCGTGCTCGAGGGGTACGGATTGACGGAGACGACCGCGGCCGTAACGGCAAATCCGGCCGATGGGGTAAAGATCGGCACCGTCGGCAGGCCGCTCCCGGGGACCACGATCCGCATCGACGACGACGGCGAGATCCTCGTCCGCGGCGGCCAGGTGATGCGGGGCTACTGGAAGAACGCGGATGCGACAGCGGAGGTCCAGGCCGATGGGTGGTTTCGCACCGGCGATCTTGGCGACTTGGACGAAGACGGCTACCTGTCCATCACCGGACGCAAGAAGGAAGTTCTGGTCACCGCGGGTGGCAAGAACGTCGTACCGGCGATCCTCGAGGACCGGTTGCGCGCGCATCCGCTCATCAGCCAGTCCCTGGTGGTCGGCGACAAGCGCCCCTATGTAGCGGCGCTGATAACGATCGATCCAGACTTCTTCCCCGCCTGGCGAGAGCAGCACGGCAAACCGGTCGACCTGCAGATCCGTGACGCGGTGGACGATCCCGATTTGCGCGCGGAGATCCAGGCGGCGGCCGACGAGACAAACCACGCGGTCTCCCGGGCCGAGGCCATCAAACGGTTCCGGATCCTGCCCGTCGACTTCACCGAGGCGGGCGGCCAGCTCACCCCGTCGCTCAAGCTGCGGCGCTCGGTCATCGAGAAGGAGTTCAGCGCCGACATCGACGCCCTATACGCCTGAGCCCCGGTGTATCCGCGCGACGCGCGGCGAGCGCCCTAGAAGCCACCTTTCCGGGGATCCAGCGACGCTAAAGACGTCCTAGGTGCTGGGACACAGCGCGCTGCCTTTCTTTGCCCGCGACATGTGAGCGGTAACACGCTGCCGGCCGACATGTGACGTTTTCGCAGAAGGAGGCTACAAACACCGCAAAATGTGCCACCGTTAGCGGTTGTGACCGGCCGCGCACGCCCGACGCCAACGCGATGGCCTGCACTTGCGATCCGCGCCGTGCTCCTCGCGGTCGTGGTCGTGCTGACGCTGGCCGTGGGCGAATCGACCAGCGTCGGCTGGCTGCTCGCCCTTGCCGGCGTGGCTGGGCTCGCCAGCGTCGAGAACGAGCGCTGGCCGGTGTTCGGCCCCGCGGCCAGGTGCCTCGAGGCCGTGGTATGGGCGGTTGGCATTCGGGCGACCGGCGGCAACGAGAGCCCGCTACTGCCTTACCTCATCGCACCGGTGTTCGCCGCGGGCCTCGCGAACGGTGTCCGTGCGGCAGTCGTCACCGCGGCGTGCGGCGTCCTGACGCTGGTCGCCGGTGCCCAGGCCAATGACGCTGGCCCGAGCAACATCGGCCTGACCATTTCGCTCGTCGAGTGGGTGTTCATCGCCCTGCTCATCGGCCTGGTAGGCGCCTGGATCAGGAATCTGCAAATCCGCGCCGCGGGACCGGCGGCGGTTCACTATGCGCAGGCGCACAAGCTTCTGGAGCAGCTCCAGACCGTAGCGACGAAGCTGCCTGGGTCCCTGGACCCGGTGACCGTCGCCGCCGGGCTCCTCGATGACATTGGCGGAGTGGCGAAGTATGACGAGGCCGCCGTTCTCGTGAACGCGGACGGCGATCATCTCGTACCGCTCGCACATGACGGCGCGGAGCGGGTCACCTGGGACCTTGCCAGGCGACGCACCGGGCCTTTCGCCGAGGCGTGGACGACCAGATCGAAGTACCTGCGGCTGACAAAGCTGCCGCGGACCGGCGCCGCCGCAGAGCACACGGGACACGGCAGTGCCCTGGTCGTGCCGCTCAGGTTCGGGACCCGGACGCTGGGCGTGGTCGCCCTGGAGGCCTACGCTCCCGATGCCTACCCCAAGAAGGTCGCCAAGACGGTTCGCCGACTGGTCTTTGCCAGCTCGCTGCCGCTCGCGACCGCCGGCCTCTTCGATGATGTCCGGGAGCTCGCGACCGCAGAGGAGCGCCGTCGTCTGTCCCGGGAGATCCACGACGGCATTGCGCAAGAGCTTGCCTCACTCGGTTACAACGTCGACGACCTGCTGGCCGAGGCGCGCGACGGAGCCGGTGGGCGGGTCATCAGGAATCTGGGGCTGTTGCGGAACCGCATCTCCGAGCTCATGGCCGAGGTGCGGCTGTCCATCTTCAGCCTGCGCAGCGACGTCGACCGGCATGGGGGTCTGGGGGCGGCACTGGCCGAATATGTGCGGACGATCGGCGCCGAGAGCAGGCTTACGGTCAACCTGATGCTCGCCGAGTCGCCGACCCGACTGCCCGCTCAGACCGAGGCGGAGCTGCTCCGGATCGCCCAGCAGGCGATCAGCAACGCCCGAAAGCATGCAGGTGCCAGGACTCTATGGGTGAAGCTATGGGTCGAGCCGCCGTGCGCGCGCCTGATCGTCGAGGACGATGGCGTCGGGATCGGCGAGCCGCGCCGCGATCGTTACGGCCTCGAGATCATGCACGAGCGGGCCGCTCGGGTGCGGGCCCGGCTGGCGCTGTCGCCGCGCAAGCCGACCGGTACCGTGGTCGAGATCTTGCTTGCCCCGCCGCGGGCGGGAGATCTGTTCAGCATCGACCTCGAGCCGACCGCTCTAGAGTTTCCCCTGGGCGGTTCCGAGCTTCTGCCGCAGCCCGATGGGGAGCGAGGGTCCGGGGCGGCCGATGACTTGTGAGGATGGATGTCCATCAGGGTCTTGCTGGTCGACGATCACGAGCTGATCCGGGAGGGACTGCGCCGCGCGTTCGAGCGCGAGCCCGACCTGACCGTGGCCGCGGAGGCCGCCACGCTCGCCGACGGCCTGCTTGCCGTGGCCGCCTATCAGCCCGACGTGGTCGTGATGGACCTTCGGCTGCCGGACGGCAATGGGATGGACGGGGTGCGCCGCCTGCGCGCCGAGCATCCGCGACTTGGAATCGTCGTCCTCACCATGTATGACGACGACAACGCGCTCCTGACGGCCCTGGAGACCGGTGCCTCCGGGTTCGTTTCGAAGGATGCGCGCACCGAGGAGGTCATCGCGGCCGCCCGGCACGCCGCGGCGATGCCCCGCTCCTTCTCCGCCGCCCGGCTTGCGAGCGCCATGCATCGCAAGCTCGCCGAGCCCGGGCCCCGGCTGAGCAGCCGGGAGCGGCAGGTCCTGCAGCTTCTGGCCGACGGGAAGGCCGTCGCTGGCATCGCTCGGGAGCTCTTCATCAGCGACTCGACGGTCAAGACGCACATCTCGAACGTGTACGAGAAGCTAGGTGCGCAGAACCGCGCCCAGGCCCTGATGACCGCCATGCGGCTGGGTCTGCTCTCCCCCGGCAGCACAACCTAGTAACACAGCACGTCGGAACCTACCGGCAGCAGCCCCCTCGCCGGAAATATGATCATGGTTGCCGATCGGGACTCGAATAGTGCCCGCCTCAACTATCTCGTGATCTGACATCAGCCGAACGGCTGAGACAGCACCGTCCTCCTGCGCTATGGATTCCGGTGTAGACCGTTGGAAGGCTACTGAGAGTCACCTCAGGACTCGGGGACGGTCGATGCGCAGTATCCGCGGTTCCGGGAGGGGCACGTCGGGACTTGAGTACGGCTTGCTCATCGCGGTGATCGCGATTCTGACCGTCGTGGTCGCGCTCGCGATCGGCGGTTACCTGCGGGCGGCGAACTAGCCGGCGGCGGCGAGGGGGCGCCACCGGCCGGAAGATCCGCGGGCCCTGCGGGGCTCACTGGCCTCCGCGAGGCGGAGCGCTCGGCTCGGTGGCTGAGCCCGCCCCGCGGAGTCGGCGGGGAGGAGAGGCGGCGGCTCTCTTCCCCGCCAAATACATACGACCAGAACCAGCCCGTCTGACTCGCAGGTTCGATCGCTTCCCCCACAACTCGCGGGACCGCGCCTTGATCGCCGATTGAAATCGGTGGCCGCCCGACCCGCTCAGTAGATCACCGGTGATGAGTTGGATAGGTTCTGCCGGGTGGGTGTCCGTCTGCGCCTCGTCCTCGGCAGCACCCTCATGCTCTTCCTCGAGCTCGCGCTGATCCGATGGATCGGCGCGAACGTACTCCACCTCAGTTTCTTCTCGAACTTCGTCCTGCTCGGCTCGTTCCTTGGCATCGGCGTCGGCTTTCTCCGGACCAGGCCGGGCCGGCTCCCCAGGCCGTACTACTCGCCGATCGCCCTGCTGACACTCGTGGGCTTCGTCCTAACTTTCCCGGTCGTAGTCGACCGGCAGAGCAGCGACGTGATCTTCTTTACCAGTTTGGAAACGAGCGGGCCGCCACCATGGGTCGCCCTCCCCGTGCTCTTCCTGGCCGTCGCGGTGGTCATGGCGGGGCCGGGCGAACTGGTGGCGGCGTGCTTCCATCAGCTGCCCAGGCTGGACGCGTACCGCTTGGACCTGCTCGGCAGTCTGCTCGGCATCCTGGCGTTCACGTCGCTGTCGTTCGCCGGCGCGCCGTCGGTGTCCTGGGGGATCGTGGTAGGCACCCTCTTCGCCGTACTCCTGGGATCGCCCCCGCGTCGAGCGGCCACTAACAACGGGGACGACCCCCCTCGGATCCCCCACGGTGCACGTGCGGGGGACGAACCACCAAGAGCCAGGCGAGGTGCCGCATGGGTCGCCTCGGCCGCGCTCGGCCTCGGCTTAGTCGCGTTGCTCTACCGGGAGCCCGCGCTCGCCACCGACGGGCAGGCGGTCAGCTGGTCGCCGTACTACAAGATCACGACGTATGAGCGGACCGAGCGGGATGGCAGCCGATCGCTCATGGTGTCGGTCAACGGCATTCCACACCAGCGGGTGACGGTCGCCGAGCGGCGCGAGGAGCAGGAGCCCCAGTACGTGGTTCCGTATCAGCGGCTGGCCGCGATCCGGCCAGTGAGGTCGGCGACGCCGGTGGGCGCCGGACCGCGCGGGACTGCCCAGCCGACGCCGTCGAAGCTGGACCGGGTCCTGATTGTCGGCGCGGGCACGGGCACCGACGTGGCGATCGCACTTCGGCACGGCGCCCAACATGTCGACGCGGTGGAGATCGACCCCAGGCTCGCCGCGCTGGGCCGGGAGCACAACCCCGACCGTGCCTACGCCGATCGGCGGGTGACGCTGCACATCGATGACGGGCGGGCGTTCCTTGAGCGAACCGACACGAAGTACAACTTGATCCTCTTCGCATTGCCGGACTCGCTCACACTGGTCTCCGGGGCTAGCTCGCTGCGCCTGGAGAGCTATCTCTTCACCGAGCAGGCCCTCGCTGCGGCCCGCGACCACCTCGCGCCCGGCGGGGCCTTCGCGATGTACAACTTCTACAGAGAGGGCTGGCTCGTCGACCGGCTCGCCGGAACCCTCGACAGCGTCTTCGGACACCCGCCGTGCGTGGACGCTCGGCCGGAGTGGGGCCAACAAGCAGTCATGGTCGCCGGCCTTACCCCGGCCGACCAGCGATGCCAGACGACATGGGCGCGGACGAGCACGGCGCCCGGGCCGTCCACCGACGACCACCCCTTCCTCTACATCCGGGACGGCACCTTTCCGAAGCTGTACGTCCTCGCTTTGCTGTTGATCGTCGCCGGCAGCGTGCTTGCCATCCGGGTCGCGTCCAGGGCGCCCCTGCGCCGGATGACGCCCTATCGAGACCTGTTCCTGCTCGGCGCGGCCTTCCTACTGCTCGAGACGAAAAGCGTCACCGGCTTCGCCCTGCTGTTCGGGACAACGTGGGTGGTCAACGCCTTGGTCTTTGCCGGCGTGCTCATCGCCGTCCTCGCCGCCGTCGAGACCACCCGCCGGTTCCGGACCCCGCGGCTACCGGTGATGTACGGGTTGCTGCTGGGCGGGCTTGCACTCGCGTGGCTGGTACCGAGCTCCTGGCTGCTAGGGCTGCCGCTGGTGCCGCGGGGGGTACTTGCGATCACAATCGCGTTTCTGCCGATCTTCGCCGCGAACGTGATCTTCTCGAAGCGATTCGCCGAGACGCCGGACCCCACCCTTGCCTTCGGAGCGAACCTGCTGGGCGCGATGGTCGGCGGCTGTCTGGAGTACCTTGCCCTGCTTACCGGCTACAACGCGCTCCTCGTGGTCGCCTCGGCGCTCTACCTGGGTGCGTTCCTCACCCGGCCGGGACCGCGCCCCGGCTCGACCCGCGGCCTGATCCCGGCGGCCGGGACTCGCTCCTCCGCCAGCCCGGCCGCCACGCACTAAACCAACCAGACACCTGGGCCGACTTGCGCCGGCGTCAGACATGCAGCAAGTCATGCAGTCGCGCGGCAATGAGATCCCACCGCCAGGCGTCTTCGACCCATTGGCGCCCGCGGCTGCCGAGCTCGCGGCCCTTCTCCGGATCGGCGAGCAAGTCCGCGACGCGGTCGGCGACCTGGGGAACCGAACGGCCGTCGACGACATACCCGGTCTCGCCCTCGAGCACGGCGTCCGGCGCCCCGCCCGAATCACCCGCGACTACAGGCAGTCCGGTGGCGGAGGCCTCGAGGTAGACGATGCCCAGCCCTTCGACATCGAGCCC
>JBKOZJ010000134.1:0-30769 GCA_046725875.1 Actinomycetota bacterium
CCGGGCCCTTGCTCCGGGTGGAGTGCTAGCGGTGGTCGAGCGTGACTGGGACGGGCCGCCCGCATTGGCTGCCCGGTTGCGTCCGATCTTCGCCCGTTACAGCAGTGTGCGCAGTTTCCGCCCGATGGACGTGGTGGCCGAGATCGAGCGGCGTGGACTATTTACCCGCGTGGGTGAGCGTCGCTGCGGACCGGAGGTATGGCGGCCGACTCTGGCGGAGTATCTGGAGGGCCGTCATTCGCAGCGCGGCTTTTCTCGGGCCCACATGGACGGCGGTTCTGCGGCTGCTTTCGACAAGGCGATCCGCGACGTTCTCGACGACCTGGTGCGGGCAGGGGAGATCAGTTGTATCCACAACCGATTTGATTTGGCCGTGGAGGCCCGTGTTGTCTGGGGCGTGCCGCACACGCATGCCCGGTCTCCCCGACCCGCGCCCGGTCTGGTGAATCTGCTCCTTGCCCGACGATCAGCTCGTGGTGCAGAGACCCGAGCAGTATGAACGCGATCAATGGTCGTCGAAGTCCGTGGCGGTACGGTTTCGGAGTGGATCGCCGCGCTCTCGCCTCCTGGTTGACCGGCGGCCCTCCAAAGCAGGAGGGGACGTCCGAGGCGGGCTACCGAGGTAGCCGGTTGCACCTTCCCGAGGCCGGGCCGGGATCGGTGGCGAGCTTCAGCCGGCGGCTCGCGGCCATAGCACTCGACTGGTGGATGTCGCTGCTGATCGCCCGGGGGCTCCTCGGTCTCGGGGCCTGGTGGGTGGCTGCCGTCCTCGCCGTGGAGTACATCGTCCTGCTGCCGACTCTCGGCATGACGGTAGGTATGCGCCTCGCCCGGATCAGGGTCGTCAGCATCGTCAGCAGCGGGTTGCCGCGGTGGCCGGCGGCGGTCGTCCGGACCGCGCTATTGCTGCTGGTCATCCCGGCGGTCGTGTACGACAAGGATGGGCGCGGCCTGCACGACCGAGCGGCCGGAACGGCTGTCGTACGGATCTGATCACGGTCGCCGTGTTTCCTCGCCTCCTAAGCGCACGCCTGCGTAACCTACGGATCGTCGCGGCGAAGCCGATCACTAGTGCTCCGGGAGGACAACGATGACCGATCCCGCCTTTGACGAACCCGCCGAGCCGACCGTGGCACGGGGCGCCGAGGCCGCGGGCCCGGCCGAGTTCGCCCCGGACGTCGCCGGGCCCGGCCTGGTGCAGCGTGGCTCGGCCGAGGCGCTCGGAACCTTCGTCCTTCTGCTGGCGATCGTCGGGTCGTCGGTGGCGATCGGGGAGATCGCCTTGGATCCTGGCTTCCAAGGCCTCGCGGTCGGTCTGAGTGCGGCGCTCACGCTCGGCCTGATGGTTCACCTCACCGCGCCCATCTCGGGCGGCCACATCAACCCGGCCGTGTCGGTCGCGAGTTGGTGGCTTCGCGCTCGCGGCGAGGACGGCCTGGACAACAAGGAGTTCGGGGTTTACGTCGGCGCTCAGATCGTCGGCGCAATCCTCGGTGTGGTCGTCGCGAACGCCCTGTTCGACATATCGGCTTTCGCCACCAGCGACATCGACCGGGATGGCGGCCGGCTCTTCTTCTCGGAGGTGGTGGCAACCTTCGGGCTGGTCCTGGTCGTCTTCTCGCTGCTCAAAACGGGCCGAGCCGCGTCGATCCCGATCGGGCTTTTCGCGTGGCTGTTTGCCGCCGGTTCGTTCACCCCGTCGGGAGCTTTTGCGAACCCAGCCGTCACCATTGGCCGCATTTTCACCGACGCCCCGACCGGCATCGATGCCGCGTCCGTGCCGAGCTTCGTTCTAGCACAGCTCGTGGGCACCGGCCTGGCACTGATCGCGCTCTACCTGCTCTTCTGGGTACGCCGGGTGCGCTGAGGGTCAACGGATCTTCGGACCACGGAGGTTCCGGGGGAGCCTGATGTTCTTGGGGACCGGTCCTTTCGGCATCATCTTCTGCTGCGTGTCGCCGAGGGCGCGCAGCCGGTTGTTTACCTCGGCGACTTGGTCTTTGCGCAGGTTTCTCGGCAGCTTCGTCATGGTCGCCTGAAGGCGCCGCAGCGGCACCTGGCCCGGTCCATCGCCGACCACGAAGTCGTAGACGGGCACGTCACCCAGCAAGCGGCCGAGCCGGCGCTTTTCCCCCATGACCAGCTGGGCGACCCGATTCGGGTTTCCCTCGGCGACCAGCACGACACCTGGCCGGCCGACGGCCCGGTGCACGACGTCTTGGGTGCGCGGCGCGGCCGCCACGACCGGCGTCACCGTCCACCCTCGGCGCAATGCGTTGAGTACGGCCATCCCAGCGCCGGGCTGCCCCTCGACTTGGGCGAATGCAGCGCGCTCGGCGCGCCGGCCGAAGACGATCGTGGCCAGCAGGAAACCGAGCAGGAAGCCGGTGATGCCGAGCAAGATCGGATGGCCGAAGACGAACCCGATAACCAGGAAAAGCGCGAACACCGCGAGGAACACCGCGAAGACGATGAGCCCGATCCTGGGGTCGGTCTGCTTCGCCATCCGGTACACGGACCGGATTTGCGCGATTCGTCCGGAGCGCTGGGAGTCGTCGTTGGCCATGCCGGGCAGGATACGGCGAAGCAGCCTCGGTCTGGAAAGCGAGGCCTGAGGTGGAGCGGCGGCGGCATCGTGTGCCTAGCGTCACCGAATACCGCACTCGGGCTGGACATCGGCGCCGCTGGCAGCTGCAATGCAACAGCAAGACAAACAGGATCGTCACTAGGACGAGGGAGCCGAGCCTCCTCCCACTCGGGGAAGAGAGAGCGCCCGCCCGCATCGGCAGCCACAGGTCGGGCGCTCTTCTCATGCCCGTCCAGGCGCCCAGTGGGTCGGACGACGGGCTCCGTCGGCCGCCGCCGGCTCTCGTGAAGCAAAGCCGGGCGGCCCCGCGTCAAGCGGCAGCGCGACGCTCGATCGCCTGCTGGTAAAGGCGACCGGCGCGGTAGGACGACCGGACCAGCGGCCCGGACATGACCCCGGCGAAACCGATCTTCTCGGCGTCCTGGCGCAGCTCGACGAATTCCTCAGGCCTTACCCAGCGGACTACCGGATGGTGACGGATGCTGGGCCGCAAATACTGCGTGATGGTCAGTAGCTCGCAGCCCGCACTGTACAAATCGTGCATTACGGCGCTGATCTCGGCACGCTCCTCACCGAGACCCAGGATCAGGTTGGACTTCGTCACCAGGCCCGCGGCGCCGGCCTGCCGGATCACGTCGAGCGAGCGGTCGTACCGGAACGCCGGCCGGATCTGTTTGAAGATCCGCGGCACGGTTTCGATGTTGTGCGCGAGTACCTCGGGCCGCGCGTCGAAGACCTCGGCGAGCAGCTCCGGCTTGGCGTTGAAGTCGGGGATCAGGAGCTCCACGCCGCAGTCGGGGATGGCGGCGTGGATCTGCCTGACCGTCTCGGCATAGAGCCAAGCGCCGCCGTCTGGCAGGTCGTCCCTGGCGACGCCGGTCACGGTGGCGTAGCGCAGGCCCATTGCGACTACTGACTCGGCCACTCGACGCGGCTCGTCGCGGTCGAGGGCGGCCGGCTTCCCGGTGTCGATCTGGCAGAAGTCGCAGCGCCTAGTGCATTGGTCGCCGCCGATGAGGAAGGTCGCCTCGCGATCTTCCCAGCACTCGTAGATGTTCGGGCAGCCGGCTTCCTCGCAGACGGTATGGAGGCCCTCCCGGCGAACTAGCGACCTCAGCTCGGAGAACTCCGGGCCCATGCGGGCCCGGGTCTTGATCCATGGCGGCTTCTTCTCGATCGGTGTCTGGCTGTTGCGCACCTCGAGCCGCAACATCCGCCGACCTTCGGGGAGGACCGTCGTCATGGACTCTCCTGAACCAGCCTGCGCCTTGGACAGGCCGGGCAATCTTGCTCGGTAGGCAACACGACCAGCCTACGTCGACCCACCGATCAAGCGGGAGCGGTCTGCCCGAGCACCACGCATACGGCCCGCGCCTCAGACGTGCGCCACGTTGCCCGACCAGATCTCCACGAAGTGCTTTTCGACGTACGGGATGGCATCCGCGATCGTCACGTGGCGACCAAGCTCGGCGGTAAGCGAGCTGACGCTTGCGTCGCTTATTCCACAGGGGACGATCCGGTCGAACCACGAGACGTCCGCATCGCAATTCAGGGCGAAACCGTGCATTGTGACGCCGGATGCAACCCGGATGCCGATCGCGGCGACCTTCCGATCGACGTGACTGGCGCGGTCGTCCGGATCGGCCGGAACCCAGACGCCGCTGCGCCCCGCAATGCGCGTCGTCGGCAACCCGAGGTCTCGGCAGGAGCGAACCAGAACTTCTTCGACCCGGCGCACATAGTCGACGACCAAAACGGACTCAGGCAGCTTCACGATCGGGTAGCCGACCAGCTGACCGGGCCCATGCCAGGTGATCTTTCCGCCACGATCCACATCGATCACCGGGGTGCCGTCGATTGGACGCTCCCACGGCTCCGTGCGCTTGCCTGCCGTGTAGACGGGTGGATGTTCCAGCAGCAGGACGGTGTCGGAGATCTCGTCGGCAACCCGCGCCGCATGTCGCCGCCGCTGAAGCTCCCACGCCTCGTCGTACGGGATGATCCCGAGGTGCTCGAAGACCACGCTCACGTCCATCGAGCCTAGCCCGGCTCTCGCTGGCCGCGGCGTCCGTGTCTAAGCGAATGGTCGGGCGGACCTGATCACCGCTAGGGACGGTTGTCCACAGGGACCGCACGAGGGCACGGAATGCGGTGTGCTTGTCCCATGCCGACGAGCAGGCACTCCCAAGATGGTCCGACTGAGTGGCTGCAAGAACTGCGGTCAACGGGAATGCCTCGGGCTGGTCCCGACGCGGGCGGGAGCATCGACAAGTTGCGAGCCCTCCGGGAGCGGGCGGTCGCGCAGTCTGGATCGCAGCCAAAGGCGACTCCGGGTCGAGCGGCCCTCCTGCTGGTGGCGGGGCTAGGGGCGGCGATCGGGGCCGGCCTCGTATGGGCGACGCTGGGTAGCCCGGCCGGGCCGGCCGGACTCGACTCTCCCACCGGCGGCCCGGCGGCGCACACGGTCACCGCCCCGGGCGAGTCGACCGAAATGCCATCGGCTGAGGTAGGCGGCAACTCTGCAGCCGACGCTCGGACCGCGCGTGCCAGCCGATCCACCGAGTCGGCAGTATCCCTGACCGACGCAGATTGGCCCCCCATAATTGAGGGCCTCGATGACCGCCGATCGCGGGCCTTCGCGACGGGTGAGGCCAAACTGCTGACACAGGTCTACGCACTCGATAGCCCCGCGCTGGTAGTTGACCGGCGGCGCTTGGCCGACCTGCGCGGGCGTCGGGTGACGGCGACCGGCCTGCGGCTGGTGGTGCGAGGTGTACGGGTGGCCAGCGCGGCGCCTGACATCGTCGTCCTTCAGGTACGTGACGAGATACCCGCCTACGACCTGGTCGACGAGCACGGCGCGGTGGTTGAGCACCGCCCGGGTCGGGGCTCGCGAAGCTGGAGGATCACCCTCCAGCCGGCGCATGCCGCCCTCGGCGAATGGCGGATCAGCAAGATCGAGCCGGTCACCGACTGACCGGTCTGACCCGAAGACCCTGGGGATGGCCGTCAGTGCTTCGCGAGCGCTGCCTGCAGAGCCTGGTCGATCGTTGGATGGCGGAACTCGAACCCGGCCTTGGTCAGCTTCCCCGGCATGACCCGATGATTGCCGAGGACCATCGCCGACAGGCCGCCGAGGGCCGTCTTCAGGAGCGGCGACGGCACGAACAGGAGCGCCGGCCGGTGCATGGCCCTCGCGATCGCGCTGGTCAGCGCCGCATTGGTCACTGGGTTCGGCGCGGTCACGTTGACCGGTCCGGAGAGATCGTCGCGCTCCAGGAGAAAGAGCTGCGCCCGAACCTGATCATCGAGCGAGACGAAACTCCAATGCTGCCGGCCGGTGCCGAGCCTCGCGCCGAGCCCAAGCCTGAAAATGCGCAGCAACGGGCCGAATGCGCCACCCGTGCCGGCAACGACGAGTCCGTTGCGGGTGTGGACCACCCGGATGCCGGCGTCCCGGGCGGCTTTGGTCGCGCCCTCCCATGCGGTGACAAGGTCGGGAAAGAACCCTCTTCCGGGGGGCGCCGACTCGTCTGCGGGGAGGTCGCTGTTCTGGTAATAGTCGATGCCGGAGGCCGTGATCAGGAGCCGAGGACGCGGATCGAGCGTCGCGAGGGCATTGCTCAAGGTCCGGGTGCTCAGGACTCGGCTGTCCCAGATTTTGCGGGTGTACGACCTTGTCCAAGGGCGGCCGACGTTCGCACCGGACAGGTGAATGGCCGCATCGATGCCCTGCAGCAGCTGGGTGTCAACCGCGCCGCCGGCGGGATCCCAGCTCACCTCGTCGGGAGTGCGAGCGGCCCGACGGACCAGCCGCACGACATCGTGGCCTGCATCGCTCAACGCAGGAAGAAGTGCTGATCCGATCAGCCCCGACGCCCCACTGACGACGACCTTCATCGGCTGCTCGCTTCCCGGCCGGCCGCTCGCTCGCCGCCGGGGCGCGGCAAGCGGACGCGAACAGGTTCGGCGCTAACGACCATAGCTTGGTCGGCCTCGGGCAGCGTCACAGACCGAGATCGGTTTCGAATGCGCCCTCCTCCAGACGCTGCCGCAGGGTGGTCAGGAAGCGCGTGGCGTCAGCACCGTCGACGAGCCGGTGGTCGTAGGTCAGCGCGAGGTAGACCATTGAGCGAACGGCGATCGTCTCGCCGAGTTCGGGATCGTCGACGACCACCGGACGCTTCACGACCGAGCCCGTGCCCAGAATGCCGACCTGCGGCTGGTTGATGATCGGCGTGTCGAACAGGGCGCCGCGGCTACCGGTGTTGGTCAGCGTGAATGTGCCGCCGCCCAGTTCGTCTGGCGTGATCTTGTTGTTCCGAGTCCGCTCAGCCAGGTCGGCGATCTTTCTGGCGATGCCGCCGAGGTTCAGGTCGCCGGCGTTCTTGATCACCGGGACCATCAGGCCGCGTTCCGTATCGACCGCGATGCCGAGGTGCTCGGCATCGTGGTAGGTGACCTCGGCCTGCTCGGTGTCGATGACCGCATTCAGCTTCGGATGCTGCTTGAGCCCCTCGACCGTCGCGACCGCGAAGAACGGCAGGAACGAGAGCTTGACGCCCTCGCGGGCCTCGAAGTCGCGCTTGGCCCGCTCCCGCAGCCGCGCGATGCGGGTGACGTCGGCCTCCACAACCGTCGTGAGCTGCGCTGAAATGTGCAGCGACTCCACCATCCGCTTGGCGATGAGCTGGCGGGCCCGGGATAGCTTTTCGGAGCGGCCACGCAGCGGCGACGGTGCGACTGGCCGCGGTGCGGTCGGCTGAACCCGCGGCGCGGCTTCCGGAACGGGAGGGGCCGCGACTGCCTGCGCTTGTGCCTGTCGTGCCTCCTCCGCCGCCCGGGCGGCATCGAGCACGTCTTGCTTACGGATACGTCCACCGACGCCGGTGCCCTTCAGCGTGGTCAGATCGACGCCGTGCTCGGTCGCGAGCTTCCGTACCAGCGGCGTCACATACGCGGCTGCCGCCCCGTCGACGGCGGGTTCGGCCTGCGCAGGCGGGGCTTGCGCGGGAACGGACGGGCGACCGGCCGGCGCAGGGGGTGGCACGTCCGGGCCGGCCGGCGGTGGCGCCGCCGGCTGCCCAGGAGATGGTGGGGAAGGCGCCGGTTCGCTAGCCCCTGCCGCAGCTTCCGCTGATGGCGAAGGAGTCTCTGCGGGCGCGGCCGGTGGCTCGGGCGGTGGTGGGGCTGCGGCCGCCGCCGGTGCCGCCGCGGGTTCGCTGGGCGCGTTGGGTGCCTCCTCGGCCGTGCCGGGCTCGCCGATGACGGCAAGCTCCGCGCCGACATCAACAGTCTCGTCTTCTCGCACCTTGATGTGCAGGAGCACTCCGGAGGCGGGTGCCGGGATCTCCGTGTCCACCTTGTCGGTGGAGATTTCCAGCAGCGGCTCGTCCGCCTGGACCGTGTCGCCCTCCTGCTTCAGCCAGCGGGTCACGGTGCCCTCGGCCACGCTCTCGCCGAGTGCCGGCAGCCGGACGGATATGGAGCGCCCGCCATTGGGGCTGGATGCACCGCTCGATGCTGGTGGTGGAGCCGGTGCTTCGGACGATGCGGGTGCCTGGGCTGGAGCCGGTTCTTGGGGCGGCGCCGGTGCCGCAGCCGAGGGGCCGGCGCCGGGCGTCGTGGCGGGTGCTTCGGCCGCCCGGCCGGCCGGGGCGGAGGTGGGTGCAGCCGCATCCCAGTTTCCGTAACCAGGCGCCGCCTCCGTTCCCTGTGGTGAGGGTGCCGGTGCCGCTGCTGCTGTGCTCTGCGCCGTGTCGACGGTTGCAGGCTGCTCGGCTGCTGCCGGTGGCTGCCCGTCCGCGGCTGTCCCCTCGGCCACCGCGGATGCCGGCGCCGACTCGCCTGCCTCCGGGGCGGCAGTCGCCGGCGAACCCGCCTCGGCCGAGTCGCCGATCACGGCGAGCTCGGCGCCCACATTGACGGTCTCGTCCTCCCGGACCTTGATCTGGAGCAGGACGCCCGAGGCTGGTGCCGGGATCTCCGTGTCCACCTTGTCGGTGGAAATCTCGAGCAGCGGCTCGTCAGCCTGGACGGTGTCGCCCTCTTGTTTGAGCCAGCGGGTAACGGTGCCCTCGGTCACGCTCTCGCCGAGCGCCGGGAGGGTGACGGATACCGGCATTGCCTCGTGACTCCTTAAGTCGTCGTGCAGTCCGCGCGGGAGACCGTGGTGGACGGTGCGGCGCTCCCGGTGATACCCCCGAACTCAGGTGTGGACGTGGAGCGGCTTGCCCGCGAGCGCCATGTGCGCCTCGCCGATCGCCTCCGACTGGGTCGGGTGCATATGGATGAGCTGGGCCACGTCGCTCGGGAACGCCTCCCAGTTGTAGATCAGTTGCGTCTCGGACACTAGCTCGCCCATTCGGCTTCCGACCATGTGGACGCCGACGACCGGACCGTCCTTCTGACGTACGAGCTTGACGGCACCCGAGGTCTTGAGGATCTGGCTTCGCCCGTTGCCGGCGAGGTCGTAGACGAAAGTCTCGATGTTGTCGCTGCCATGACGTTCCCGGGCGGCTGCCTCGGTCAGGCCCATCGACGCCACCTCAGGCTCGCTGTAGGTGACCCGGGGCACCCCGTCGTAGTCGATCGGAACCGGGTTGAGCCCGGCGATCCGCTCGGCCACCAAAAAGCCCTCGCCGAATCCAACGTGCGCAAGTTGCGGCGTCGGGATGAGGTCGCCGACCGCCGAGATGGTCGGAATGTTGGTTTGGCACAGTGCGTCCACTTTGACGAAGCCGCGCTCGAGTTCTACGCCGATCTCGTCGTATCCCAGCCCGTCTGATACGGGACCGCGGCCCACCGCCACGAGCAGCAGCTCCGCATCGAAAGTCTTGCCGTCCTCCAAAGAGACCCGTACGCCGGCATCGGTCCGGTCCACGCCCGAGAAGCGGGCGCCGACCTCAAAGGCGATGCCACGGCGGCGGAAGGCGCGCTCCACGCGCCGACAGTTGTCCTCGTCCTCGGTCGGCAGAAGGTGCGGCAATGCCTCGATGATCGTGACCTCGGTGCCGAACGACCGCCAGACGGAGGCGAACTCCGCCCCGATGACGCCACCGCCGAGGACCACGGCGGAAGCGGGAACGCGGTCAAGTGTCAGCGCATGGTCGCTGGTGATGATCCGTTCGCCGTCGATCTCCAGGCCGGGCAGCGACTTAGCTGTCGAGCCCGTCGCAAGCACGACATGGCGGGCTTCCAGACGTTGGCTGCCTCCCGCGGTCTCGACCTGGACCGCGGTTGGCGAGACCAGCCGGCCGGTGCCCTCAACATGGTTGATCTTGGCCGCCTTGATCAGGCCCTGCAGTCCCTTGTACATCTTCGTCACGACGCCGTCCTTGTAGGCGCCGACACCCGCCATGTCGATGCCGTCCAGGCTGGCCTTGATCCCGAACTGCTCGCTCTCTCGAGCCTGGTCGGCGATCTCCGCCGCGTGCAGCAGCGCCTTGGTCGGGATGCAGCCCCGGTGGAGGCAGGTTCCCCCGACCTTGTCCCGCTCGACCAGCGCCACGTTCATCCCGAGATGGGCAGCACGCAGGGCGCAGGCATAGCCACCACTGCCGCCGCCGAGGATCACTACATCAAACTCGCTACCGGTGGTCTCGACCACGGCAAACGCTCCTCGTCGTTACTGTCCAGTTGCCGACAGCCATCCTCCCACTCCGCGCTCATCAAGAGCTCGGAGGTCTGCAATGGAGTGCCCACTAGGCGTTATGGCATACCGTGTCCCACCAAGAGCGCCGATCTGGCCCGGGCCGGGCATGCTAAGGGCGTCAGCCAAGGTCTAGCCGCGTGCGGGAGTTCCCGCACGCGGCTATGGGGGCGCCGAGGGGGAGCGCGGAGTACGAGGAGGCACGGTGGCGCTGTTCGGCAAACGACGGCCGGGACAGCTTCGCGCCGCAACATCGGAGGACGAGCGGCATCTGCGCGAGTTCGTCCGCACCCGGCGGGGTGTAGAGGCGTTCATAGAGCCGCGGACCGTCGTCACCGAGACGACGATGCTGCTGATCGCCGACACCGGGGAGTGGACCCGGCGCCGGGTCGCGAGCCGCGAGGCGGCCCAGGCCTTGGCCGGCAGGCTTGGCATCCCCGCTTACGACGCCGGGGTCGTCGGCTACCCGCAGCGGATGCGGGAGTGGAACCGCCAGCAAGTCGAGGCGCGTAAGCGCACCCAGGACGGTTAGTAAGGCGGTGCCGGGCGGATCACGAGAGGCGAGGGTGTGAAAGGTGGCGGGCGCGCAAGGCGAATGAGTCAGAAGCTTCCTAATGTGCCGGGGGACACTAAGCGAGCCGGCCCGCGGAGATGTCCTCCGCCAGCGTCAGGAGAGTACGGATCGGTACGCCGGTGCCGCCCTTTGGCGTGTAGCCGTACGGATCGCCCTGGTTGAACGCCGGTCCCGCGACGTCCAGGTGCGCCCACCGCACGCCGTCCGGTACGAACTCGCGCAGGAACAATCCGGCGACCAGCATGCCGCCGTAGCGGTCGCCCATGTTGGCGATGTCCGCGATCTCCGAGTCGAGCGACTTGCGCAGCTCGTCCGGGAGCGGCATGGGCCAGAGTTGCTCGCCGGCGCGGTTGGCGGCGTCGTGGATCTGTGAGCGAAGCACTTCGTCATTGGACATGATCGCGCCGACCCGGGCGCCGAGGGCGACCAACTGCGCGCCGGTGAGGGTGGCCACGTCGATCAAGAGATCCGGGCTGTCCTCCGCCGATCGCGCGATCGCATCGGCCATCACCAGCCGGCCTTCGGCGTCCGTGTTCAGCACCTCCACGGTCTTCCCGCCGTAGATGGTGAGCACGTCCGACGGGCGCTGCGCCGTGCCTGACGGCATGTTCTCGGCGAGGGCGGCATACGTGACCACATTGACCGGGACCTGCAGCCGCGCGATCGCGACGGTTGCGGCGACGACCGCCGCGGCGCCGCTCATGTCCGACTTCATCCAGTCCATGTTCTGCGCCGGCTTGATGGAGATGCCGCCGGAGTCGAAGGTGATGCCCTTGCCGACGAGGACCAGCGTGCTAGTAGCGGAGGCGTTTGTGTACGAGAGGCGCAGCAACCGCGGCGGGTTCGCCGAGCCCTGGCCGACGCCCAGAATGCCGCCGTAGCCGCCGTCCTTGAGCGCCGTCTCATCGAGCACCTCAACCGCCAGCCCATTCTCGTGGGCCACGGCGGTGGCCAGTTCCGCAAAGGCGGCGGGGGACAGGTCGGAGGGCGGCGTGTTGATCAAGTCGCGGGCAAAGTGGGTAGCGGCCGCGAGCACGTCGGCTCGGTCGACGGTGGCGCGGGCCGCCTCGTCGTCGGCGAGCGCGGTGATCAAGACGACGGTCTCGACCGGCGGATGCTGCCCGTCCTCCCTGGTCCGGTACCGCGCGAACGCATAGGCGCCGAGGAGAGCGCCCTCGGCGAGCGCCGCGACCTCGGCGGCTGAGCCGGCCGGAAGCGCCAATGCGACGCGCTCCGACCCGGCGAGCGCACGTACGCCTGCTCCCGCCGCTCGGCGGAGCGTTTCCTGGTCGTACCCACCATCCACGGCGACCTCGCCAAGCCCGACCACGGCCGCGACCGGCGCCGGACCACCCGGCATCGGGATCTTCGTGACGTCGCCGGCCCGGCCCGTGACACCGAGCGCGGCCAACGCTCGGACAAGCCCGTCGCTGAGCACGCCGGCCGCCTCCTCCGTCGGCACCGGACCGTCGGCGCCCTTAGCCACGCCGACCACGACGGCGCTAACGGACGTATCACCGACCGGCGGGCTGCTGAGTTCGATCGTCGCCACGGGCAAATCACTTCCTCGCTGACGGTTTCCGACTTACCCGGCACGCCGGGATAGCACAGTGACCGAAAGGGTAACCTCGCGGCCATGACTGAGCCGTTGATCACCTCTGGCTTGCACCGTTCGCCGCTCTACAACCGTCACGTTGCGCTCGGCGCGAAGATGGCGAACTTCAGCGGCTGGGAGATGCCAATCGAGTATCCCACGGGTGTGATCAAGGAGCATACTGCCGTTCGGGACGCGGTCGGGATTTTCGACGTCTCCCATCTGGGCAAGGCCGTCGTCCGCGGCGCGGGGGCACGCGACTTCGTCAACGCGGTGCTGACGAACGACCTGGGGCGGATCGAGCCAGGACGGGCCCAGTACACCGTCTGCTGTGATCACTCGGGGGGCGCGGTCGACGACCTCATCGGCTATCTGCGCGGCGACGACGAGGTGTTCCTCGTACCCAACGCGGCCAACACCGGCGAGGTCGTCCACCGCATCACCGAGGCGGCGCCGAGCGGGATCACCGTCGAGAACCTCCATGAGTCGTACGGTGTGATCGCCGTCCAGGGACCGCGCAGCGACGAGCTTCTCGGGGCGATCGGACTCCCGGTCGGGCATGCGTACATGTCCTTCGTCGACGCGCAATGGCAGGGCCATCCGGTCGTGGTCTGCCGGACTGGATACACCGGGGAGCGCGGTTACGAACTCCTCCCGTCGTGGAGCGACGCGGGGCCGCTGTGGGACGCCCTGCTGGAGGCGGGTCCGCGCCTCGGTGCGCTCCGGTGCGGGCTCGGCGCTCGCGACACGCTGCGGATCGAGCTGGGATACCCGCTGCACGGACAGGACCTGACCATGAGCATCAGCCCGGTCCAGGCCCGGCTGGACTGGGCCATCGGGTGGAAGAAGCCTTCGTTCTGGGGCAAGGAGGCGTTGGTCGCGCAGCGCGACCAGGGAACCGTGCCGCTGCTGTGGGGGCTGGAGGCACTCGACCGCGGCATCCCGCGCCGGGGGATGCGGGTCCTGAACTCGGCGGGCGCGCAGGTCGGCGGGGTCACCTCCGGCACGTTCTCCCCGACCCGGCGGATCGGCATCGCGCTTGCACTACTCGACCGGTCGATCGACGAGGGTGCCGAAGTTCAGGTCGACGTCCGTGGCCGCGTCTCCCGCTGCCAGGTCGTCAGCCCCCCGTTCGTCGAACCCTCCACGAAATGATCGTTTACGGGCGTGCGCGTCCTGCCGCGAGCTATCCGGCCGTCCTTGCGATCAGATGGGGTGAGCCTAGGCCGAGGACTGGGCGCAACGCGTCACGTCTATCTCGAGCCGCCATGCATGATCAAGTCTGACTTGCGGATCTGTCATTGTGGCGCTAGGTCGACGAAACCGGCGGATCTGTCTTACCTGCCATCGCCTTGATCGATTGCCAACTCTGATTCGATCAGTCGGGGTGAGTGCAGGTAGACCGAGCTGATGTGTCTACCTGACGGAGTCATGGTCGATCCGCGGCGGCTCAGTTCTCGATGGCCGAACCTCAGCTAGGTCGCGAGGGTGAGGAGGGTGACGGTGGTTGCAACCTCCACAAGCGCGCCCAGGACATCGCCGGTCGTTCCGCCGAAACGGCGGACGCACAGCGAGAGCAGCAGCAGGGCGGCGCCGAGACCGAGGACCACGGCCAGAACCGCCCGCCACATGTCGAGGCTCGACATCAGGGCGGCGCCCGTGGCGGCAAGGATTACGACGGCCGACGCGAGGGCGAGGCCGGGCAGGCGGACCGTGCCGGCGACCAGTGCGCCGAGTCCCTCCGGCCGGGCCGCCGGTACGCCGGGCCGGCACGCGAAGGGCAGGGGTAGCCGCCCGGCAGTCGCCGCGAGGGCGAGGGTCACGGCGCCACGGTCGGCAGCGATCGCCGATGCGAGCGCGCCGACCTGCAGGAGCACGGCAATAACGACCGCAACGACGCCGAACGGACCGATGTCCGAGCGCTTCATCACATCGAGTGCGGCAGCGGCGGACTTACCGGAGCCGAGCGCGTCGGCCGTGTCGGCGAGCCCGTCCAGGTGCAGGAGGCGGGACAGCAGAGCGAGCGCGCCGATCCCCATGGTCGCGGCGACAAATGCGTTAAGACCCACCATGTCGCAGGCCCGAACTACAAAGGCGGCCGCGAGACCGAGCCATCCGCCGATAACCGGAGCCAGTGCCATCGCGCGGCCGGCCGTCGCGCGGTCCATCCGTACAACGCCCGCCGGCACGACGGTCAGGAGGCCGACGGCGAGTCGGCAGGCAGCTCCGAACGCCGCGACGCGGCCGGTCGCGTGGTTGGCTCGGGGCGGCGCCACGGAAGGATCCGCGCCGCTGTCGGCATCAGCTGCCGGAGCCGTGGCCACCACCGCCTCCGGCCTCGGTCGCTTCCGCACCGGCTGGCAGCGCCACGGCTGCGCGCAACCCCGGGAGCGCAAGCAGTGCGCCAACTCCGCCACCCACGTTGGCGCCGAAGCCGGTCGCTCCGGTGAGCGAAAGGCGTTCCAGCGCCCGCTGGTGTGCCGGATCTGCCGTCGACTGTCCAGCGAGCCACCATTCGGGCGACCGGTATGCGATCCGCTGCGCAACCAGGCCTGCGGCACACGGAGACAGGTCGTCGAGTACGACCGGCGTGCGGCGTACGGAGGCTTGAAGCAGCACGCCTGTCATCGCGGCGAGGTCGGCGCCGCCGACAACGGCGAGCAGTCGCTGGCGGTCACCGCGTACCGGCCGGGCCCGGCGCATCGCGTCCCTGATCGCTGCGCACTTGCGCATCCAGGCACGGTCATCGATGGCCGGACCACCTGATCCGCGGCCGGTCATCGCCGCGGAGTCCGAGGCGGTCAGCACACCGACAAGGGCGGCGGCCGGTGTCGTCGCGCCGACGCCGATAGACGCGACAAGCAACAGGTCGGTGCCCGAGTCGACCGCGTGGTCAGCGATCTCGGCACCGGCCTGGAATGCGGCGACGGTCTCGGCGTCGGTCAGGGCGTCCTCGCGGTCGATTCGCCCCGAGCCGCGCCGAACCTTGTACTTCGTCAGCACCGGGTGGTTGAGGTCCGCGTCGACGCCTACGTCGACCACATCGACGCTGACGTTGAACTCGACGGCGAGCCGCGCGGTCGGGTCATCACCGCTCGCAATAGCCGGCGCACGGTCAGCGGTGGCACCGACCGATTGGGCAGATACATCCGCCGCCGCAATTCCATGGTCGGCCGCGAAGACGACCAGCCGCGGCCGCTCGATCGGCCGCGGTGGCCAGCTTGCCTGCACGCCGGCCAGCCACGTGGCCAGGTCGCCCAGTCGGCCGAGCGTGCCCCCCTGCCGCCGCAACCACTCCTTTGCCGAGGTGCGCGCGGCGTCGTCCGGCAACTCGACGGCGTCCTCGTAGCTCGTGATGTCTCGTTCGGTCATCGCGCCAGCGAGCCTAGTTGTCCGGTTTTGGCTGCGGCGGGCGCGCCGCGCACATCACAGGGGCAGGACCCGGCCGGCGACAACGAGGAGCACCTCGTCGGACAGAGCTGCGATGCGCTGATTGAGCCGGCCCATCTCGTCCTGGAACCGGCGGCCGGATGCGGTTGCCGGCACGACACCCCAGCCGACCTCGTTGCTCACGGCCACAGCGTCCGCCTCGGTAGCCGACCATGCTCCGGCCAGCGCGTCGACCTCCGTCTCGATGTCCCGTTGGGCGGCACCGGAGGCCCAGCGGGCGTCGTCCCAAGCACTGAGGCGGTCCATGACGCCGGTCAGCCACAGGGTCAGGCAGTCGACGAGCACGGTTCCGGTTGACCTGCCCAAAACGGCGGCCACATCTGTGGTCTCGACCGTTTGCCAGCTGGTCGGGCGGTGGGCCCGATGTGCTGAGATCCGGGCCAGCCACTCCGGGTCGTCGAGTCGCTCGCCACCGGTCGCCACGTACAAGACACCAGGCACGCCGGCGAGCCGGCGCTCGGCCTCGGCCGACTTTCCCGAGCGCGCTCCGCCGAGTATCAGCGTTCGCACCGGCGGTTTCGCACCCCCTAGCTAACGGGCCGCCATCCGGTCCGGTCGGACCTGATAACTCATGGGCTGTCAGGAGACTAACCTGCGGCTGCGGGAATGCACCCTGGCAGGCCGAAGGGAGAGTGGAATGTCCTGGTCGTGGCGATATGAGGACGGCGACGGCAACCTCGTCGCGAAGCCCTCGCTGCCCAGGCACGAATTCCCGACCCAAGCCGACGCCGAGAGCTGGCTGGGCGAGAACTGGCGCGACCTGCTGGACGGTGGTGTCGACCAGGTCACCCTGCTCGAGGGCGAGTCCGTCGTGTACGGTCCGATGGGGCTCCGCCCGGCGCACTAGACAGCTGGCCGACCGGGTCAGGGTCGGGTGCGCGGGCTCCTGGTGAGGGACGGGTCGCGGACGACGACCGGGTCGAGGATGTCGTCGATCGCCTTCATCAAGTCGGGTTCGAGCTTGACACCACTCGCCTTGACGTTCTCGGTGACCTGCTCGGGTCTGGTAGCGCCGATGATCGCCGCCGAAACGTCGGAGTTCTGCAGGACCCAGGCGACGGCGAGCTGCGCGAGCGACAGACCGGCGGTGTCGGCGAGCGGCCGGAGCTGCTGCACCCGAGCAAGCACCTCATCGGTCATGAACCTCGCCATGAAGGAGGCATCGTCGGTGGTGGCGCGAGAGCCGCCCGGCGGCGGCCGGCCTCGCATGTACTTGCCGGTCAGCACGCCCTGGGCGAGCGGCGACCAGACGATCTGCCCGATCCCGAGCTCCTTACTTGCCGGGATGACCTCGGCCTCGATTATCCGCCAGAGCATCGAGTACTGCGGCTGGTTGGACACGAACGGGATCTTCAGCCCGCGCGCGAGGTCGGCGCCCTCTCTGATCTGCCCGGCCGTCCACTCGGACACGCCGATGTAGAGCGCCTTGCCGGCTCGAACGACGTCGGCGAAGGCCGCCATCGTTTCTTCGAGCGGGGTGAAGTGGTCGTAGCGGTGGGCTTGGTAGAGGTCGACGTAGTCGGTCTGCAGCCGCCGAAGCGACCCGTCGATGCCCTCCATGATGTGCTTGCGGGACAGGCCGCGGTCGTTTTGACCCGGACCGATGTCCCAGTAGATCTTGGTGCAGATCTCCAGGCCCGCCCGCCGCTCGCGCTTGAGCGCCCGCCCGAGCACCTCCTCGGCCTTCGTCCCGGCGTACACATCCGCCGTGTCGAAGGTCGTGATCCCGGACTCGAGTGCCGCCCGAACACATGCTCTGGCCGCTTCCTCGGCGATCTGGGAGGCGTGTGTGAGCCAGTTGCCGTACGCGATCTCGCTGATCATAAGACCGCTGCGGCCGAGGTTCCGGTACTCCATATGGATCACCCTATTTGCGGCGGGTTCCAGCGGAGTGCGAGGACGCGAGGCCGGGCGAGAGGCGTAGCTATCCGAGCCCGGGTTGTTCGCCTTTGTCCTGCCGGCGTGCTAGATCTTGGTTCCCGGCCGGACCTGGGGCTTGGGCATGCGCAGCCCACGGAACTGCATGCTCCGGAGGAGGGTGTACGCAACGACGCCTCGGCTGCTCTCGTTCGGGAACCGAGTGCGGATCTCCCTCTTGAGCTTCCTGGAAATAAGGAACGAGTCCAGGATGATCACGGCGCACATGGCGACCCAGGCGAAGCCCACGAGATAGACAACCGTGGCGTTAGGTATGAAGCCAAGAATCAAGATCGCAATCGCGCCGACGAGGAAGAACTCCGCGGCGGACCGGCGAGAGTCGATGAAGTTGCGCGCGAACTTGCGGACTGGACCCCTGTCCCGTGCGGGCAGGTAGCGCTCGTCGCCGGTCTCCATCGCCGCGCGGGCCTTTGCCCGCTGTTCCCGGGCGCTCTCGCGCTGGCGACGCACTGCCTCCTTGCGGTCCTTCGGCGGGGCACCAAGGGGCTGACGCCGACGTTGAGACTCTCGACGCTTGGGGGTCGGCCGGCCCTTCCCACTGTCTTTGACCGCGGTCGCAGGCTGCGGGGGCGTGGTCGCCGGCTCGGCCTTAGGTTGGCGTCGGAACACGTCCACCAGGATAGGGGGACGGCACAGCATCTCCCGAATTCCTGGCGCCCGACATAGGGTGAGATCACCAACTCGAGAGCCATGAGCGGCCCACGGCCTGGGTCGCTCGCGAAGGGGGCGTACGCCGGCCATGAGCTTGATGAAGCGGATGGCGCTGATCTTCCGGTCGAAGGCAAACAGGGCCGTGGACCGGCTGGAGGATCCGCGCGAAACCCTCGACTACTCCTACCAGCGGCAACTGGAGCTCCTGCAGAAGGTCAGACGTGGAGTGGCCGACGTCGCCACCTCGCGAAAGCGGATCGAGCTGCAGATCACCCAGCTCACGCAGCAATCCGACAAGCTGGAGGGGCAAGGTCGACAGGCCCTCGCCGCCGGTCGGGAAGATCTCGCCCGAGAGGCCCTGACCCGGCGCTCCGGGCTGCAGCAGCAGATGACTGATTTGCAGGCTCAGCATGCGAACCTCCAGGCCGAGGAGGAGAAGCTCGTCCTTGCGTCTCAGCGGTTGCAGGCAAAGGTCGACTCGTTCCGGACGCGCAAGGAAACGATCAAGGCGACCTACACCGCGGCCGAAGCGCAGACGAAGATCAACGAGGCGTTCTCCGGTGTCTCCGAGGAGATGAGCGACGTCGGCCTAGCGATCCAGCGGGCGGAGGACAAGACCGCTCAGATGCAGGCCAGGGCAGGCGCAATCGACGAGCTGATCAGCTCCGGTGCCCTCGACGACGCGTCCGGGCTGGCCAAGGACGACATCACGGCCGAGCTGGAGCGGATGTCCAGCCAAAGCGACGTGGAGCTCGAGCTCGCCAAGATGAAGCAGGAACTCGGCGGGGCAGAGCCGCGCAAGCAGCTCGAGGGGGAGGAGAAATGATCGTCCGCATCCTGTCGGAGGGGCAGTACGAGGTCGATGACGATGCCGTAACCGCCCTCAACGCGCTGGACGACGACCTGACCAAGGCCATCGACGCGGGCGACGACGACGGCTTTCGTAGCGCGCTTACCTCGCTTGTCGCCATGGTGCGCGAGCTCGGCAAGCCTGTTCCCGTCGACGCATTGGTACCGAGCGACTTCGTGCTCCCGGCCACCGACGCCCACGTGGACGATGTCCGCGAAATGCTCGGCGACGAGGGGCTGGTCCCCGGCTGACCACCACACCTAGGCGACCAAGAGGGCGGGCCAGAAAAGCGCAGACCGGCGCCCGCGCTGGACGCTCGTAACCTGGCACCAAACCGGCCGGGAGTTCGTTAAGGAGAGGCGTGGCAGTAGTGCGGATGAAGGCCGACGGCGGACTTGTCCGCCGCATGGTGCTGACGATGTTCCTGCTCGGCCTCCTCTACGTTGCGTTCGTTGCGGTGCTCCTCGCGCTGCAGGTCAACTGGCTGATCATCCTCGTCGTGGTGGTCGGCGGGTTCCTGTTCCAGTACTTCTACTCGGACAAGATCGCGCTCTATTCGATGCACGGCCGCGTCGTGAGCCCGGAGGAGGCGCCCGAGCTGCACGCGGTGGTCGACCGATTGTGTGCCCTCACCGATGCGCCAAAGCCGCAGGTCGCGATCGCCAACACCGACATCCCGAACGCCTTTGCAACCGGGCGTAACCCGAAGCGTGCCGTGCTTTGTGTCACGACCGGCCTCCTGCGCCGGCTGGAGCCCACGGAACTGGAAGGCGTGATCTCCCACGAGCTTGCCCACGTGGCACACCGTGACGTCGCGGTCATGACGATAGCGTCGTTCCTTGGCGTGCTAGCCGGGATGGTCACCCGGATGGCGTTGTACGTCAGGATGGGCGGCCGGGGCCGAGACAACAACGCAGCCGCCGTGTTCTTTGCGATCGTGCTCGTGAGCGCGATCGTCTACGCCCTGAGCTTTCTGCTCATCCGGACCTTGTCCCGCTATCGCGAGCTAGCGGCCGACCGGGCCGGCGCGATCGTGACTGGGCGCCCGTCCGCGCTGGCGTCGGCGCTGGTGAAGGTGACCGGGGAGATGGGTCGCATCCCGACTAGGGATCTTCGGCAGGCGGAGGCGTTCAACGCCTTCTTCTTTGCACCGGCGGTCGCCCGCGGCTTCAGCCTCTCGTCGCTGTTCGCGACGCACCCGCCGCTGGAGCGGCGGCTCGAGCAGCTCGGCCAGCTCGCCGCCGAACTCGGCGCGCCAGCCTAGGCCGCGCTGTTGTAGTCGTACGGTGTCCGGTATGGGGTTCCTCGACACGCTTCTTGGGCGTACGAAGCCAAAACCCGCCAACCTCGACCAGCTCTTCGCAATCCCGTCCGCGGCTGTGACGCTTCAGGTCGCCGCCGGGTTCCGACCGACCGGACTGGGCTCGGTGTGCTTCAAGGCGGCCGAGGGCGGTGCCTTCGCCCGCACAGAGGCGGACATCAGGGCGCTGCTCGACGCCGACACGAGCCCGCCCGTTGAGATGACGAAGGACGGCTACGGATACAGCTGGCTGATCGTGCGTCGCGATCCCGACGACGTTTCCGCCCTCGTCACCGACCTGCACGCCGTCAACGTGTCGCTCGAGGACGCCGGCTTCGGACCGGCACTGCTCTGCTCGCTGGTGACTTTCAAGAATGCCGAGGGCCAGACGCTCGGGCTCGTCTACCTCTACAAGAGGGGCAGCTTCTACCCGTTCCTGCCGCTGGCCGGGGAGAAGCGGGACAACGCGCTGGAGCTCCAAATTCGCGGCCAGCTTCAGGACGACCTGCGGATTGAGTCCGACCTGTCCCGGTGGTTCCCGGTCTGGGGCGCTCCCGGCCTCTAGCTGCTCGCCCCGCTCTGATCAATCCTTGCCGCCGACGCCTGGCAGCGCGAGCATCCGGTCGAGGGCGACCCGGGCGTAGTGCGCGGTCTCCTCATCAACCACGATCCGGTTGACCACCTTGCCGTCAACCAGCGACTCCAGCGCCCACACCAGGTGCGGTAGATCGATGCGATTCATGGTGGAGCAGAAGCAGACCGTCCGGTCGAGGAAGACGATGGTCTTGTCTGGGTGCCGGTTGGCCAGCCGCCGCACCAAGTTGAGCTCGGTGCCGACCGCCCATTTCGAGCCGGCCGGCACTGCCTCGAGGGTCTTGATTATGTACTCGGTGGAACCGACGTAGTCTGCATTGGCGACGACCTCTTCACGGCACTCGGGGTGAACCAAGATGTTGACCTCTGGGATCCGCTCCCGGACGTCGAGCACCGAATCCAGCGTGAAGCGCCCGTGCACGGAACAATGCCCCCGCCAGAGGATCATCCGCGCGCTCTGCAACTGCTCCTCGGTCACGCCGCCAGCCGGTTTGTGCGGGTCGAAGAGCACGCAATCCGAGCGATCGAAGCCGAGCTCACGGACCGCGGTGTTGCGGCCAAGGTGCTGGTCGGGCAGGAAGAGCACCTGGTCGCCATGCTCGAACGCCCACTCGAGCGCCCGCCTCGCGTTCGAGGACGTGCAGATGGTTCCGCCATGCCGACCGGTGAACGACTTGATGTCCGCGGAGGAGTTCATGTACGAGACGGGGATCGTACGGTCGGCAACCCCGGCGTCGGTAAGGACATCCCAAGCGTCCTCGACCTGCTCGAAACGCGCCATGTCAGCCATCGAGCAGCCCGCGGCCAGGTCAGGGAGGATCACCTGCTGGTGGTCAGCGGTCAGGATGTCGGCCGACTCGGCCATGAAGTGGACGCCGCAGAAGACGATGAACGGGGACTCCGGACGGCCAGCTGCCTGCTGGGCCAGCTTGAACGAGTCACCGGTGACGTCGGCGAACTGGATCACCTCATCGCGCTGATAGTGGTGGCCGAGGACGAACGCCTGGGTGCCAAGGCGCGCCCGAGCCGCGGCGGCCCGCCGGACCAGGCTTGGGTCGCTTGCCGCAGGGAGCCCGCCCGGGCACTCGACGCCTCGCTCGGTCGCGGGCTCGGTATCGCGGCCGAGCAGCAGCAGCGAGACCGCAGTTGGGTCCGGCTCGACGAACCCGCCCATCGCCCGTCCGCCGCCGGAAGCCGTCTCCGTCGTCGTGGTCACCGTGCCTCCGCTTTCCCAAGATCTGTCGACCGGTTGCCGCTCTTCCATCTCAATCTCCATCTCAATCGTTCCACGCGGTCCGTTCTGCCCCGGTCAAGTGGAACGTTCGGCGTCCCCCTCGCCTCGAAGAGCGGGGCGCCGTACCGTCGGCACGCATTGCATGATCGTCGAGTCGGCCGTCGGTGGCGAGCAGGGAGTTTCATTTGCATGTGTTGATCGCCCCGGACAAGTTCGCCGGGACACTGACCGCCGCCGCGGCGGCCGAGGCGATCGCCGCGGGCTGGCGGCGGGCAGCGCCGCGCGACACCGTCGAACTGCTGCCGCTTGCCGACGGCGGTCCCGGATTCCTCGATGTGATCAGCAGTGCGATCCCTGGCCGTACACAAGAAGTCCGAGTGACTGGCCCACTCCAGGAGCCGGTCACCGCGCGGGTCCACATGGCCCGGGACACGGCCTACATCGAGGCGGCGGAAGCCTGCGGGCTCCATCTCGTCCCACCGGAGCGGCGGGATCCGGAGCGGACCACCAGCTATGGCGTAGGTGAGCTTCTCGCTTCGGCGCTGGAGGCGGGGGCGGGGCCGGTCGTCGTCGGCCTGGGCGGGTCCGCGACCAACGACGCCGGTGCCGGCCTGCTCGCCGCCCTTGGTGCCGAGCCTAGGGACGCGCTCCGCCGCGGCGGCAGGGGGCTAATGAGACTCGTGGAGGATGGGCGACGGGTTGTGGACGTCGGGCCAGCGCGCCGGCGGCTGTCCGGGGTCGAGCTGGTGATCGCGTCGGACGTGGACAACCCGTTGCACGGGCCGCGTGGTGCGACGGTCACCTTCGGTCCGCAGAAGGGCGTCACGCGGGAGCAGGTCGACCGGCTGGATGCCGCGATCAAGGGGTTCGCTCAGCTTGTTGACTGGCGGCCGGCGAACCAGCCGGGCGCCGGCGCCGCCGGGGGACTCGGCTATGCGCTGCTGCTCATCGGCGGGCGGCGGATGCCTGGGGCGCAGGTCGTACTGGATGCCGTCGGAGCGTTCGATCGCGCCCGTCGCGCGGATCTCGTCCTCGCTGGGGAGGGGTCGCTGGACTGGCAGTCGCTGCGCGGCAAGGTCGTGACCGCGGTCGCCCGGGTCGCCCAGGAAGCGGCCAAGCCCTGCGTCGTCCTGGCCGGCCAGGTCAAGGTCGGTCGCCGGGAGCTGGGCGCCATGGGCGTCGACGCGGCTTACTCGGCAGCCGACTCCGTCGGGTCGGTGGAGGCCGCCCTTGCAGACCCAGCCGGCTCGCTGGCCGCGCTCGCCGAGCGGGTCGCCAGGACCTGGTCTCGCTGACGAGATCTCGTTCCGGTTTGATCTGCCAAGCGGCCAAAGCCCTGTGCATGACGTAGCTCCTGCGATTCGCGGGCTCGGGTTCGGTGCGCTTGGCGGATCAAACCGCTCGCCGGCGGGGGGCAGGGCCGAGATCACAAATGTACATGATCTTCGGGGATGCCTACAGGGTGAGTCACGGTGTGGTCGGTTAGCGAGATCGCGGGCCGCGTGCGACGATAGGAGCGGAATGCAACCGAGCCGCGAGGCGTTAGGCGGCCTGCGCGGAGCGATTGTCCAGGACCCAGGAGCGATCACATGACTGTCCAGCCCGAGACGACCACCCAGAGCGGCGTCATCCTCACCGGCACGGCCGCCGCCAAGGTGAAGAGCCTGCTCGAACAGGAGGGGCGTGACGATCTCAGGCTGCGGGTTGCCGTCCAGCCCGGCGGCTGCTCTGGTCTGCGCTACCAGCTCTTCTTCGATGAGCGCGAGCTCGAGGGCGACCTGACCGGCCAGTTCGGCGGCGTCGAGGTCGTCACCGACCGGATGAGCGCGCCCTACCTCACCGGTGCGACGATTGATTTCGTCGACACGATCGAGGCGCAGGGCTTCACGATCGACAACCCCAACGCCACCGGCTCCTGCGCCTGCGGCGACTCCTTCCACTAGGCGCGGCGGATAACGTTCCCGCTAGCCGACGCCCGGACGCCGACCGGCTGCGTGTGGCACGGTCGTTTGCTCAGATCATGGGTCTGACCGGGCGGGCGCAGCGTCACACAGAGCCGGCGACCGCTGACATACCTTGCCCGACCACCGTGGAGCTACCACGGTGGTCGGCTCCGTTTCAGGCTGAGCACGCCAGTAAGTAGTGTTAGGGCGCCCCGACCCGCTCGTAGAAACGGATACCGCGACCGCCATGAATATTGCCGTCACGGGGTCGATCGCCACCGACCACCTGATGCGTTTCGACGGCCGGTTTCGCGACTCGCTCGTCGTGGACCAGCTCGACAAGCTCTCGCTGTCCTTCCTGGTGGAGGAGCTCGAGGTACGCCGCGGCGGCGTCGCGGCCAACATCTGCTTCGGAATGGGGTGCCTTGGCCTGCAACCGATCCTGGTTGGCGCGGTGGGCAGCGACTTCGTCGACTATCGCTCGTGGCTCGAGCGGCACAACGTGGACACGGAGTCCGTCCATGTTTCCGAACTTCGCCACACGGCGCGGTTCATCTGCACCACCGATGCGGACAACGCCCAGATCGCGTCGTTCTACGCCGGCGCGATGAGCGAGGCACGCGACATCGAGCTGGCGCCGATCGCGCAGCGTCTTGGCGGTCTGGACCTCGTTGTCATCAGCGCCAACGACCCCGAGGGCATGCTGCGGCACACCGACGAGTGTCGCGCCCGCGGCTACCCATTCGCCGCCGACCCTTCTCAGCAGCTCGCCTGGATGGACGGCGCCGGTATCCGGCTGCTCATCGACGGCGCCACGTTCCTGATGACCAACGAGTACGAAGCGGCGCTGACCGAGCAGAAGACTGGCTGGGGCCCGGGCCAGATCCTGGACCGGGTCGAGACACGAGTGACGACGTTGGGGCCGCAGGGAGTGCGGGTCGAACGCAAGGGCGAGCGACCGATCCAGGTCGGTTGCCCGGAGGAGCTGCGTAAGGCGGACCCGACCGGCGTAGGCGACGCCTTCCGCGCCGGCTTCCTCGCCGCCGTGGCCTGGGCGCTGCCACTCGAGCGTTGGGCTCAGGTCGGCAACCTACTTGCCACATATGTGATCGAGACGGTCGGAACCCAGGAGTACGAGTTTGGGCAGGCGCACTTCCTCGAGCGGATGGCCAAGGCGTACGGCCACGACGCCGCGGCCGAGGTCGAGCCGCACCTGCGCTGCCTGCGTCCGTGACTAGTCAGGTCACCGGGCAGCAGGATGGTGAATCCGAGGCCTCTTAGTGACCGTGAGCAACTTAGTGCCCGTCGAGCCACCACCGACAAGGTGGTTGCTGCCTCCGGCGTCGTCCGCCGACGAGGACGGCTTGGTCGGCGTGGGCGCCGATCTCGAGCCGGGGACACTCCTCGCTGCATACCGGTCGGGGCTCTTCCCGATGCCGCTCGCCCGGCGGGGGCCGATTGGCTGGTGGTCGCCTGATCCGCGGGGCATCATTCCGCTCGACCGGCTGCACGTTAGCCACTCGCTGCGGCGGTCGCTTCGCCGCTTCGAGATCCGCGTCGACACGGCCTTCGCTCACATAGTCGAAGGCTGCGCCGATCCGCGTCGGCCGCACGGCTGGATCACTCAGGAGATGCGCGCGGCGTACCTGCGGCTGCACGAGCTCGGCTGGGCCCACTCCATCGAGGCGTGGACCCGGGAGGGCCGGCTCGGCGGGGGGTTGTACGGGCTTGCGATCGGCGGGTTCTTTGCCGGCGAGTCCATGTACTACCGGGAGCGAGATGCATCCAAGGTCGCCCTAGCGGCCTTGGTGGCCGCGCTCAGTTCGGATGGGGTCAAGGGCCGGTTGCTCGACATCCAGTGGACGACGCCGCACCTGCGCACGCTTGGGGCGGTGGACCTGCCGCGCGACGAATACGTCGACTTGCTCGCGGCCGCCCTCCGCCTCCCGCTGCCACCGACGTTCCGGTAGTCACCTGTGAAGGTGTCCCCTTGCTCCACCAGATCGCCCCTCTACGAGGGGCACTAAGACTGGCGGCGGACGAGGTAGAGGCGACCGCGGGTGGCGCCTACAGCGGCCGGGTCGCGTTCGCCCACATAATCGTGGTCACGCATCTTGCACCAGGCCGGAATGTCCAGCGCGGCCGCATCGTCGTCACTGAGCACGCCGACGAGCTCGCCGACGCGAACATTCCGGATGTGCTTGGCAAGCTCGATGACGGGGATCGGGCAGAGCTTTCCGAGCGTGTCGAGCAACAGCGCCGGCTTGTTTTCCGTACTCATATGCCTTCAGCACCCACGACCGCCCGCAACCGGGCGACCACATCGGGCACAGCCGCAAGGAAGCGGTCGACGTCCTCCGCGGAGGTACCGAGCGGCAGGGAAACGCGGACATTTCCGTGGGAAAGCACGCCCATGGCTTCGAGCACGTGGCTTGGCCGCAGCGTGCTCGACGTGCACGACGAACCAGAGTTGACCGCGAAACCGAGCCGGTCGAGCTCGGTCACCAGGGCCTCACCATTGACGTAGAGGCAGGAGAAAGTCACAAGGTGCGGCAGCCGATGCACCGGGTCGCCGACCACCTCGACGTCGGGAACCACGGCGGCCACGGTCTTCCTGATTCGTTCGACAAGCGCGGAAAGCCGGGCTGCCTCCACTTCCGCTGTCTCCAGCCGCGCGGCCAGCGCGGCGGCGGCTGCGACGATCGCGGGCACATTCTCAAATCCGGGGACCCGGCCCCGCTCGCGTTCGTCCTGAGGCAGCGGCGACCGCCACCGCACCCGCTTTCGGATCGCGAGTACTCCCACGCCGGGCGGGCCACCCCACTTGTGCGCGCTTGCCGCAAGCAGGGACCAATTCGCGGGTACGGAGGCCCAGCCGGCACTCTGCGCCGCATCAACGAAGAGCGGTATGTCCCGGTCCGCGCAGCGGATGGCCACCTCTTCGATCGGCTGAACGGTCCCAACCTCATGGTTGGCCGACTGCAGGCACGCGAGCGCAGTATCCGAGCGGAGCGCGGCGGCAAACGCGTCGGCGTCGACCCGACCTAGCCGGTCAACAGGAACCGTCGCGATCTCGTCGGCGTGGGCTGCGGCGGCATGCAACACGCTCGAATGTTCGACCGCGCTGACCACGACGTGCGACCCAATTCGGCGGCGGCCGGCCAGGGCACCCAGGACGGCGAGCTGGCAGGCGAGCGTGCCCGAGCTTGTGAAGTACACCTCGTCAGGTCGGGCGCCGATCGCGCTGGCCACCTGCTCGCGCGCCGCGTCGAGCGCCAGGCGGGCCCGCCGGCCCGCTCCATAGAGGCGGGACGGGTCCGCCCAGCCCTCCTTCAACGCATTGACGAACGCGTGCTCGGCGGCCGGGTGAAGCGGTTCGGCCGATGCGGCATCGAGGTAGGTCACAGAGCAAAGTTACTTCTCGCCGTGCGGCTCTCCGGCGCCTTCCGCGGGTGAGGCTGAGCGGCCCAGCCACCGGTGGGGGGTGCGCGGGGGGTGGTGCCCTTCGGGGGATATGGTTTGCCGCGTGAGTCACGACTCGCCAAGAATCCGGGGGGATAAGCCCCACGGATCCCAGCCGCGTCGGCTCGGCCGAATCGGCCGCGTGGCCCTTGTCGTCGGCGGCGTTCTGGCCACGACAACCGCATGCTCGACCGAGGAGTTCCGGCGGCTTGGCATGCCCGACCCGGCGACCGAGGAGGCGCCGCGTATCCTGCACCTCTGGCAGGGCTCGTGGATCGCCGCATTCGCGGTCGGCGCCGTGGTTTGGGGCCTGATCATCTGGTGCGTCATCTTCTACCGGCGCCGCTCCGCCGAGTTGCCACCGCAAGTGCGGTTCAATCTGCCGATCGAGGCGCTCTACACCGCGGTCCCTTTCATCATCATCTCGGTGCTCTTCTACTTCGTTGCCCGGGACGAGACGAAGCTGCTCGACCTGCCCGACAACCCCGATCAGACCATCAACGTAGTTGGGCGCCAGTGGAGCTGGTCATTCAACTACCTGGACGAAAATGCGTGGGATGCCGGCACACCAGGCGATCCTCCGACGCTCTACCTGCCCAGGGGTGAGACGGTGCTCTTCGAGCTGACCTCGCCCGATGTCATTCACTCGTTCTGGGTGCCCAACTTCCTGTTCAAGATGGACGTCATCCCTGGCCGGGTGAACAAGTTCGCGATCACCCCGGATCGGGAGGGTCGGTTCACTGGCAGGTGCGCGGAGTTGTGCGGCGTCGACCACGCGAGGATGCTGTTCAATGTCGAGGTTGTGAATCCGGAGGTGTTCGACCAAAGGATGGCCGAGCTGCGCGCCGCCGGGCAGACGGGGAGCCTGCCCCGTGGCATCACCGAACCCGACCCCGGCTCGCAACGTGTCCCGCCCGGAGGCGAGCAGTGACCGCGATCCAGCCCGCACCCACCACGATCGCCACCGTCCAGCGCCGGCGGGCGCGACGGCCCGGCGCCGCGATCGTCCGCTGGGCGACGACCACCGACCACAAGGTCATCGGCTACCTCTACCTCACGACGTCGTTCGGGTTCTTTCTCGTCGCCGGCGTGATGGCCTTGATCATGCGGGCCGAGCTGGCCCGGCCGGGCAGCCAGCTGGTGACGAACGAGCAGTACAACCAGCTCTTCACGATCCACGGCACGATCATGCTGCTGCTCTTCGCGACGCCGCTCTTCGTCGGCTTCACGAACGTGATCATGCCGCTGCAGATCGGCTCGCCGGATGTCGCGTTCCCGCGGCTGAACATGCTCAGCTACTGGCTCTTCCTGTTCGGGGGGCTGATCGTCGTCAGTGCGTTCTTCACACCGGAGGGCGCGGCGTCCTTCGGTTGGTTCGCCTACGCTCCGCTGAACGACGCGATCCGCTCTCCGGGCGTCGGCTCGGATATGTGGATCATGGGTCTGGCTTTGTCTGGGTTCGGGACCATTCTCAGCGCGGTCAACTTCATCACAACGGTTATCTGCATGCGCGCACCCGGCATGACCATGTTCCGGATGCCGGTCTTCACATGGAACATCCTGCTGACCAGCGTGCTGGTACTGATGGCCTTCCCGGTCCTGGCCGCCGCCCTGCTCGCGTTGGAGGCCGATCGGAAGCTCGGGGCGCACATCTTCGACGCGGCCAACGGGGGTGCACTCCTCTGGCAGCACCTGTTCTGGTTCTTCGGCCACCCGGAGGTCTACATCATCGCGTTGCCGTTCTTCGGCATCGTCACCGAGATCCTCCCGGTCTTCAGCCGCAAGCCGCTGTTCGGCTACAAGGGTCTCGTCTTCGCCACGATCGCCATCGCCGGCCTGTCGATGACGGTCTGGGCACACCACATGTTCGTCACCGGCGCAGTGCTGTTGCCGTTCTTCTCGTTCATGACGTTCCTGATCGCGGTGCCGACCGGCGTCAAGTTCTTCAACTGGATCGGCACGATGTGGCGTGGCTCGCTGAGCTTCGAGACGCCGATGCTGTGGGCCTTGGGGTTCCTGGTCACGTTCCTGTTCGGCGGCCTGACCGGCATCATCCTGGCCGCGCCGCCACTGGACTTCCACGTCTCGGACACCTACTTCGTCGTCGCCCACTTCCACTACGTGGTCTTCGGCACGGTCGCCTTCGCGATGTTCGGCGGCTTCTACTTCTGGTGGCCGAAAATGACCGGGAAGATGCTCGACGAGCGGCTCGGGAAGATCCACTTCTGGGCGCTGTTCATCGGCTTCCACACCACCTTCCTCATACAGCACTGGCTGGGCGTCATAGGCATGCCGCGCCGGATTTCCGACTATCTCGCCAGCGACGGCTTCACCACGCTGAACACGGTCTCCACCATCGGAGCGTTCCTACTCGGCCTCTCGACGCTGCCGTTCATCTGGAATGTCTATAAGACCGCCAAGCACGCGCCCAAGGTCGAGGCGGACGACCCGTGGGGCTTCGGCCGCTCTCTCGAGTGGGCGACCTCGTGCCCGCCGCCCCGGCACAACTTCGTGTCCATGCCGCGCATCCGTTCGGAGGCGCCCGCCTTCAATCTGCACTATCCAGATGTAGACACAGGTTATGAGCCACTGCCCGAGCGCTCGGTCATGCAGAATGTCTACGGCGACGCCGACCGCGGGGAGTAGCGGTGAAGGTCGAGGGTTACCTGTTCGCTCTGCTGGCGGTCTTCTTCATTCCGGTCACCGCGGTCTACTGGTATTACTCGGAGGATCCGACCGGCACCACGGCGCTGGTGGTGACGTTCGGATTGTGCTTTCTCATCGCGTTCTACCTGCTGTTCACGGCTCGCCGGATCGGCCCACGGCCCGAGGACAACGTGAGAGCGGATATTGCCGACGGGGCCGGCGACCTAGGGTTCTTCTCGCCCTATAGCTGGTGGCCGCTCGCCGTCGCGGGTGGCGCGGCCATCGCCTTTCTTGG
>JBKOZJ010000135.1:0-8561 GCA_046725875.1 Actinomycetota bacterium
GTGTCCCGGGCCCAGCTCATGCGTGAGGTCTGGGGTGCGCCGTGGCCAAGCTCGACAAAGACCCTGGACATGCACATGACCTGGCTGCGCCGTAAGCTCGGCGATGATCCGGTCCACTCGCACTACATCACAACCGTCCGCGGTGTCGGCTTCAGATTCGAGCCGGAGTAGCCGATGCGTCGCCGACTAGTGATCTCAACCCTCGCGGTGGCGGTCTTCGTCGTCACGGTCTTTGCACTGCCTCTCGGTTTCCTCGAGGCGAATTGGATCCGGCAGCGAGCCGAAGACAACCTCCGCTCCGAGGCTCAGCGGATTCTCGCCGCGGTAGAGTCCCAGCCGGTCGCCGACGTGAACCAAGCGTTCGTGCAGACGCTCGTGCCCAAGGACGCATACGTGGTCGTCGAAGGTAGGAACATCAGGAACCGGGTGGCCGTCGACATGCTGGGCAGCCCCGGACGCCGGGAACCGCGGCCGGTCGGGCTGAGCCGCCAGATCCCGGTGGGCGATGTGGTCAACCAGGCCGACACGTTTGTCTACACCCTCGACCACGCCCTGACCGGCTTCTCCGTGACCGTGATGCGGCCGCGCGATCCGGTCGAGAGTGACGTGCGGCGCTCTTGGGTGCTGATCGGAGCTGGAGCGGTCCTTGCCGTCGCTGCCGCGGCCGGGCTGGCGTGGCTGGTGGCACGCCGGCTCACCCGCCCGCTGACCGAGCTCGCCGAATCCGCTGAGCTGCTCGGTGCCGGTGACCTGCGCCGCCAGCATCGCCGCTACGGCCTGCCGGAGCTGGATCGCGTCGCCAGCGTCCTGGATGACAGTGCGGTGCGGATCTCGCGGATGCTAGCGGCCGAGCGACAGTTCGCGGCCAACGCGTCGCACCAGCTCAGAACCCCGCTAACCGCGCTGTCCATGCGGGTGGAGGAGATGGCACAGGCCGCGGACCTCGAAATGGTACGTGAGGAGGCAGGCGTCGCGCTGACCCAAATCGAGCGGTTGACCGGGGTGGTGAGCGACCTGCTGGAGGACGGTCGCCGGCGCGATGACACCTCCGCCGTGCGGCTGCCGGTCGACTCGGCGATCGCGCAGCAGGTGGAGGAATGGCGCGTCTCCTTCGCCCACGCCGAACGCGAGCTTGTCGTAACGGGCAGGCCTGGATTGGTCGTATCGGCGACACCCGGCCGGCTCGCGCAGGCGCTTGCCGTCCTCCTGGAGAATGCCCTGATCCACGGCGCCGGAACGGTCACCGTCACCACCCGGGCGGTCGGTCGGAAGGTCATCGTTGAGGTGGCCGACGAAGGCAAGGGAATCCCAGAGTCGATCGCTCCACGGCTCTTCGAGCGGGCCGTGAGCGGTGGCCGCAGCACTGGCCTCGGGCTGTCACTTGCTCGCCAGCTCGTCGAGGCGGATGGTGGCCGGCTCGAGGTCACGCAGTACACCCCGCCGGTCTTCGCGCTATTCCTGCCCAGGGTCTACGACGACCTGAACGGCAAGCCACCTGCTCGTGACGCCACATCCGCGCGCCCGGCGAAGCCGCGCGCGGCGACGTTCACGCCTCGGCCGCCAGTGCGGAAGCGGCCGGTTAGTCCAGGCTGATTCGGTCCAGCTTCGTGACCGAGGGCTGGCCGGGGATGCGTGCCGGCTGATCCGCGGGCAGGTTCGGCGCACGAGCGGCCCCGCTCGCTGTCCCGGGCATATCGACCGCACGGAACACCCACTTCCGGTAGGACCAGAACCGGAAGAGCGTGCCGAGGCCGGTGCCGATGATATTTCCGGCAACGTTGTCGGCCAGCAGGGAGGTGAACCCGAGGACGTAGTGGCTGATTGCCAGGCAGCCGACGGCGATCAGCAGGCCCACGAAGTTGAGGAAGAAGAAGAGTGCCAGGCCGCGCGCGAGGCCGGGATCTGACCGGTGGCGGAAGGTCCAGAAACGGTTGCCAAAGAAGGCGAAGAGGGTGGCGAATGCGACCGACAGGCCCTTGGCGGTCAGGGGCCGGTCGTCGAGTGCCTCGGTTTGGCGCAGCAGGTTGTTCACGCCGGCGTCGATGAGATAGGCGGCGGTGCCGACCACGCCGAACTTCATAAGTTCGCGGATGAGGTGGTCCAGCCCGTAGTACGGCGCGAGCAGGAGGCGCCATACCTTGCTCGCCGACGCGACAACAGCCACCGGAGCAGCGTACGGCACGCCACGAAGTCCATGCTCGCCAATGGACCCCACCCGGTTGGCTGATCGCCGTAGGTCCGCGGCGATCCCGCGTCTCGGTCTGGAGCCGTAGGCGTGCCTTGAAGCTGGTCGTCGCATATTTAGTCCTCGCTGGATGGGTCGCCGCTCACATTGGCAGGCGTCCAGTGGGCATGCCTCTAGGCGGACGTCCCACGTCCGGTGTTACAGTCGTACGCTGGAAGCGCAGAGAAGTGTCACAAAAGCGGGGAGATTCGGTGCTCGACTATCGGCTCGACGACGAGCACGAGACTTTGCGGAAGACGGTTGCGGAGTTCGCCCACGAGGTCGTAGCGCCGGTCATCGGCGACTACTGCGAGCGGACCGAGTTCCCGTACCCGATCATCCGGCAAATGGGGGAGATGGGCCTGTTTGGGCTGCCATTCCCCGAGGAGTACGGGGGGATGGGCGGAGACTACTTCGCTCTCTGCCTAGCAATCGAGGAGCTGGCCAGGGTCGACTCGTCGGTCGCGATCACTCTTGAGGCGGCGGTGTCCCTCGGCGCGATGCCGATCTTCCGCTACGGCACCGAGGAGCAGAAGCGGACCTGGCTGCCACGGCTGTGCACCGGCGAAATGCTCGCTGCCTTCGGGCTGACCGAGCCGAGCAGCGGCTCCGACGCGGGCGCGCTGCGGACGACCGCCAGGCTTGACGGCGACGAGTGGGTCATCAACGGCACCAAGGCCTTCATCACGAACTCCGGTACAGAGATCACGGGCCTGGTCACGGTCGCTGCCATGACGGGCGAGCGGGAGACGGCGACGATCATCGTTCCGGCCGGCACGCCCGGGTTCACCGTCTCGAAGAAGTACTCAAAGGTCGGCTGGAGTGCATCGGACACCCGCGAGCTGTCCTTTTCCGATTGCCGGGTCCCGCGCGAGAACCTGCTCGGTGCGGCCGGCCGGGGCTACGCACAGTTCCTGAGCACGCTGGACGAGGGCCGGATCGCCATTGCGGCGCTCGCGACCGGCCTCGCCCAAGGCTGTGTCGACGAGTCGGTCTCGTATGCCAAGCAGCGGCCCGCCTTCGGCCATCCGATCGGTGACTTCCAGGCGATCCAGTTCAAGATCGCCGACATGGAGATGCGCGCCCACACCTCGCGGCTCGCCTGGTATCGAGCGGCGGAGCTGCTGCAACGCGGCGCGCCGTATAAGCGCGCGGCGGCCATCGCCAAGCTCTACGGATCCGAGTCGGCCGTGGCAAATGCCCGTGAGGCCACGCAGGTCCACGGCGGGTACGGCTTCATGAATGAGTTCCCGGTGGCCCGGATGTGGCGGGACGCCAAGGTCCTCGAGATCGGGGAGGGGACGTCCGAGGTCCAGCGCATCCTCATCGCCCGCGACCTCGGCCTCTAGGCTTGCATCCCACGAAGTTTGATCGCTTTGCTCCAAAGTTCGCGGGAGCCGCGCCCCGATGGCTGAGGGTGCTGCCCAGACCTGCCGTGGGCAGTCGTCGATGATGCTTTCGGCGCGGGGGACCCCAGCGAGCGGCTAGGCGTGTCACAACCGGATGCGTCTCGGGTGGATATGGTCTGGGCTGTGGGTTTCCCGGTGGTCGGCGTCGTCGGAGGCGGCCAGCTCGCCCGGATGATGCAGGTGGCGGCGATCCCGCTCGGTGTCCGGCTTAAGCTGCTCGCCGACCGCCCCGATGACTCAGCAGCACAAGTAATCCCAGCGGTCACTGTCGGCGACTACCGCGATCTGGACGCGCTCGTGGCGTTCGCCACCGGCTGCGATGTCGTGACCTTCGACCACGAGCATGTACCGACCGACCACGTCAGGGCGCTGGCAAGCCGGGGCATCGCAGTACATCCCAGCGCCGACGCGCTCGTCTACGCCCAGGACAAGATCGAGATGCGGCGCCGGCTGAGCGCCGCGGGGCTGCCCTCCCCAGCCTGGCGTTCGGTCCACACTGCCGACGATGTCGTGGCGCTCGGCGACGAGGTCGGTTGGCCGGTCGTGATCAAAGCGCCGCGCGGCGGCTACGACGGGAAGGGTGTTTGGGTGGTCCGGTCCGCCGAGGAGGCGGCAGGGGTCGCGGACAACTATGCGACGGGGGAGGCTCCACTGCTCGCCGAGGAGCATGTTGACTTCGAGCGAGAACTCGCGGTCCTGGTCGCCCGGTCTCCCTATGGGCAGGCCGCCGCCTACGCGGTCGTACAGACGGTCCAGGCGGACGGCGTCTGCCGTGATGTGATCGCACCAGCACCCGGCCTGCGGTCGGCTCCGGCGGAGCTCGCCCAGGAGGTTGGGCTGAAGATTGCTGGGGAGCTCGATGTTACCGGCGTCCTCGCGGTCGAGATGTTCCAGATCGCCGACAGCGTCGTCGTGAACGAGCTCGCGATGCGGCCGCACAACTCCGGCCACTGGACCATCGATGGGGCGGTGACGGGTCAGTTCGAGCAGCATCTGCGAGCAATCCTCAACCTGCCGCTTGGTTCACCCGCTGCGCGAGCGCCGTACACGGTCATGGCGAACGTGCTTGGGCGGCTGGACGACCGTGGCCGGCCGGTCGACCCGTACCCCAGATTCGTCCATTGCCAGGCGCGCGACCCCGGTCTACGCATCCATATGTACGGCAAGGAGGTTCGCGCCGGTCGCAAGATCGGACACGTCACGGTGTGCGGCGACGATCTCGACGAGCTGCGTGAACGGTCGACGCACGCCGCGGCCTACCTATCTGGGGCGATCGATGGCTGAAGCCTCGAATGCTTTGGTCGGCGTCGTGATGGGCTCCGACTCCGACTGGCCGGTGATGCAGGCAGCCACGGCCGCGCTCGACGAGTTCGATGTCCCGCATGAGGCTCGGGTTATCTCCGCTCACCGCATGCCCAAGGAGATGATCGAGTACGGCGAGACGGCCGCGGCGCGCGGCCTGCACGTGATCATCGCGGGGGCCGGAGGTGCGGCGCACCTCCCAGGAATGCTCGCCGCGGTCACACCGCTGCCGGTCATCGGTGTCCCGGTGCCGTTGCAGCAGCTCGGCGGCCTCGACTCACTGCTGTCGATCGTCCAGATGCCGGCCGGTGTGCCGGTTGCGACGGTGGCGATCGGGAACGGGCGGAACGCTGGGCTCCTTGCGGTCCGCATTCTCGCGGCCGCGGACGGCCGTCTACGCGCCCGGGTTGCCGCCTTCCAGCAGGCGCTCAACGCCGCGGCAAAGCAGAAGGGCGACCGGCTCAGGACAGGTCCGTAATCGGCCGGCACGGGCCCGCGCCGCAGTTGCCGGAGCGCGGGCGGTATTAGGGGCGGCCGAGCGCCCGATAGGCCCATCCGGCGGCACGCCAAGCGGCCGGATCTAGCACGTTTCGGCCGTCGACGATGTGCCGACGGGACACGACCTCCCCGAGCGCCACCGGGTCGAGGTCGCGAAACTCACGCCACTCCGTGAGGTGCAGGACAAGATCAGCAGCATGGCACGCCTCCATCGTTGAGTCCGCGTAGGAGAGGCCGGGGAAGGCCTTGCGCGCGTTGTCCATCGCCTTCGGGTCGTAGACAGTGACGTCCGCGCCCTGCAGCTGGATCTGGGCCGCCACGTTCAGGGCGGGCGAGTCGCGGATGTCATCGGAGTTCGGCTTGAAGGCCGCACCGAGTACGGCAACCCGCTGCCCGAGGAAGGACCCGCCGCACTGGTCTCGTGCCAAGTCCACCATGCGGGCCCGCCGACGCATGTTGATCGCGTCGACCTCGCGAAGGAATGTGAGCGCCTGGTCGGCCCCGAGCTCCCCGGCGCGAGCCATGAACGCCCGAATATCCTTCGGCAGGCACCCGCCGCCGAATCCGAGCCCGGCCCTGAGGAAGCGGCCGCCGATTCGATCGTCGTAGGACAGCGCGTTCGCGAGCTGGGTGACGTCGGCCCCAGCCGACTCGCATACCTCGGCCATGGCGTTGATGAAGGAGATCTTGGTCGCAAGGAAAGCGTTGGCGGATGCCTTCACCAGCTCGGCAGTTGCGAAATCGGTCGCTAGGAACGGCACCCCCGCCTCGAGAAGCGGTGCATAGACGGCGCGCAGCGTGGCCTCGGCCCGGTCGGAGGCCACGCCCGCCACAATGCGGTCCGGCCGGAGGGTGTCCTCGACTGCGAAGCCCTCCCGGAGGAATTCCGGGTTCCATGCCAGCTCGGCCGCCTTTCCCGCTGGAGCGAGCATGGCCAGCCGGCTGGCGAGGCGGGCGGCGGTCCCCACCGGCACGGTGGACTTTCCGACGACCAGGCATTCCCGCCGAAGGAGCGGCGCCAACCCCTCCACGACCCCGTCGACGTAGCGCAGGTCGGCGGCGTACTCGCCCTTCCGCTGCGGGGTTCCGACACAGAGGAAGTGGACCTCGCCGAAGTCCGCGACCTCCTCGTAGGACTCCGTGAAGCGCAGCCGGCCGGTGGCGAGATGCTTCGTGACCATCTCGGCCAGTCCCGGCTCGAAGAACGGGATCTCACCGCGGCTGAGCGCCGCCACCTTTTCCGCGTCGATGTCCATGCCGAGGACCTCGAAGCCAAGCTCGGCCATACAAGCTGCGTGCGTCGCCCCCAGGTAGCCCGTGCCGAGCACGGTGATGCGGTAAGCCACGCGATCTCCAAGTCAGTAACGAATAGTGCGCGATGCGTCACCGAACGGATAGCCCGCTCGACCAGGAGGCCTCTGATTTACTCGCCCTCGGCGCGGCGCCTCGTCACCCTCCTTGTGAGGCGGCATCGTACCGTCCGGCCGTGCGCGTGACACGTTGCCGCGTCATCGACGGTCATCCGTCATAGCATCGAGGCCGTGACCGACTTCCCGTTCTTTGCCCTTTCCGACGAGCATGCGATGCTCAGGGACACGGTACGGGAGATCGCGGACGACAAGATCGCGCCACACGCCGCGCAGGTGGATGCCGAGTCCGCTTTCCCGCAGGCTGCTTACGACACTCTGCGGGCAGCCGACCTGCACGCTCCCCACATCCCCGAGGAGTACGGCGGGGCAGGCGCCGACGCCCTAGCCACCTGCATCGTGATCGAAGAGGTCGCCCGGGCGTGCGCGTCAACCTCTCTCATCCCGGCGGTGAACAAGCTCGGGACGATGCCGCTCCTGCTGGTGGGGTCGGCAGAGATTAAGCAGCGATACCTTCCACCCGTGGCCGCCGGCGAGGCGATGTTCTCGTACGCCCTGTCCGAGCCGGAGGCCGGGAGCGACGCAGCATCGATGCGCAGCAGGGCAACTCCGGACGGCGACGGCTGGGTCCTCGACGGGGTGAAGCGCTGGATCACAAACGCAGGGGAGTCGCAGTTCTATACGGTCCTCGCCGTCACCGATCCGGATGCGGAAGCGGGCGGCATCTCCGCCTTTGTCGTGGAGAAGGACGATCCCGGGGTGTCGTTCGGCTCGCCCGAGAAGAAGCTCGGGATCAAGGGCTCGCCGACCAGGGAGGTCTATCTCGACAATGTGCGCCTGCCGAGTGACCGCATGATCGGTGAGCCGGGCACCGGCTTCAAGACCGCGCTGCGCACACTCGACCACACCCGGGTGACGATTGCCGCCCAGGCCGTAGGCATCGCGCAGGGCGGACTCGACGTGGCTTTGGGGTACGTCAAGGAGCGCAAGCAGTTCGGCCGCGCGATCGCCGACTTTCAGAGCGTGCAGTTCATGCTCGCCGACATGGGCATGAAGCTGGAGGCGGCCCGTCAGCTCACTTACGTAGCCGCGGCCAAGTCCGAGCGGGTAGCGAACCCGCCGCCGCGGCCAACCGCGTCCGTTGAGCCCACCGGAGACCTCACCTTCTTCGGTGCCGCGGCAAAGTGCTTCGCGTCCGACGTCGCTATGGAGATCACCACTGACGCCGTACAGCTTCTCGGTGGCTATGGCTACGTCAAGGACTATCCGGTCGAGCGCATGATGCGAGATGCGAAGATCACCCAGATCTACGAGGGAACGAACCAGATCCAGCGCCTGGTCATGGCCCGCCAGCTCCTCGGCGCCCTTTGATCTCCTCGCTCGACGGCGCTGCTTTTTGATGCCCCTTCACTCCCCGCCGGCCATTCCGTCCAGCAGGTTGAACGACGTGAGCGTCTCGCCGGCAGCCGAGATGGACCTCGCCACGCGGTCCGTCCAGAGCCGACTCATCGCGATGGCAATGAGCTTGTCCACGGTCAAGGGTAGATCGTCGCGGGCGGCCGGGAAGGTCTTCCCGTTGCCCGACGTGTAGTCCGGGATCGCGCTCGTTTCAGAGACGGCCGCCGACCCACTCATCCGTTCTGACGCCTTGCTCCCTTGCCGACGTCACACATTGGGCCATTGCGCGAGCCGCGATCGAGCGATGGCATCTCTGCAGCGCTGAAGCAGTTTTCTTGATCAAGCTGTGGCAGTGCTGCATCA
>JBKOZJ010000136.1:0-23524 GCA_046725875.1 Actinomycetota bacterium
GTCTATGGCCCATCGGCGTAGTTTTCAGCCGCGAGGTTCAACCGAGCGCGGGCTCCGCGCTGCCCATTGTCTCCCCGCACCTTCGTATCATCGGTTCCGGCGAGCGCCGCCCTTGTGTCCGGCCTCTCCAAGAGGTCGACCATTGCCTTTTGGACAACCTCGTCAACGTCGTCCATCTTGCGGCGGATGAAAGCACTTCGGGCATGCATAGGCGTCTACCGTGCCATGGTGGCCAACCACTGAGTGCTAACGCCTCAGAGCTGAACCTCGTTCGCAGGCTCCTATTGGCTCCGTCGCGTGACCTGCGCTCCGAACAGGTCGTCCCTCTTTCCGGAGCCGAGCGGCTGGACCTTGACCTCGACGAGGACGCGGATAACCGCCCTCTTGCGGTCGAGCGATATCTCGCCGGTCTCCCACCGCCGGCGGATGTCAGGCGTAGTCAGGTCCATCAGGTCCGGGTGGGCTGACTGTGCGCGTGCCTCCGACTCGTACCTCTCCAGCTCAGGGCGGAGCTTTGCCGTGATACGTGCGAGCTGCTCCCCGTCGATGAGCCCTTCTGCATAGTTGTCGGCTGCGACGTTGAGTCGTGCGCGCACGGCTTCCGCGTTGTCGAGAGCTGCCTGCACCTGGGACTCGTCGGCTCCAGCGAGCGCCGCCTTCGTATCCGCGCGCTCCAGCAGCCCGAGAACAGCCTGTTCGACCACGAAGTCAACGTCGGCCATCTTTCGCCGCAGGAAGCACCTAGGGCATGAGTATGCGTTTATCGTGCCATGCTGCGGCTGGCCGACTAGGGACCGAAGCGGTGTTGGCGGGTCGCAGCGGCCACACAGCGCGATCCCAGTAAGCAGATGCCTCCGGGCTGTGGTGCCGGGTCCACGATTGGCCTTCATGAGCGCCACCAGCCGGTCGTACGTCGACTCGTCTACGATCGGCTCCCAATCGCCCTTGCCAATTACGGCGTTGCTTCCCTGCTTCGCCTGCTTGCGCTTCTGGTGGACGCGAAGACCAGCGTTGCGCTCCCGTAGAATGACTTGGCGGAGCATGGTGCCGTCCCATTCCTTGCCTCGTGGTGATGGGATGCAGCGCTTACTGAAGTCGGCGCTGATCGAGCGCTGGCTCTCACCTTCTAGAAGCCGCCTGATCGCCTCCCGGATGACGGCGGCTTGCTCGGGGTGGAGGATGTCACGGGAGCTGACGTACCGGCCGTGTTCGTCAGACTCGACCACGCGCTGCCAGCCGTACGGCACGAAACCATGCGGTTTACCAGCCTCGGCGCGTTCCAGAGTCTTCCGTTGGATGCGGCGGCTCATTTGCTCCACCTCCAGCCGAGCGAAGACGCCCTTCATCCTGGCGTGCGCCCGGCCGCTCGGGGTGGCGAGATCGAATTCGCCACCCACGCTCGCTAGTGCGATCTGCTTCTTGTCCGCTAAGGCGATGATGTCTTCAAGCTCGCGAGGGGTACGGGTGAGTCGGTCAACGTCCCACACGATGAGCGCGTCGATCTTGCCAGCGTCGATGTCCGCGAGGAGTCGCTGATAGTCGGGGCGGTCCTTGGCGTTGTAGGCGCTCCTGTCGTTGTCGACGTACAGAAGCTCGACCGGCTCGATCACGTCCCAGCCTTTAGCCCTCGCCAGCTTGCGGCAGTCTTCAATCTGGCGCTGAACACCCAGCGCTGTGCCCTCGTCATCCTTGCTGATCCGCGCGTAGATCGCGGCCCTAACCCAATCCATCATGGATCAGATGATACAGCGATGATGGCTCCGGTCGTCTTCATGATTCTGCCGCTCACAGTGATCTTCGCGCTGTTCCCAGGTTTCTACGGCTTCACCCTCACGTCCCCCTAGTTGGAGTCATGATGTTGATGGAGACCATCGCGGCGCTCGTGCGCCGATTCTCGGCCCGGTTACCGGGTGGCCGATCCGATCGAGGCGACGTTCCCGGCTGGGTCCTGATCACGATCATGACGGCCGGCCTGGTCACGGCGCTCTGGGCGATTGCCGGTCCCAAGCTCGGCGAGCTGCTGACGGACGCGCTCGACTCCGTGACCGGACCGTGAACCGGAGCACTCACTCGGCCAGAAGTGGCTGCTGTTATGACCGGCGAGAACCACCGAATGCGTCCTTCCGCGGACCGGGGTGCGGCTGTCGTCGAATTCACCCTTGTGACGATCGTGCTTGTCGCTCTCTTCCTCGCCATCGTGCAGCTCGCCCTCGCGCTGTATGTGCGGAACACATTGGTCGCCGCCGCCGCTGAAGGCGCGCGGTATGCAGCCAACGCTGATCGGGACGTCGCCGATGGCGAAGCCCGCACACGCCAGCTGGTGTCAGCCTCGCTCGGCGATGGGTTCGCCGGGGACATTCGCGCGGGCCGCGTGATGGTGGACGGGGTGCCGACCGTGGTGGTTGAGGTCCGCGCCACGCTGCCGCTGGTCGGGCTGGCCGGCCCGGATCGCTTGCTCGTCGTGCGCGGACATGCCTTCGACGAGGAAGGTTAGGGAGCAGCGTGCAGCCCCCTCTGGCACGCGTTGGCGTGGTCATGCTGGCAATGCTCGATCCTGGCGATGCGTACGCGGAAGTCGGCGACGAGATCCGGTCTCGGCCCGATCAGGGGAGCGCGATTGTCGAGTTCTGCTTCCTGGCGCTGCTGCTGATGGTGCCTCTGGTCTACGTCGTGCTCGCGGTCTTCCGGGTCCAGGCCGAGGCGTACGGCATAACCGCAGCCGCCCGCGAGGCCGGCCGCGCCTTTGTCACAACGGATGAGTCGGTACTGGCGATGGATCGGGCTCGGGTAGCTGCATCGGTCGCCGCGGCGGACCACGGCGTCGAACTGCCGCCGGACGCGCTGACGATTTCCTGTAGTGCGCAGCCGTGCCTAACCGCGGGCGGCCGCGTGTACATCGCGATCGACGCGAGCGTGCCGCTGCCCTTCCTTCCGCCGGTACTGGGCGATCGGGCGGCTGCGTCCATTGCCGTACACGCTCGGCACACCGAGGTCGTGGACACCTATCGAATGGTGAACTAGTGAGAAGGCTCCATCTCCTGCGATTACGCCGCCCAAGCCGGGTGACCCACCGGCTGCAACGTCTCCAGCCAGCCAGCAGGATCCCTCGCTCCAATCCTGTCCGGGCACGGTGCTCTGCTACTGCGACCGCTAGTGACTGCGGTCAGGCCACGCTCCTTGTCATTGGCCTGGCCGTGGTCCTGGTCGCTCTGGTGGCGGTGGTCGTCGACGCCTCTCGGCTGTTCCTTTATCGACGGTCGCTCGCTACGGCGGCCGATGGCGCCGCCACCGCGGCGATCCAAGGCGTGCATGAAGCGGCGATCTATCGTGATCCGGACGCCTTCGCCGACGGAGCGTTACCGATCGATCCGTCGGCCGCAACGGCCGCTGTCCAGCGCTACGCACAAGAAAACGATCTCACCGGGCGGTTCGACGATTTCGCCGTCCGGTCGGTGGCGGTAACCGGTACGACCACCGTAACGGTGATCTTCACCGCGACGGTCGATCTGCCGTTCACGGCAGCGGTCCCTTTAGGGTCCATCGAGCGGCCGCTGATCGTCGTCACCTCCTCAGCGCGGGCGCCGATCGGGTGACTTCGCGCGAGGATCGCCACGCCGCTTACCAGCGTTTCTGTCGTACCCACCGCGATCATCTAGGCTAGATAAGCGTGGCTGCCGTGTTTTCAACCGAGGAGATCAGGGATCTCGAGTCGACGCTGACGTCGATCGAATCCGTGCTCGACCTGGATTCGATGCGACGTGAGATTGCCGACCTCGAGACCCAGGCGGCCGACCCCGACCTGTGGAACGATCAAGAGCGTGCACCGCGGGTGACGAGCCGGCTGTCGTATCTCCAGGGTGAGCTCGCCCGGGTGTCGAGCCTGCGTCGCAGGCTCGACGACCTCGGCGTGCTCGCCGAGCTCGCCGAGGCGGAGGATGACGCGTCCGCTCGGGCGGAGGCCGCCACTGAGCTGGCCACGCTGCGCAAGTCGATTAGCGAACTCGAGGTCCGCACGTTGCTCTCCGGTGAGTACGACTCCCGGGAGGCGCTCGTCACGATCCGTGCCGAGGCTGGTGGTGCCGACGCCGCCGATTTCGCCGAGAACCTCATGCGTATGTATCTGCGCTGGGCCGAGCGGCACGGCTACCCGACCGAGATCTACGACGTGTCCTATGCGGAGGAGGCGGGGATCAAGTCCGCCACGTTCGCTGTGAAGGCCCCATACGCCTATGGCACGCTCTCGGTCGAGCAGGGAACGCATCGAATGGTGCGCATCTCCGCCTATGACAACCAGGGACGTCGGCAGACTTCGTTCGCCGGTGTCGAGGTACTGCCGGTCGTCGAGCAAAGCGACCACGTGGACATTCCCGAGGACGAGATCCGCATCGACGTCTTTCGGGCTAGTGGACCAGGCGGACAGGGTGTCAACACGACCGACTCCGCCGTCCGGATCACTCACTTGCCCACCGGCATCGTCGTCTCTTGTCAAAACGAGCGGTCGCAGCTGCAGAACAAGGCGCGCGCGATGGAGGTTCTCCGGGCGAAGCTGCTCGAGCGGCGCCGGCAGGAGGAGCAGGCGAAGCTAGACGCTCTAAAGGGGGACTCCGCCGGATCGTGGGGCACCCAGATGCGGTCGTATGTGCTGCATCCGTATCAGATGGTGAAAGACCTTCGGACCGAGTACGAGACCGGCAATACCGCTGCCGTCCTTGACGGCGAAATCGACGATCTCATCGAGGCCGGCATCCGCTGGCGGCGCCAGCAGCAGCGCAGCACCGCCGCTGCCTAGTCGCCTGCCGAGCCCCGGACACCTCCGTAACCTAGTGAGCAGCCTTCTCGGACGTGACCCGTTTTGCGGGCATCCGGCGCTGATCAGCGCCCGCGGTGGCTGGACTCGTTGGGACAGCTGACGGCGGTGTCATGTTCCTTTTCACCGCGTCGAGAATGCTCATTCCCTGCGCGACGAGTCCGGCTGAGATCTCTCCCAGACCATCGGCGCCGTTGAGGATGCTGACGTTGGCCCGGGCCAAACCGTTGGCCGCCTCCTTGACGATCTGAGGCAGTTGATCGATGAGCATTCGCTCGAGCGCCACTCGATCGTTGGAGGCTGCTGCCTCGGCCTGTATGGTCATCCGCTCGGCGTCCGCCTGGGCCAATAGCCGGATTCGCTCCGCGTCAGCCTCCGCAGGCTTGACGACCTCGGCGACCAACTGTTGCTGCCGGAGCACGGCCGCTCGTTCCGCGAGTTCGGTCTGGGCGGCCACCACGTCCCGCTGAGAATGTGCCTGAGCAAGCGGACCGGACTGAGCGGCCTCGGCCTGGGCTCGGTCCACTTCCGCCTTGTATTGCGCCTGGACGATGGCGGTCTGCCGGGCATATTCGGCCTGCCTCCGCTGTGCCTCCTGCTCGGCCTCGGCGGCTGCCTGGGTGGCCTGCGCCTGGGCGATCTTCGCCTGCCGCTGGATTGCTGCGTTATGCGGCGCAGCCATAGCATCGATATAGCCGGCGTCGCCGTCGTCGATGGACTGGATCTGCAGTGAATCAATGGTCAGGCCGATCTTCGCCATCTCCGCCTTAGACCCGTCAAGGACCTCCTCCGCGAGCTTCTGTCGCTCTGTAACAATCTCCTCGACTGTCATCGAGCCAACGATCGACCGCAGGTGACCGGCGAAGATGCGGCCGGTCAGCGTGGCCATCTGATCCTGGTTCGAGAGGAAACGCTGTCCGGCGTTGACGATGCTCTCGACGTCGGAGCCGACCTTGAAGGCGATGACGGCGCGTACATTCAGCGAAATCCCTTGCCTCGTCACGCAGGTCTCGGCGACCTCAGCCTCCTGCATCGAAAGGGTCAGGAACCGCACCTTACGAAAGATCGGCAATACCCAAGCCCCGTGTCCGGTGACGACGCGGAATGGGGTTCCGGCAGGAGCTCGTTTTCCGCCCGAGATGAGCATTGCCTGGTCGGGCGACGGCACCTTGTACCCGAACATCTTGCGGCCTCCTGGGACTCCGTCAGTCATTGGCTAGATCGTCCCACTCCATGACATCGACGGAGCGGGCACCGCGCCAGTCGACGACCAGGACAGTCGTGCCCCTCGGCAACGGTACGTCGGACCAGGCGATATAGGCTTCGGACCCGCCGCGTATCTTCACGAGAACCTCCCCGGGGCCGGCAGATCCACGGGTGCCAACTATGAGTGTGCCAACTGCCCCGATTACAGCCTCGTCTCGCACTATTTCGACCGCCTGTTCCAAGATGCCGGGCACACTGTAGCGGGGGCTGGGCCGGTCCGCGGCGGCAGCGCAGTCGCCTGGCTTTAGTCCGGTTTCGTCCGATCACGCTCTTTTGTAGCCGACGCGTGATCAAACTGATAGCTTCGCGAAAATTCGATCTGTGACCTGCAGTTAGTCACGGAAGGTAAACGAATGACGAATGGCTGATCGCGAATTGATCGGTCGGATGATGGCATTCGTCGCTGATCTTCCCTAGCCTGCTGCCCGCTCGGGTCCTCCGCATAACACGGACGGCCCCGCATGCGATTTATCGAGAAGAAGCTGACCGTCCAACACTCCCTTGGGGGACGTGGTGTCATTAGCCAGGAAGCTTGCAGCGATCGCCGGCGGCTCGGTCCTCGGGATTATGGCTGCCATTGCGACCGCCAGTCCGGCCGCCGCGCAGGATGCTGATCCGCCCGGCAACAACGGCACGATCAAGGTTGACAACGAACCGTTCGACTCGCATCCCAATAACCAGCCACACGTCGGATGCGTGTTCGAGATTGACTTCTACGGATACGACGAGGGCGACCTGTCCGCCGACGTCACCTTCGAGGCGCACGCACCCACGACCCGTGAGGACGACGACCAGGTCCTGCTGACAGACACAGTCTTCATCGGCGAGGACGCCGCCGGCGGCGGCACCGACCTGGACGCCTCAAGACAGTACACATTGGACTTCACCGGCATCACGCCACACTCCAAGCAGGGCTTCCACGTCAAGCTCACCATCAACGCCGAGGGTTCGATCGGCGCTGCCCTGAAGCACAAGGTCTTCTGGGTGACGGGCTGTGTCCCAACCGAGACACCGTCGAACGGGACACCGTCGAACGGGACACCGTCGAACGGGACACCGTCGAACGGGACACCGGGTGGCGGGGCACCGCCGGGCGGTGAGGTCCTGCCAAAGACGGGCTCTGGGTTCCCCGTAGGCAACGCTGCGCTCCTGGCCATCTTCCTACTGGCAGCCGGCGGCGCACTGCTCGTCTCACGTGGAGTGATTCAGCTGCCCTACCGCCGCAGGCACTGACCTGGGGGCGCAACACCACTCCCCAGCAACCAGTCGCCCCGGCTCCAGCCATGGAGCCGGGCGACTGGTTGCTTTAGAGCGGATTGCGCGCATGCTTCGATGCGTACTCTCGCCCTTTGCTGCGTGTCGTGGTCGAGCCGATACCTTTGCCGAAAATTGTGGCTGACCGTAGTTGGTGACATTAGGTGAACGGAATAACGAACGGTCGACCCCTACGTAGACCGCTCGGATGATGGCATCCGTTGCCCGTCTCGCCCTAACCTGCTGTCCGCTCGGGGTTCTTCGTGTAACACGGACGGCCCCGTGTGCGATTTACCGAGAAGAAGCTCGTCATCCACACACATCCCCGGGGGACGTGGTGTTAATACGTAGGAAGATCGCAACCATAGGTGGCGGTTTGCTGCTCGGCACACTGGCGGCGGCCCTAACAGCGGGTCCGGCCCACGCCGACGGCACCGTGGTGCCGGACAACCCGACCTGCTCCGACTTGATCCCGGGCTCGACCGAGCTGAAGGTCGAGCCGGTGGCCGATGGCACGTTCACCACGGACGGGTTCTCGGTAACTTTGGACGTCCGGATGCTAACCGCCGACGACCCCCAGCATGCGGGCGACCAGACCGGTAGCCAGGTGGTCGACTTCACCGCCACCGGCGGCACCGTTATCGGTGTTGTGGTTAAGGGCGGACCGACAGCCAACTTCTACGACTACCGCCCGGCTGGGGTAACCAGCGGCACAGGCCTGCACGCGCCGGCTCTGGATCAGCAGAATAACCAGAAGTTCGCCGGGCTCAGCCACATCTCGTTCTGCTTCGCGCCGCCAACGACGACCACGACGAGCGCGCCACCCACGACGACGAGCGCGCCACCCACGACGACGACTCCGCCGGCCCCGACGTCACCACTGCCCACGACGCTGCCGAAGACAGGCACTGGGTTCCCGGTGGGCTCGGCCGCTCTGTTCGCGGTGTTCTTGCTCGCAGTGGGCGGCGGCGCGCTGCTCCTCTCCCGCGGTGGTATCCAGCTGCCGTACCGCCGCAAGCACTAACCGCGACCATTAGCTGAGCTGTGGGCTTGCCCACGGCTCAGCAGCACCACTTCCCCACGTTGGCCGCCTGGCTCCGCGATAACGAGCCGGGCGGCCGAGGCGTGCTGTCTGGGCATATCAAAGTGCCGTTCACTCGATCCCGCGAGAGATGAATGGCACTTTCACTCGGACCTATCGACTGAATGTGCCATTCATCCAAAGAACGGGCGAAAGAGGCACGAAACGGCCCGAGCTGCCGCAAGCTACTTGTCGTGACGGTTCGCGGTCATACCGACACGCCAGGTCAAGCTGTCTTCCGCAACGGCTCGACACTCGTACACTCATCCCTTGGCCAAACCTAGCTGTGCCGACGGAGACGTTTAGGCACACGCCGCCGAGCGGGCTCTGGCGGTCGAGGCAAATCGACCACGGAGGCCTGGACGCGGCACGACCCGCCCCCGACCGTGGCCACGAGATGCAGTTGTGATCAGGTTCGAGAACGTCAGCAAGGTCTATCAGCAGCAGCAGCGGCCTGCACTGCGCGCAGTCGACCTCGAGATCGAGCGCGGCGAGTTCGTCTTCCTCATCGGTGCATCGGGGTCGGGGAAGTCAACCTTCCTCCGGCTGATCCTCAAGGAGGAGCGTCCGACGCACGGCACGATCCATGTGGCGGGCAAGGATCTCAACCGGCTGTCGAACTGGAAGGTCCCGCACTGGCGCCGCCAGATCGGCACCGTCTTCCAGGACTTCCGCCTGCTCCCGAACAAGACGGTCTACCAAAACGTCGCGTTCGCCCTCCAGGTAATCGGTAAGCAGCGCAGCGTCATCCGCCGCGTCGTTCCCGAGGTCCTCGACCTGGTCGGCCTCGCCGGCAAGGAGGACCGGATGCCGCACGAGCTGTCCGGCGGCGAGCAGCAGCGGGTAGCCGTGGCCCGCGCCTTCGTCAACCGGCCAGTACTGCTCATCGCTGATGAGCCAACCGGAAACCTCGACCCGGCGACCAGCGTCGGCATCATGAAGCTGCTCGACCGGATCAATCGAACCGGCACGACAGTGGTGATGGCGACGCATGACTCGAGCATCGTCGACCAGATGCGCCGGCGGGTGGTCGAGCTCGAGTTCGGAGAGTTGGTACGGGATCAGGACCGCGGCGTCTACGGCTACCGGCACTGAGTCTGTAGATCCAAGGAACGCAACGAGAGCTAGGGACAGTCAAGAGCCATGCGACTCCGGTTCGTCTTTCAGGAAATAGGCATCGGCCTGCGCCGCAACCTGACCATGACGCTCGCGGTCGTCATCAGCGTCGCCGTGTCGCTGAGCTTGTTCGGTGTTGCGCTGCTGGTGCGTTCGCAGGTCGACACGATGAAGGACTACTGGTACGACAAGGTCGAGGTGTCGATCTTCCTCTGCAACCAGAAGTCGCAGAGCGTCGCCGGCTGCGCGGGCGGCGCGGCGACGAAGGAGCAGAGCGCGGCGATTCGCGCTGACCTGGAGAAGATGCAAGGACCAAGCGGACTGGTCAAGAAGATCTACTTCGAGGACAAGGCAACCGCTTACGAGCGCGTGAAGGAGCAGTTCAAGAACTCTCCGATCGCCGAGTTCGTCACGCCGGACCAGATGCAGGATTCCTACCGGGTCAAGCTGACCGATCCAACGAAGTATGAGGTTGTCGCCGAGCAATTCCAGGGCCGCCCCGGGGTCAACGCCGTGCAGGACCAGCGCCGCATCCTCGACCCGTTCTTCGCGATCCTGAAGGCCTTCCAGTACGGGGCTGCCGCCGTCGCGGTGGTCATGCTTTTCGTGGCCGTATTGCTCATTGGCAACACAATGCGGCTGGCTGCGTTCAGCCGCCGCCGGGAGACCGGAATCATGCGACTTGTCGGCGCCTCGAACTTCTATATCCAGCTGCCGTTCCTCGCCGAGGGCGCGGTGGCGGGCTTCGTCGGCGCCGCGGTCGCCTCGGTCGCAGTCATCCTGCTAAAGGCGGTCGGCATCGATCACTTTGTCGCTCCCAATGTGCAGATCACTCAGAGTTGGGTCGGTTGGGACGCGGTGATCCAGACGCTAGTCACGTTGTTCGCATTCGGCGTTGCCATGGCGGTCATCGCCTCCTTCATCACCTTGCGGAAATACCTGCGGGTCTAGCGCCAGCAACATTTGATCACCTGGCTTCAAGGCTTCGGCGCCGCGCACGGCGCCGACACGTCTGGGTAGCCGGCACGGCCGGCTGCCGGTACTCTCGGCCGGATTCGGAGTTTCGGGATGCGCAACTGTCGTTACCTGTGATACGCATGTGACAGCTGTTTCTGCGTCGCCTCTCCAGGGAGTTCAAACCATGCGAGCAGGAGGCCTCCCACTCCGAACCGGAAAGGTAGCTGCCGCCCTAGTCGCTGCCGCTGTAGCCGCTGGGGCCTTAACGGCACCCGCGGCGGCCGACCCTCGTTCCGACAAGGAGCGGGCCGACCAACAGGTCAAACAGCTCGGCAAGCAGCTCGCCGGCTCCTCAGCTCGGTTGGAGCAAGCGGAGACCCGGTACGCGCTCATCCAGTCCAAGCTGCCCACCGCCAAACAAGCGCTGGCCGTGGCGGAGGGCAAGCTTGCCGCCGCGCAGGCGCTCTCCGCCGAACTAAGCCGCAAGCTCGCGGTGGCCCAGGCTGCCGAGGATGCCGCCGAGCAGGCGCTCGCCGTGGCCAATAAGGCGGTCGCCGACCGCGCGGACCAGATGGGCGAGGTCGCCCGGTTGGCATACCAGCAGGGTCCGGCGCCGACCCTTGGCTTGGTCTTCTCCGCCGATTCGGTCACCGAATACGCCGACGGCCTGGCCTACCTCGACCAGCTCATGGCCACGCAGAACGACATCGTCGCGGCCCTGCGAGCCGAACGCGCTCAGGCTTCGGTTGCCGAGGCGAGGCTCGCCGAGCGCCGCGCCGAGGTGGCCGCGCAGCGCAAAGCCGCCGAGGAGCAGGTGGCCCGGACCGAACGGGCGGAGCAGTCCGCGCGGGCCGCGAAGGATCGCGTCGAGGAACTGCTCGCCGAGCGGGCCGCCGCGGTCAAGGCCGCCCAGGCGGAGCGCGACGAGGACCTGAAGCAGTACCGCGAGATGCGGGCCGAGGCGAAACGGCTCGAGGAGCTGGTCGCCGCGCAGATCCGCCGGGAACGGGCCGCGGCGAGGGCCGCCGCGGCGAGGGCCGCCGCGGATGAGCCGGCCGCCGCGGATGAGCCGGCCGCCGGGGAGAGGAGCAACGGAAGCTCGGGCGCGTCGGCCGACACCGGTGCGTTGACCTGGCCGGTGCACGGCCCGATCACCTCGCCGTTCGGCATGCGCTACCACCCGATCCTGCACTACTGGAAGATGCACACCGGCATCGACATCGGGGTCCCGCTGGGCACGCCCGTTCACGCCTCCGCCAGCGGGGAGGTCATCGAGTCCTACTACAACGCCGCCTACGGCAACCGCATCGTGGTGTCGCATGGTTACGTCGACGGGCATCACCTCGTCACGACCTACAACCACCTATCCAGCCGGCTGGCATATGTCGGCGAGCAGGTGGCCCGCGGCGAGACCATCGGGCTGGTCGGGAGTACGGGCTATTCAACCGGGCCGCACCTGCACTTCGAGGTGATGGTGGACGGTAGCTATCGCGACCCAATGGGCTGGCTCTAGGAGGCGGCCGCCGACCGGCAGGCCACCGTCCCGCCGACCAGTTGGTCGCACCGGCTTGCGGGCTCGTACTATCGAGGGCCGATGGTGCGCGAGCGTGGGCGCAAGATGATCGCCCAGAACCGGAAGGCCCGACACGACTACCACATCGAGGACGTGTACGAGGCCGGCCTCGTGCTGACCGGGACCGAGGTCAAGTCCCTGCGGGCCGGGCGAGCCTCGCTCGTCGACGGGTATGCCGTGATCAAGGATGACGAAGCTTGGCTGATGGGCGTACATATCCCCGAGTACACCGAGGGCACCTGGACCAACCACGAGCCTCGCCGTCCGCGCAAGCTCCTCCTACATAAGCTGGAGATTCAGCGGCTGATCGGCAAGACGAAGGAGAGCGGGCTCACCCTGATACCCCTCGCGCTCTACTTCCGGGATGGTAAGGCCAAGGTCGAGATCGGCTTGGCGCGTGGCAAACGCCAGTACGACAAGCGGCAGGCACTCGCGGAGCGCCAGGCCTCGCGGGAGATGGCTCGCGCCTTGCGCCATGCAGACCGCTGACGCTCAGCTCGATCGAGACGGCACGCGGCGCCGGACGTTCGGCGTCTGCGGCGGACCCGGCTTGACCTCTGCAATCCATGGCAGGTCGCTTGGAGCTCGATCGGGAACGCCCTCCTCCTGCCAGGCATAGCGGCCGTCCAGAACCTCACGAGCAAACCGATAGTCGCCTCGATCCGTGTTGTGCCAGAGGTCGTGGAAGAGCCGGTCGACCCGATGCCGGGCCTGCTGGCAGAAGACGTCGGCCAGCTCGTACGCCGTCGCGCCACGCTCTGGGTCGTCGATGCGCTCCATCTGCGCGCGTACGCAGGTCGCTGCCATCGCGAAGAGCTCGGCACCGATGTCGACGACTCGGGCGAGGAAGGCCTGCTTGCGTTCCAGGCTGCCCTGCCAACGGGCCATGGCGTAGAAGGTCGAGCGGGCGAGCTTGCGGCTGGCCCGCTCGATGTAACGCATGTGCTTCGCGAGGCGCCCGAACTCGCCATACGACTTGGGCAACTGCCCACGCCCGAGGGTGAGCCGCGGCAGCCAGCCGGCATAGAAAACCCCGGCCCGGCCGGCCGCGCGCGCCTTCCGACCGAAGCCCGCCTCTGGGTCGATGATGTCGCCCGCCACTGCCAGGTGCGTGTCCACCGCCTCGCGGGCTACAAACAGGTGCATGATCTCTGTGGAACCCTCGAAGATCCGGTTGATCCGCAGGTCACGCAGGAGTTGCTCGACCGGCACCGGCCGCTCGCCGCGGGCCCTCAGCGATTCGGCGGTCTCGTAGCCGCGCCCGCCCCGGATCTGCAGTAGCTCGTCCGCGATCGCGTTGGCCATCTCCGAGGCGTAGAGCTTGGCCAGGGCCGCCTCGATCCGAATGTCGGCGGAACCGTCGTCCGCTAGCTGCGAGGACAGGTCGAGCACCGCCTCGAGCGCGTACGAGGTCGCGGCCATGAACGCGATCTTCTTCGCGATTGCCTCATGCTTGCCGACCGGTCGCCCCCACTGAACCCGGGCGTTCGCCCAGCCGCGAGCGACCCGTACACACCACTTGGCCGCGCCCGCGCACACGGCGGGCAGCGAGAGGCGCCCAGCATTGAGAGTCGTGAGCGCGATCTTCAGGCCGAGACCTTCCCGGGCGATGACATTCTCTGCGGGGACGTACACGTCATGGAGTCGGGTCACGGAGTTCTCCAGCCCACGCAGCCCCATAAAGGAGTTGCGGCGCTCGACCGTCACGCCTGGCCAGTCGGCCTCGACCACAAAAGCGGTGATTCCGCCAGGATGACCCTCGGACTTCGGCACTCGCGCCATAACCACGACGATGTCGGCGATCGAGCCATTGGTCGCCCACAGCTTTACGCCGTTCAGGACATACCCGGACCCGTTCTCGGTGGGGACCGCAGATGCCGCGAGACGCGCTGGGTCGCTGCCGACGTCCGGCTCGGTGAGCAGGAAGGCGCTGATCTCGCCGGCCGCGAGGCGAGGAAGATACCTCCTCTTCTGCTCCTCGCTGCCGAACAGCTTTAGTGGTTCCGGGACGCCGATCGACTGGTGGGCAGAGACGAGCGCCGTCAGCGACGGATGGCCCGACCCGAGGATCACCAGTGCCTTGTTGTAGTAGACCTGGCTGAGCCCGAGGCCGCTGTACTCCTCGGGGATCTTGATACCAAATACGCCGAGCTCACGCAGCCCCTGGATGGTCTCGTCCGGAATGCGGTCCTCGCGTTCGATCCGCGGGCCGTCCACCTCCTTACTGATGAAGTCTGCAAGTTTGGCGAGGTAAGCGTCTCCTTTCTCGACCGTCGCCCGGCGCGGGCGCGGGTGCGGGTGGATGAGGTCCAGCCGGAACTGGCCGAGAAAGAGCTCCTTGGCGAAACTTGGCTTTGTCCACTCGGTCTCGCGAGCGGCCTCGGCGACCTTCCGAGCGTCTCGCTCTGAGACATGGCCTGGCGAGATGCCGGCAGCCGTAACGTCCTGCCGCGGGATCACCTCGTCGTTCGGACCGGGCTTTGCCTGCGGCTGGCTTCCTGCGGCGTCGCGGTCGGTTACGGCAGTCACAAGCTGCCCCTTCGACGAGTTGGTTCGGTTACTCACCAGTGTTACCCGCGGGTAGCCTGCCGGCCAAGGATTTGGCTCGAGTGTTCACCCCGCGGGAATCAAGGGGTGCGGCCAGAGCGTTGCGACGGATACAGTTGGGAATCTGGCCGGTGGTAGTCGCTGCCGGCGTCAACGGGATCTTGATAACTCGACATGGGGGTGAACGGTTTCGACTTTGGCCTTCGCGTCAAGAGAAGCGGGCCGAGGATGGCAGGGACGATCTCGTTAACCATGCCCTGCGAGAAACAAGCGCCAATGCTAAGCGCGCTGACTTCGCCCTTGCTGCCTAAGTGAGGGGCTAGCGAAGTCTGTCAGCCCGGGAGTGCTCCCGGCCCGGGATCTGGCATCGTGAGGGAGCTCAACTGGTCGGCTCGGCCGCGGGGACGACCAGGACGCCAAACAGCGGCTGGGCCTGTCGGCGGCTTGCCTGCGTGACCGCCGGGGTCGAGCAATACTGCAAGCAGGCTGCGCCCGGAGAAGTCTTGGCTCGGTGCCGAAGGACGCGGGTTCGATTCCCGCCACCTCCACCATGTGAGGCGAGGTTGTCCGCAAAGTCCGCGGACAACCTCGCCTTTGTCATTCCGCTGTCATTCCGCGGTTCGGGCGATGCTCCTGAATGATGAGCTCCGTTGGCGATGCCCAGGACATTCTGGGGGGACCGGGCGCACCGCATCCTCTAAGCAAACCAGGCGCACATCTGGGTCGAGTCCCGGTCGGGCTGTCGGTGCAGCCTCGCCACAGCCGTGATCAAGTCGTAGTGCTGCTCTATTCGTAGCAAGGGTTCGTCGAGCGGCGGGAACCCGCCACTAGCTGGGATCGCTCCCCGCCATCACCGTGCCGGCCTGGAGTAGACCATATGCGATGAAATAGGGGCTTATCTGTCCCCAAAGAGAGCCCGAGCCACCTCGGTAGCTACGACTCGTACGCGGACGACAGCGAACAGTCCTCGAATACAAGGCGACGGAATTCGATGTCATATAGGCGACATGATCGCTACACCTTTTCGCAATCCGGCGTGCGACTTAGTATCGAGTTTCGGCGCCTCGGTCTTACCGCGAACCGAGGAGCGGAGGGCGGCGTTCGGGGGTTCCGTCCGGGTGTCCGACCCAACTTGGGTAGGACACGCCTCGTGGCGGATCGGGAGTGCGATGGCGGCCGTCGACGCAGCGCGGGTCGCGACCCCGCAAGACACCGCCCAGAGCCGGGTCCTTGGGGGGCACCCGCGTCGCCTGACTCGGCGGTGGGAACGCACTTACGTTGCCGCGTTAATCGTCGTCGACGCGTGTGCGGCCTGGGCCGCCGGGGTGATCGCATATGTTGCGCGCTTCATGGATCGAAGCCCAGATAGCTGGTACGTCTGGCTCAGCGCGCTCCTCCCGACCATCTGGGTGGCGTGCGTAGGCGCGAACCGGGCCTACGAGTCGCGCTATCTGGGTGTCGGTTCGGAGGAGTTCCGCCGGGTGATGACCGCCGCGGTGTGGCTGACGGCCGGCGTTGGGACCTTCTCCTGGATAACGAAGGCAGAAGTCGCGCGTGGCTACGTGCTCATTGCCCTGCCGGCGACCGCGCTCTTCACCCTCGCCGGACGCTACGCCGCCCGCAAGCGGCTGCATCGGCTACGCGCACGCGGCGAGTGCGTGCAGCGGGTCGTCATCGTAGGCGAGCCCGAGTCGGCCGCGACCCTCATTCGCCGGTTGCGGAAGGAGCGTTACCACGGCCTCGAGGTGGTGGGTGCATGCCTTCCGGAGGACGCGCCACAGGCCGCGCTCGACCACGTCGGAATCCCGGTGGTCGGCACGTTCGACAGCGTTGGTGAGGCAGTGCGGCGGGCGAAGGCAGACACTGTGGCCGTGCTCGCGTGTCCGGAGATGTACGGACCCGCGCTGCGCCGGCTGAGCTGGAGCCTCGAGCGCTATAGCAGCGACATCCTCGTGGCGCCGACCCTTGTGGAAGTGGCCGGACCACGGATCGCAATCCGGCCCATCGCGGGCCTGCCCTTGATGCATGTGGACCATCCAGAGCTGACCGGGGGCCGCCGGGTCATGAAGGGATTGTTCGATCGCTGCCTCGCCGGTCTGTTGCTGCTCTTCCTCGCCCCGCTCCTGCTGGTGATCGCAGCGCTGATCAAGGTAACCGGCGGCGGCCCCGTGTTCTTCTACCAGCGCCGAATTGGCCGGCACGGGGCGCCGTTCACCATGGTCAAGTTCCGAACGATGGTCAGCGACGCGGAGCGGCTGCGCGCCGACGTGATCCATCTCAACAGGCACCACGACGGTCCGCTCTTCAAGATCAAGAATGACCCGCGGGTAACGAGAATCGGTGCCTGGCTGCGCCGATACTCCCTGGACGAGCTTCCCCAGCTGATCAACGTACTCATCGGCGACATGTCCTTGGTCGGACCGCGCCCACCATTGCCGGGCGAGGTTTCTGCTTACGGGCTGGACGCCCGGCGGCGGCTGGTCGTAAAGCCAGGACTCACCGGGCTCTGGCAGATCGGCGGCCGGTCCAACCTCGACTGGGAGGAGTCCCTCCGGCTCGACCTTCGGTACGTGGAGAACTGGTCGCTCGCCCTCGACGCACTGATCCTCTGGAAGACGCTGTTCGTCGTGGCCCGCGGCAACGGGGCTTATTAAGCCAGGCGGTCAGGTGGGCCCCACCCGCTCGGTGATGCCGAGCTCGTACAGCCGGGCCATCACGGGCTGGATCGCATCCTCGGGTGAAATGCCGGTGGTATCCACGACCACGTCAGCGTCGGTCGGTTCCTCGTAGGGATCCGAGATGCCGGTGAACTCGGAAATCAGGCCGGCACGCGCCTTGGCGTACCACCCCTTCCGATCGCGCCGCTCGCACACCTCGAGCGGCGTGGCGACATGGACGAGGATGAGTTCACCGCCGGCTGCCGAGACCATCCGCCGCACCTCTTCCCGGGTCGCGGCGTAGGGCGCGATCGGTGCGCAGATCGCGATGCCCCCGTGCCGGCTGATCTCGGCGGCCACGAACCCAACGCGTCGGATATTGAGATCACGATCGGCCCGGGAGAACGTCAACCCGCTGGACAGCAGCTGCCTGACCTCGTCGCCGTCCAGCAGCGAAACCGGCACGCCATGCTGCTCGACGAGCCGGTCGCGGAGGTGGCGGGCGAGGGTGGACTTGCCGGAGCCGGACAGCCCGGTGAAGAAGACAGTGACACCTCCCCGGGAGTGCATGGAATGGGCCGCGAGAGAGGTGGGCGTGGCTGCACCCGCAACCGGCTCGCCGCGGACCAGGACCACGGGCAGCTCGGGGGGCGCCTGGGCCGCGGCGGCATCCGAGACCAGAACGTGGGTGGCTCCATAGGCGGCGCCCACCAGTGCGGCCATCTGCTCCTCGACCACATCGCTTGTCGGCGGCAACCCAAGCGGCACCACGAGTGGCCGGTTGGGCAGCTCGGCCACGGCCGCGAGGGCGGTCCGGCCGCGTTCCACCGCCGCCAGGTAGTCACCGCCGACTAGCGGGAGCAGCAGCGGCTGGGCCGTAAGCTCTTGCGCCAGCCGAGCGACGAGTGCGAGGTTGGGCCCGTCGAGCGATTCCGACAGTGGAACCCCCAGCACAGCGCCGGTCTTGGAGAGAACGGCCCGGAGATCTGCCGGCGCTCGGCGCAACGAACGGAACGGGCCGTGCGAGGCCTGGCGAAGCGGGACCGGTGTTCCGGCGAGGTGGAACCGGTCGTCCGGATCTGACCAGACTTCCGTCACGGGGAGCGCGGCCAGCGGCACGCCCTCCCCGTCGTGGAGAGCCACCTGACCGCCCACAGCGATCCCGGGCACAGATCCAGCTGGGCGGTCGAGCGTGACGGGCCGGGGGACGTAGCTGCCATCCGGGAGCCGGCCGCCGGACCGTACCGCCGCGTACTCCTTCTCCGTCATATAGCCGGTCACGGGTAGGGCGCCGGCCAGCAGGAGCTCGAGGCCGTCGGCTTCGGCGGTCGTCAGAGTGAGGACCGGCCATCCTGTCGCGGCGGCCGGCAGCACGACTTCGCGTCCATACTCCGTCAATGGCACCCCACCCGGTCGTAGGTTCGTCTCGATAACAGTGTTGCAGGGCAATGATGAAGCAGAGGTCGCGCTTCGAACACCACCGTTGACGTGCCAGAATCCACGGCCAACGATCGTGGTGGAGGATCTCTTGGCTAGGCGCGCGCCGGTGTGCGGACGCCGCAAAGAGGCTGGAGGAGTGGCATGCACGTGGTGACAATCTCCGCTGCGTACGGTGCCGGTGGGAGCGTCGTCGGGCCGGCAGTCGCCGAACGCCTCGGCGTGCCGTTCGTCGATAGGGCCATTCCCGAAGCCGTGGCTGCCGAGATCGGCTGTTCGCTCGACGCCGCGCTCGCACATGACGGGCGGAGCGAGCCGGGGATCGGAAGGTTGTTCGCCGCCACCGCCCGGGTGCCGAACATCGCCCTGGGAGGCCTGGAGAGCTACTTGCCGCCGCAGGAGATCATCGCCGAGGAGGAGTTCGTCCGGCGCACTGAGGAGCTCATCTGCCGGGTCGCCGACACGACGGGTGGGGTCATCCTCGGCCGTGCGGCGGCAATCGTCCTGGCCAGGCGTCCCGAAGTGCTGCACGTTCGGCTTACTGGTCCCGAGGATGCCCGGGTCCTGCAGGCGATCCACCTATATGGCCGGGACGCGGAGTCGGAGTGGCGACGGCTGCGGGAGAACGATCGGGCGCGCGCAGCCTACGTCAAGCACTTTTACCGAGCCGATGCGACCGACCCGAAGTACTACCACCTCGTGGTCGACAGCACGGCGATCCCGTTGGAGACGGTGACCGCCCTCGTCGTCACCGCAGCCCAGGGTTTCCGGCCAAAAATCGCGGAGCAGGACAAGGCCTCCGACGTTGCTCGCGATCGCTGGACCCATCGTCGAGCGCCCAGCCGCTTAAGGCGCGGATGATCAAGCCTCAGCAGGGGTCCGGGCCGCGGGTATAAGACTGTGCGAAGTGGCGTGAAGGCGTAATCATTAGGGACATGAGCCAGCCGCTCACCGGTCGCTTGTTGGTTGCCACCCCGCTGCTGACCGACCCCAACTTCGCGCGCTCCGTGGTGCTGGTTCTCGATCACGATGAGGACGGCACGCTTGGCGTAGTGGTAAACCGGCCGACGCAGGTGGACGTGACTGCGGTGCTTCCGCCGTGGTCCGAGCTCACCTCCACACCGCAGGTTGTCTTCCAGGGCGGCCCGGTCGCGCTCGACAGCGCACTCGGCCTGGCGGCGGTAAACGCGACTAACGGGCCCAGCGACGGCGACGGCGAGGAGGAGCCGCTTGGCTGGCGCCGCGTACACGAGCGCATCGGCCTGGTCGATCTCGACGCACCTCCAGAGATCTTGGCTGCCGAGCTCAGCGCAATGCGGATCTTCGCCGGCTATGCCGGTTGGGGGCCTGGGCAACTGGAGGATGAGATCGCCGAGGGCGCCTGGTATGTCGTTGATGCCGAGCCCGCCGATCCATTCAGCGAAAGCCCCGACGGCCTATGGCAGCGGGTGTTGCGGCGGCAGACCGGCGAGCTCGCCTTCGTCGCAACCTTCCCGGAAGACCCGTCGATGAACTGACTACACTGGCTGGATGTCCACTCCGCTGGAAAGCCCGCAGACCGAGCGTCGGCTCGGCACTCTCACCGAGGAACGGGTCAAGCCCAGCTTCGGCGACGGCGACCACGAGCGCCTCGCCCATTACGTCCAGAAGGACAAGCTCACCGACGCCGTCGTGAACGGGACTCCGGTCATTGCCCTCTGCGGCAAGGTGTGGGTGCCCAGCCGCGATCCGCAACGCTTCCCTGTCTGTCCAGAGTGCAAGGAGATCTACGAGCAGATCCCGCACAGCGACGGTGAGCAGGGCGAGTCTTAACTAAGCTCAGAGCCTGTTCTGTCGGTTGGGTGGTGCCGCGGATCGACAGGTTGTAGTCGCGCGAAAAGCGGTGGGCGACCGCACCCTCAGCGCGCCACCTGTACCGGTCTGATCAGTGGGCCCGTCATTGGCAGGAAGCGGCTGGGTCTATCGCAGCCAAATGATCTCTGCTGACATCTATCCCGACGACTAGTGATCCAGTACCTTTTGGGTGCCAAAACCGGCCCTTCAGAACAGGGGGCAAGTGTGAGCAAGAGACTCACGATCAGCGACATCGTCATCGTCGTATCCGGGGTGGTCCTCCTCGTCGCGTCGTTTCTCACGTGGGTGGACTACCCATCCCTCAACCTCGGCCCACTGGGGGCACAGCTTCAGCAGCTTGGGATCGACGTCGATATACCAACTGGTGAGCAAAATGCCTGGGACCACTTCCCAGGATTCGTCTACCCGGCCATTGGTGGCACTCTCGCCGCTCTGCTGGTGGTGCTAGGTCTCGCCAGCGTCCGGCTCGGTGACGGCGTGGCGGGCTTCAGCTTGACCCAGATTTACCTGCTGCTGGGTGCCTGGGCGTTCCTTTCCACGCTCGCCGTTGCGCTCGAGGACTTTCGTGGCGCAGACAAGGGAATCGGCCTCTGGCTGAGCTTGGCCTTCTCGGCGGTCCTCTTCGTGGGCGCCCTCATCCGCACCCAGGAGAGGGTGGCCGCGCCCGCGGCGGAGGCGACGCCGGCTTAGGACAACGACACCGGCGTCCGCCCGTCACTCCGCTGACCCGGCCCCGCTCCGCGGCACCATCCGGTCCCAGGGGCGGGGCCGCCTCTTGGAGCACAAGATCGACTCCTTGCGTCGTCGGATGCCGCTAACGATGCGCGCGCCGGCGGCGCTGCCGTACATTCGGCGCTGTGCCCGCGGAGACGTCGCAGACGCTTGACCGTGGACTACGACTCCTCGCGGTTCTCGCCGAAGCGCCCAGCGGGCTGACGGTGACTGAGCTCGCCGGGCAACTCAGCGTGAACCGAAGCGTGGTCTACCGGCTGCTCGCCACCTTGGAGGAGCACCGGCTGGTCCGCCGGAACGGCGACGGCCGCGCCATGCTCGGTCTCGGCCTGCTCCAGCTCGCCCAGCGGGTACAGCCGCTGCTCCGGGACGCGGCGGTGCCGTCGCTGCGCCGACTCGCCGAAGAGGTGGGAGCCACCGCCCATCTCACGATTGCCGACGGCCGTGACGCTCTCGCCGTCGCCGTGGTCGAGCCGTCCTGGACCGATTATCACGTCGCATACCGCGTCGGCTCCCGGCATCCGCTGGGCCGCGGCGCGGCCGGCCGGGCGATCCTTGCCCGCCGGCGCGGCGAAACGCTCGATCCGCCCTATGTCGTCACCGAGGGGGAGCTGCAGGTCGGCGCGCATGGGATCGCGGCACCGCTGCTGAGCGTCCCGGCGATCGAGGCGAGCGTCGGGGTGGTCGCGCTAGCCGAGCTCGATGCCCGCAAGGTGGGCCCACGGGTCGTCCGAGCGGCCGCCGACGTAGCCACCGCCCTCCGCTGAGCCCTGCATGGGCGCGAAGCGACCGACGATTTCGGGATGCCTAACCGAACATGCGGCGGACGGTTTCGAGGGTCACTAGTCCGTTGGTGATGGCGAACTCGACGAGCTGTTCCTTCCGGGCGGTTCGCCGCGGCGCGCCCGACCTCTCCCGCGCCATCGCCTGCTTGGCCTCCTCGGGCGTCGCCGATCTGGCCTGCTCGGCCGTCCACGGCTTCTCGCCGATGGGCAGCTTGGCGCGTACGTCGTCCAGGCGCCGGTCGACCCAGTCGCCGTCGCGCTCCTCGGCGATGAGGCCGTACTCGTACAAGCGCTCCGCGATCTGTGCCGATGTTGGGATCCACGGGCTCTGTGGATTTCGCAGCGTCGGTTCGCACAGCGCGACCAGGCACCGGAAGTAGGCGGTCTGCTCGTTCAGGCCGAATGCCGTCATGGTGGGCTCGCCCGGCACCGTGCGGTCGTCTGCATCATCGGGCACCACTGGTCGCCCGTCCTCGCCCACCTCGATCTCGAAGTAGTCCGAGACTCCGGCGAAGGTCACCCGCGCCTTGCCTTCGGTTACCAGATATGCCTGGCCCGGTCGGAGGCTGATGGACGCCGGCTCCACGCCGAGGCGTACGAAGATGGGATTCGAGCCGGTGTTGGTGAGGAGTATCCCGTACGGGGTCGGCTCGAGCACGCCGGCTCGCCTGCTCACCCGTGGCGACCCGCTCACGGTCAGGTCGACGGCTTGCCCGGGGACCGCCCGGCCGAACGACAGCATCCCGCCGGCCTCGATTTCGACCGGATCACGGCCGGGCAGCAGCACCCATCCTCGCGTGTCAGCCATGTAACTATCCTCTGACCGCGTCCTTGATCCGGTCGACCACCTGATCGATGACATCTTGCGGTGGATCGCCGGCAAGGCCCGAGCCGACCAGGAGCGCGATGGTCGCCGCGATCGTTACCGCGAGCACGACGACGAGGAAGCAGCCCAGCACACTGCGCCAGCGCCCACGGGACTGTTGCGGATAGGGCGGGTAGTCGTAGCCGTACCGGGTCACCGCGCGACGCGGGACGGTCGCTTCCCGCTCGAGCTGCTCGACCCGGCGGGCCAGCGCGAAGTGCTCGCGGGCCAGCCGGTCGCGCTCCCTGCTCAGCTCGTCCCGCTGTCGAACTGCGTTTGTCACCTCGGCCGACAGTCGCTTGATCTGCTCGGTCGGCGCCGACGAGTCCATGATCTCTGTGCTGGGGCCGCTAGCTGCCAGGCGGGCCACCTCGGCCTGGAGCTTGTCCCGCTCGTCCGCGGCCCGCGCACCGGCCCGCTGGGAATCCCTCACCTGTTGCGCGAGCGCCGGCACGGCGGTTTCGTGGAGGTGCCGCGAGGTGTCGAGGAGCACGCCACCAGGCGTCGCGAAGATCCCTTGGACCCGGCCTCCGGGGCGGGTCAGGTAGAGGACGAGCGCCCGCCCGCCCTCCGGCTCGGGTCGGCCCGGCTCC
>JBKOZJ010000137.1:0-20378 GCA_046725875.1 Actinomycetota bacterium
TCGCCTGCCCGGGAGCGATCGAGCGCCGTTGCGTCGTCCGTCGCGGGCTCCTCCCGCTCGGGCGGCCGCCGCTAAGGATGTACGGGCCGGCAGCGGTCGCGGTTCCAGTCAGGAGATTTCTGGCGAAACCATACCGGCGCGACGCGCTGTCGGCATGCGGCGTGGAGCGGGCGCGGGTTGCCGTGTACGACCCGCGATCGAGCGCTCAATTCGAAAGCGACCTGTCAGAACCCCATGCAGATCGGCAACCTGTCAGTCATCAAGGTCGTTATGACGCCCTCGCCATCTGACAACTCCACTCGATTGGTGTCGTGATCAGGACTGGTCAGACACCCGGGCCGTTCTGGTGCGGCCAGCGTCTGACGGGTGCGCTTCGTGGCTGGCTTAGCACGTGATTGTCAGACGACTAGGTCGCCATGACGACCTGGCTGGCGGACAACTTGGCGATCTTGCCTGGATCTCTGGCAGATCGACCGATCGGTCCCCGAATTCTGCTTTGGGCGGCCACCGGACCGGCTGCTAGCATCGACGCGCTACGCGCCGCTAGCTCAACTGGCAGAGCAGCGGACTCTTAATCCGCGGGTTCAGGGTTCGAGTCCCTGGCGGCGTACCCTCCGACCAGCTAGTCCCTTGATCGTCACCCCCTACGGGGAGCTTGGGTGTGCGCGAGGTGTGCCCCTTAGTCGCGGTCCAGTCCTCGGCGGTCTCGGTGGCGGGCTCTGGTGTGCCCCGGTGTGCCCTGGGGACGAGCGCGGAGGCTGCCTCCGCGGCGGCCTTCCCGACGCCCTCGAGAGATGTGAGTACGTGTCCGCGGTGATTGCGATCGAGCCGTGCCCGAGGATCTTGGACACCACGGCGATGTCGGTCCCGGCAGCGAGCAGCAGGGAGGCGCGGCCGTGGCGGAGATCATGCAGCCGGACTCGCCGCACCCCGGCGGCGTCGCCGAAGCGACGATCACTACATTCGGTGGCGCGGCGTGGTGGGCGCTCACGACAGTGACCACGGTCGGGTAAGGAGACGGCTACCCGGTCACCGCCGAAGGACGGGTTGTCGGCGGGGTCCTGATGGTCGTAGGCATCGCAGCGATGGGCGCAGTCACCGCCGCGATCGCGTTACGCCTCATCAACCCGCATGGCGCCAGCGCGGACGAACGCGTCCGTGAACTCGAGGCGGAGGTCGCCCGACTGTCAGCTCAGCTCGAGACGGCGCATGCTGCGGCATCGCATCACTGACGCCGCAGCACCCATCCCGGCATGCTAGCCCGCAGATACGCGCACGCGGCTCAAGTGCCCTGAAACCCTGCGATAACCTGCGGAGTCACGCTCCGCCTCGGAACCCTTCGTCAGATTGAGGAACCCACCTGCGGGTAGACGATCCGCGGCCCAGGGGCACAAGGGTGTCCCTCAATCAGTGAAGGGGCATCTGATGGACATCATCGGTGTCATCATCGCAGGCATCATCATCGGCCTGCTTGGCAAGTGGGTCGCACCTGGCGACCGGGACAACATTCCGATATGGCTCACCGTGCTATGTGGGGTTGGCGGTGTGATCGTCGGCTACTACATCGCGGCGGGACTTGGCGTGGAGGCCACCGAGGGCATCGACTGGATCCGGTGGATCATCAGCATCCTCGTTGCGGCGGTCTTCGTCATGATCGCAGCCGCCATAACAGGCCAGCGCCGCGGAAAGCTGACCGGGCGGCGCGGGAAGGCGCTCTAAGAAGATCGGCGGCACCGCAGCGGCGAGGCGTCCAGGACGAGAAGGGTACAGCGGGACCCATACGGACTCGCCCGAGTTCGACCAGGCCACCTACACCGATCCGGCGTACCGCGAACGGGTCGGCAAGTACCACAGGACACATACGGCTACTGAGGGAGGATTCTCTCCACCACCGTGCCTGGACTGGACCTGGGCCTCGCCGCAACGGGGGGATTGACGAGGCCCAGGCGACGGAGAAGGTAGCAGCGCATGACTGATCCGTTGCGATTCGTGCTCGATCCGGCCGGTCCGTTAGCGGAATCCGTCGCACCCCTCTGACCAAGCTCGAGTAGCAGGTGAGCAGCCGTACGGACATCAAACGGTCTACCTCGCTTTTCTAAGATTCTGTACGCTAATGCCAGAGGAGGCCGTGTGTGGGTCTGTGCCGCAGGGGGTCGCCGCACGCGGATGTGACACAAAGCGCGCAGGGTGGGTGAGGGCCCGGCGCTCCCGGTCTCTCTTACGAGGGCTGCGTGGAGTCGCCATGTCTGCCGGCGCAATCCTCCCCTCGACGAGCCGCTGGTCGTGATGTTCCCCTGGACTCATGGCACCACTTCGGAGGCGATCATGACCACCGATGGTGTCGTCCTCCACCAAGACGCCGTTTGCCGGATTGAAACAAGCAGGCGCCCGCTCGGCCTCCGGCTTTACGGCAGCCTCGATGTCGACGCTCGACCGATCTTGGACCGGGAGCTGGAAAACGCCCTCCGCGACGGACACGATCTCTACGTCGACCTTTCCCACCTCGAATTCATCGAGATCGGCCTGCATGCGCACGCTCCTGGATGTCGCGGCCTACCTCGAACTCGACGACTGTCGACTTGTCCTGCTCGGTGCCAACCCAACGGTGCACCGGATCATCGGGATTTGTCAGGAGCCGGGGCGGCGCAGTGTGGATGTCTTCCCGTGTCCGACCTAATGGCAATGGGACGAACGCGGGCCTTCCTCGGGACCTTTGGTGGTAGCTGGGTCCAGCCATGCGCTCCACAGTCGGGCTAACTCCGATGGTTAGTCATCATTAGGCCGCGGCCCCAGCCCTCCGCCGATCCCCCTCAACCGGGGTGCGGCTGGGGCCGCTTCCTATCTCGTCGCCGCTTGGGGAGTTCGCGGCTACGAGGCCACTAGGTATTCGCCCACGGCGAGGTGAGCGTTACAGGCGGGAACCCCTTCAGGTGCTTGGCTACAGAAGATCCCTGCGCCTGGGGGAGCTTCCGCCCGCGGGACCTTCTCATCGGCGACGATGCCGACCGGCCCGCTATACCCCGGCTCGGAGGGGTCAACCGCGGCTGCCTGGCTGATCGGGTGGTCGTGCTATCTCCATGTGATCGTCGAGCGGCGCATCACTGCGAGATTGCTGCGGGATGCTCCGACCTGCTGGCGCACGACGCTGGGCTGCTGCTCGGTGCGCGGGAGCCGACGGAAGCGCACGACTGCCGCAGGTGGTCACACAGGCCGCGTTGTTGATCGCTGCGGGGGCGGGCATCGAGAGGCTCCCCGACGCGGTGCGCCTCGGAATAAAGCGAGCAGCGTTGACGGGCTAGGCGCGGCCGCGGGCCTACCGCATCGTCGCGTGGTGGGCCGCGAGCGCCGCCGCCTTCGCCTGCCGGTGGTCCGCTGCGGTGAGCCGCACCCGCTCCACAACGGGTGTGGGCGTGTCCGGGTGGGCCGTCCCCGTTCGGGGAGGTTCCCGCTGCGGGCTCGCCGGAGGAGAGCCTCGCCCCGTCGTGCATGGAGACGTGATGGTTGCACAGCAGGCATAGGTTCCCGTCGTCCGCTGTGGCCGGTACTCGACACATGAGCAGTCCGCGCACTTGAATTCTGGCGGCGGCTCGAGGTTGTCGGGCATGGGGCCGCCGAGCTCGAGCGGGTCGCCCAGTTCACCCAGCACCGTCGCCAGCCAGTCTGCGGTCTCGGCGGGTTCAGGGTTCGAGTCCCTGACGGCGTACCCTCCGACCAGCTAGTCCCTTGATCGTCGCCCCCTACGGGGAGCCATTGGTGTGGCCGGGTCAGCTCCTTCTGCTTGACCAAGCGGAGTCAAGGCGTCTACGAACTCGGCTACTGGGCGGCCAAGGAGCAGCGCGCCTATGGGTACTCCACAGAGGCCGGCCCGCCGGCGGCGAGGATATCGGTACCGTGCCGTCGACTCGCATGATGAATAGCTGCTTCGGTGCGGTTGTCCACGAGCGTCGACCACCGCGGGATGATTCATTCCGTGAATCGGTTGGCTACAAGGCACGGTGGGCTGGTTCGAGCCGTGCCCTGCACCGTCAAAGGTCCTTATAGCTGTAGGTGCCGCCGTGCTCTACGTCGCCGACGACGAGCCGGCTGACGATTTTCGATGCGACGACAGCCGGTGAAACCAGCCGTCCCGCACGATGGAACTCCTTGAAGAGCTCGACACTTGGCAACACGTGCGAAGGCTGCGAGCGGGCGAACAGCTGCATGCCGGTATCTATAACACCCGGACGAACTGTGATCGCGCGGAAGTTCGGTGCCGGTTGGTCGGCGGCCAGCGTCCGGGTCAGCATCTCCATGCCGGCCTTGGCCACGCTGTACACCGCTTCGCCGGGCAGCGCCGTCTGCGCTGCGCCAGAAGAGACGTTGATGATCCGCCGTGGCATTTGCGCAGCGGCGAAGACGCGGCAGAACAAGTTGGCCAGCGCCACCGGAGCCGCCAGGTTCACGGACAGCGCGGAGGCGATCTCGCTTGCCGCAAGCCGCCCCAATGTGCCAACCGCTTCGACGGTCGCCGCGTTGTTCACCAGGCACACCGACGCCGGCTGGCGCTCCTTCAAAGCCTCGAACGCCGGCGCCAGCACGGCATCGATGCGCGCGGTGTCGACCAAATCGAACCGCACGAACAGGTAGCGCTCTCCCCCGAGTGCCGGGCTGCTCGCTCGGCCGATACCCACGACCGTGAAGCCGCGGTCGAGGAGCTCGCCCGCGAGGGCGCCCCCAAGGCCCCGAGACACGCCCGTGACAATGGCGGCCTGCTCCCCAGGACCGCCCGCACGAGTCACAGTCCAGACGTTAACAAGCCGATGAATTGGGCGCCGACATTCGCCACCTCGCAGCAGAACGGCGAACTGCGTCCGGACCAAGCCGTTCCGTCGGCGATCACGAGCACGATGCTTGGGATGTCCGTAACGTCGTCTCGGCGGACAAAGATACAGCTACGCTGATACCTCTTTGACTTGGGCGTTCTCGCTGTCGTGAGGGCGCCCGGTTGCTTTGGTGGGGGCGGTGGTGGGAGCGTCCCGTACAAGATCGTCCACTGACACGGACCTAGGTGCGCCGTGCCGACGCAGCGGCGACGGCGGCACCACGCAGCGCTGCGTTCCGCTGCCAAACCCCTCCGTGCTTCCCGGCTGGTTCTTCAAGATGTTCGTCTACTGGGCTGCTACTTCATCCTGCTCGGGTGTGAATCTGCTCTGTGGCTGAGGTCATGAAGTCGGTGCCCAAAAGCGCAGCTTGTCGCCGCGCTGATCTTCCAGGAACGCCGCCATTGCGCTCGATCACTTTCCGGGAGCCGACGTTATCGGCATCGCAGGTGAGAGCGCAGGGTTGATGTTCAGTTGAAGCGCAACGGGCAGGGCGGCCCGCAACATCGCGGTTGCTTGCCCCTGCCGCCGCGCCGATGGTCGGACGTCATAGCCAATGAGACCACCGACCTCTCGCAAAGGCGGCGTGAGCCGGTGCCGGATCGCGATCCGCCCCAAATAGTCTGTGCCGTCTACCCACCACAACGTCGTCGAGGGAACGTAGCCCTCAGGGCGCGGCGAGTTCTCCAGCGCCTGGGCGCGCAGCCACCGCACGTACTCTTCGAAGCCCTCGCCGGTCGCCCAGCTCGAGCCGTATCCACGTATCTCGCCGCCGAGCATGGTGTCGTCATCGGCGCCGCCACGGCCCTCACTCTGGAACTCCGCCATCGCGGCAAGAAACGACAGGCGGACGCGGCCGGTAGGCGGACTGAGGTCGGGCATGACCACATTCCTATGAGAGCCGCCATGCTGATCGCATCCCCATTTCGGTCCCGCTCACCGGGACGGGTCAGCGGTTAGCAGGCCGATCGTGACCGTGATCGCCAAGCCGATGCTGCCGGTGAGGAGAAGGTCACGTTGCCCACGACCGCGGCCGTCGCGGCCCGTCGTCCTCTTGCCAACCTATGGCAAAGTAGATAGTCTTCGCAGAGACTATCTACGCGCAGTCTTTCTCTGAGGAGGCCGCTGCCATGTGGGCGACCGAGCACGCTATCGAGACGACGGCCACGCCGCAGGCCATCTGGCGAACCTGGTCCGACGTCGAGCGGTGGCCCGATTGGAACGCCGACCTGGAACGGGCCCAGCTGTCCGGCCCGTTCGCGGCCGGCAGCACGATCACGATGTACCAACGCAGTGGGGACACGATCGAGCTGCGGATCGCAGCGGCCTCAGAGTCGGAAGGATTCGTAGACCAGGCTGATCTCGGCGACGTGGTGGTGCGGACCATTCATCGCCTCGAGCCCCTGGAGAACGGTCGGCTCCGAGTCACCTATCGGATGGAGATCACCGGACTGCAGGCCGACACCCTCGGACCACAGATCGGCCCGGAGATCACCGCCGATTTTCCGGGGGTGCTGGCGGCCCTCGTCGAGCGAGCGGAACGCTGATGCCGCTCCACCCGGTCGAGAGCGCCGGATTCTTGCTGTGGCACGCCACTTTGCGGTGGCAGCGCGAAATCGCCTTGGCTCTTGCTCCGCTCGGCCTCACCCATGTTCAATTCGTGCTCCTCGCCTGCACCTGGTGGCTGAACCAGCAGGATCAGCACCCCTCGCAGGTCGCGCTGTCGGAGTTCGCCGGCACCGACGTCAAGATGACCTCGCAAGTGGTCCGCAGCCTGGAACGCAAGGGCCTTCTAGAACGGGAGGTCGACGCATCGGACACCCGGGCCCGGCGGCTCCGACCCACCCGCCGCGGGGCGCGGCTCGCCCCACGCGCGATCGCCATCGTCCGAGAGGTCGACGCGGCGTTCTTCGGCGACATCCAGCCGGCGGCAGCTTTGAGCTTCCTCCGCAAGCTTGCACGGTTCCCTGAGACGCAGGCGGTAGTCAGTTGAAAACGTGAATGATGCCGGCAATCCTCGTGTCTGTCGGGCCCTGTGGCGACGGGACTCCAGTCGATCAAGTTGCCCGACCCCCGGGCTACTTCTTCGCGGATTACCGATCCAACATCTGTCCGCGCAGTCCTGCCAGCCTCGTTGCCGGAGCCAGGTGGATAGACTCGCCCGCCGTGGAGGTCCGCGAGTTCGAGGCCGTCGTGGGGGGCGGGGGAGGCCGACTCCCGCTCGTCGAGCTACCGTTCGACGTCAAGCAGGTGTATGGAACGGCCCGGCCCAAGGTCAAGGCCACGGTCAATCAGGTGACCGTCCGAACCACAGTCTCCGTGTACGGCGGGCGGTCCTATGTTGGATTCCGCAAAGAAATCCAGGAGGCCGCCGGCATCCGGATCGGGGACCGCATCCGGGTTCGAATCGAGCCTGACGTAGAGCCGCGCGAGATCGATGTGCCCGATGACCTGGCCCGGGCCCTCGGGGCGGATCGGGTAGCGAGCCAAGCGTTCGAGGGGCTCTCGTACACCCATCGCAAGGAATACGTCCAGTGGGTCGTCGAAGCCAAGAAGCCCGAAACCCGTCGGCGCCGGGTGGAGAGGACGATCGAAATGCTCCGGGCCGGCACAAAGCACCCCTGAGCGTGATCGCGAATCAAGCAACATCTGTCTATCTGTTGCGCCCGGGCCGATCGTGGCGCCCGCGACGCGCGGCCCGTGGCGACCACGAGTCGGTGTGCTAGGCCCGGATGCCATCCACAACTACCAGCCCGGTGGCAGGGCGGCGTAGATTTCGGTGGCTTTGGGATGTGCGTTATCTGCCATTGCTTCCAGGACGAGGACTCGTGTGTCGACCAAGGCGACGCCGCCCTGGGTCAGGCGACTGACTGTCGCCGTCCGGCCCGGCGACTCGATCCACATCACGACCGAGGGGACCTGCGTGAAGCGCCCGCAGCATCGAGAACGACGTACGCGTCGTAGCCTTCGGCGGTCCAAGCCAGGGCAGGTAGCTGAGCACAAACAGCAAGGCCGGTGCCTGCAATGATCACTTTGCTGCGCCCGGTGCGCGTCATGGTTGCCGGCCGCGACCTTTGGAGACCCTCTGGTCAGTTCGGTAGAACCTCCACCATCAGCCTCACCACCGGCACTCAAGCCGGCACACTCTAGCCGGGCCACTCCACAAGGAACCGTCGAAACGTCGCTGGCGAAAACGTCGCCGACGGGTTGCCGTGTTCGTTTCTCATGTCACGGCGGGGACCTGAGTGGCCAAAACCGCTGAGGCGTAGCAGCGCTGGGGTGAGGACGAACAGGCCGACCGCGAGGGCCGCGACTGCGACCATGGCTCCGCGCAAGCCGGCAGCATCAGCCCACAGTCCGACGTAGACCGGACCAACGAGGAACCCGAGGTAGGACACGGTCGTGACGACCGACGTCGCGCGCCCCCGGTGGGACTCATCGACGTTTCGCGAAACGACGCCGACGAGCGTCGGAAACAGCACTGCGGTCCCGGCAGCGGCCGCCGCAAGACCGAGCCCGGCGATGAACAGCGTGGGTGCGGCGGCGATGATGGCCGCGCCGGCCGCGGCGGCCGACGCGCCAGCGAGGAGAACGGTCCGAGCGTGGGTGGCCTTGAGGCCACCGATCGAGAACCGCGTGATCGCGACCGTGCCTGCGAACACAGCGGGTGCGACAGCGCTCAGGCCCACACCTGAATGAAGCTCGTCGTGGACGAAAACCGCGCTCCAACTCTGGTGCGCATTCTCGCTGGCGAATGCGAGCGCGCCCAGCACCCCGATGAGTAGGAACGGGACGATCCTCCACCGACTAAACGATGCTGGATCCGCTGCCCTGATGCGATCGTGCCCCGGAGCGATGACGCGGGCAGGCAGCGTCTTGAACATGGCGGCGCCGGCCAGCAGGGAGAGAACGGATACGGCGATGAACGGGACCGCAAGCGGCAGCGACGACACCAGCCCGGTGGCAAGACTCGCGAGGACCACCAGACCGGAAAAGAACCCGTGGGCGCGGGTGATGACGGGCTGGCCTGCGATCTCCTCGGCTCGTCCGGCGACCGCGTTCTCGGCCACGTCAGCCGCGCCGCTGATAGCACCGACCAAGGCCAGCCCGACGCACAGGCTCGCCAGGCTCACCGCGGTCAGCGCCAACCCAGCACCGACCGCACCGAGGGCGCCGATGACCAGAGCCGCGACCCTCAGCCCCCATCGATCGAGAGCTCTGCCCACCAGCAGCATCGCGGGAAGAGCACCGGCGCCTACGAACAGCAGCGCGAAGCCGAGCTGACCGTCACTGATGCCGGCCTGGTGCTGAACCCGCGGGACGGAGGCGCCCCATACCCCCCAGAACGAGCCGAAGGCAGCAAATGCCACGAAGGCCGAAGCGATCATGTGGCGCGGGGAGCTGGTAGCCGTCATTTGTGTAACGATACACACTTCGCTAGGCTGGACGCCATGGAAGCGTCCGTCGGCTCGAAGCGCGTGACCCTCGCGCAGGTGGCCGAGGTGGCTGGTGTGTCGGTCATGACGGCCTCCTACACCTACAACCGGCCGGACCGCGTATCAGACCGGGCCCGATCGAAGGTGCTTGCCGCGGCGGCTCAGCTTGGGTACGTCGGACCTGACCCAAGTGCCCGGTCGCTGCGTCGCGGCAGCACCTGCACGCTCGGTGTCGTGATGGGTGAGCACCTGAGTTACGCATTCGAAGATCCGCAGGCCGTGTCCTTCCTGGCTGGGATCGCTGATGTCTGCGCTGATCGTGGTTATGGCATGACGATCTTGCCGATCACGGGCGCTGACGATGACGTCCCGCGGATCACCGCCGCCGCCGTCGACGGGTTCATCGTCTGGACCACATCCGACGATGATCCGATCTTGGCAGCCGTCCATGCGATGAAGCGTCCCGCGGTGGTCCACGGCGGGCCGGCAGTCCGCGGGTTGGGACTGGTGAGCATCGACAACCGCGCAGCGGCACACGCAGTGGGCGCCATCGCGTTCGCGGGCGCAAAACGTCCGGCGGTCGTGAGCCAACCGCTTTCCCGAGATCGGGTCAGCACGATCACCGGTGGCGCGGACATCACGAATGTCTTGTTTCCGGTGACGCGCGAGCGGCTGCAGGGCTACCGGCAAGCAGCTGAGGACACCGCCATCCCGTGGCGCGACGTGCTCATCGCGGTATGCGCCCGCAACGACGCGGCCGAGGCCGAGCGAATCGCGGCAACCCTCCTAGCCTCCAGCGAGCCGCCAGATGCGATCGCCGCGATGAGCGACCAACAAGCGGCCGGGGTAGTCCACGCCGCCCGCGCCGCCGGTCGCGTCATCCCTGACGATGTGGCGGTAACCGGGTGGGATGACGCGGCGGTGGCCGCACAGCTCGGGCTGACCACGGTCGCGCAATCGCTCCGCGACCAGGGCGCGGCATGCGCGCGTGCCGCGCTGGGGCAGCAACCGAACTCTCAGACCGCATCGTGGTCCATCGTTCGCAGGGGCAGCACACGCGCATGACGGCGTTCGAAACGGAGGATCAGGAACCAGCAGCCGGGACGATGCGCTGGTGGGCGTTCGCCTGGAACGCCGGGCGCATGCCGACAGACTCGTACAGGCGGAGCGCGCCAGTCTCGTTCTGCGTGTCGACACCCAGCCCCGCCGACGTGCAGCCGCGGGCGGCGTAGGTGGCGAACGCGTGCTCAAGCAGGAACCGGGCGATCCCCCGTCCGCGGTAGGCCGACAGAACCCCGAGATTGCGGACCCAGCCCGCGTCCTCCTCCTTGAACGCCCCGGTCGACTGGCAGATCCCAACCGGGACACCGTCGACATCAGCGAAGAACCACTCTGCGAAGTTGGGGTCCTGCGCGGCCTCGATCCGGCCCCGGAAGGCCGCGAGGGTCATCTCCGCCGAGCCCCAATGCTCGGAGAACGAGTCGACAAGGATGCGGTGCCAGTCGAACCAGTCCTGCTCCGAGGCCGGGTCGAAGACCCTTACGGTCACGCCCGCGGGCGCCGCCGGGAACGGCCGTGGGCCGTCGAGCTCGATTCGCATCCGGCTGAACCGGCGGTTCACCGTGAAGCCCTGGTCAAGGAGGACAGCCGCCCAGGCATCGTCGCCCGCGATGGCGTACGCGGTGGCAAGCACCTCGCTCAGCCCGCGTTCGACGGCGCGCTCGGCGACCCGCGCCACGATCGCGTTGACCAGCGCGGGTCGCACACCGGTGTCGATCCCCGGGGTGCTGTAGACGTCGAAGTTGTCCTCGCCGCCGCCATAATTGCTCGCGATGAATGCCCACGCGCACACGATGCCGGAGCCATCACGAACGACCCAGGTGTCGCGCTCAGGGTCTGTGTGGATCCCGTTGTAGGCGTCGACGACATCGCTACTGGCGAAGTCCGGGTACCCCAGTGTGGCGACGTCGTTGGCCTGGGCAACCGCCAGGATGGCCGCGGTGTCGTCCAGGGACTGCCGGCCGACCGTGTAGCCGGCCGGCATGCCCGGGACGTCGGAGATGTGCGATACCACGACTGCGCAGCCTGCCCAAGGCTCGGCTCGAATACCAACCGAATAATCACCCTAGCCCCGGTCTTTCAGTGGGCCCGAAGGCGGCATCGTTGATCTTGTTGTGATCGTGGGGCGGGTGATGACGCCGGCCGTGTCCGTCGGGCAGGGTGGTGAGGCCCTCGGCGGTTCGCCTGCTGTGGCTGCCGAGGCGATCGGCACAGAACGGCCGGGCTCCTCGCTCCACAGGCTGTTGGCAGTCTCGGGACGGACGCGATGGAGGTCGGTGACGGTAGAGGAGAGATCAGTGAGAGTGGCGACCTGGAACGTGAACTCGGTCGTGGCCCGCGTCACCCGCCTTAACGAGTGGCTCGACCTGGCGAAGCCGGATGTCCTATGTCTGCAGGAGACGAAGTCCCCGGATGACATATTTCCCGCCAGCGGCGCCATCGAGCGTGGCTATGAGGTCGCCGCACACGGTTCGGGGCGATGGAACGGCGTGGCGATCCTGTCTCGCATCGGGCTGGAGCATGTTATGCGCGGGTTCGATGGCCAACCTGGTTACGTCGAGACCGCCAAGCTGGATGACCTGATGCTGGTTGATCTGCCGTCGCCTCCGATCGTCGAGCCGAGGGCGATGGCCGCCACCTGCGGGCCGCTTCGCGTCTGGTCTGTGTACGTGCCCAACGGGCGGACCGTCGGGAGCGCGCATTACGCGTACAAGCTGGACTGGCTTTCCGCATTGCGAGACGCCGTGGCAGGAGAGGTGGCGGCCGGCGGCCCGTTCATCATGGCCGGGGACTTCAATATCGCACCAACTGACGCCGACGTGTGGGATCCCGCCGCCTTCGCCAGTGCGACCCACGTAACCGAGCCCGAGCGCGAGCGGCTAGCCGAACTTCGTAACCTTGGCCTCAAGGATGTCGTACCGCGCGCGCTGAAGTACGGCACCCCGTACACGTACTGGGATTACCGAGCCGGGATGTTCCACAACAATCAAGGAATGCGGATCGACCTTGTGTACGCGAACGGCGTCGCGGCGTCGGCTGTGACCGACGCGTACGTGGATCGCGATGCACGGAAGGGAAAGGCCCCGTCCGACCACGCGCCAGTGGTTGTCGACCTAGACTTCTAGTAGCAACCGGACTTAATCATCTGTGATGGAGAAGTCCCGTCATTCTGCTCATTGGCGGCACCAGCGATGCCAGGCCGCGAAACGACGCGACCTGCTTCGCGGCGCCCGTCGTCTAGGTCACTCGTCGAGAAGTCAGCCCCGCTCGTCGTCGTGGTGGTGCGGGTGGCCGTGGTCGTTCGGACCCTCACGGGATCCGTCAGCCGGCTGTCAACAGCCCGGCTGCCCGTAGTTCCCACAGCAGCTCGATCGCGTGCGTACCTTCCGCCAGTTGTTGGCCAGCGCGAGACGGACCTTCGTGGGGAACGACGCGTCGTAGGCCGCAAAGTTGGTGAAGAACGGCCCACCAATCAACCGTGCCATGATGATCGTGCTCCTCATCCGTCCCGTAGGCGCCCGCAAAGGCACCCACCCTACGCTTCGCGCCGGTCCGGCCTTGGCAATCGCTTGGTTGGACCGGCCCTTCGGCCCTACCTGATCACGCCTCGATGAACTGCTAGTCGCGCTAGATCCGACCGTCCGGGGCGAGTACGAGAAACTCAAGGCCGCAGCCAGCTGGGTTGCCGCGCGTCGGCACCATATCCCAGCTGAACTTGACCACGTCTCCCAACCGCGCGACGTTGTCGCGTCGCCTGAACGTGAACTCCCCGGGCGCGACGAACTCCTCATTCCTACCCTCGGACCCCGCAAGCACCGTGCGGCTACACCAACCGGCACAGCGGACGAAGCAGCCCGCTATGACAGCTCCGCCCTGGTACCTCGAACCGTGATATGCGCGACCGCGGTGTTGTTGTCCTTGCGCGCCTCGTCGATCTGGGAGAAGGCATCGGCGATCACAGTGATCGTGTACGAACCTGGTCCGTCAGGCAGGTCCCACAGTGCGGTCACCTCGATTGCTTCGCCCGGCGGCACCTCGGGGGTGTGGACGACTCGCATTTCCTGGTCGACGGCAGCGCCTCGCACCCAGAACCGTGTGGTCGTCTCGCCCGCGACAACAGCTCCCATGTTCTCGACGATGGCGATCACCTCGACCACATGCGGGACGAGGCCGACAGCCTCTTCCGCGGGGCGGTCGACGGCGTCCCGCGTCTTGATCAACCCCACAACGAGGTCCGGCTTCCCGGCCATGCCCACGGTCGTCTCCACGGCTTCCTGCGCCATCGATCGTAGAACCATCGCTGGCCGACGCGGCCCTCAGCGGCACGGTCGGGCCGGTCAGGGAGGGCCGTCCGGGCGCGGGCCTTGTCTTCACCCTGCCCAAGGGTGACGTTGGCGACCGCGACCACGCCACGATCAATCAGTAGGACGCGGCGACGGGCGGGCAGGAGCCCATGCTGGTTGCTGATGGAGCCTTCCGGCGCCTGGTAGGACGCTGTCTGAAAGAATCTTGAAGAAATGTCGCCAAACCCCTTGCGCTGTTCGCCTATGGGCGACTAAAAATCTCTCCACGTCACCAGTGACGGCAGCTCGGTCCGAAGGGGCGACCTTCGGCATCGCGAACACCGAGTGGTCAGAGGTTCGCGGTTGGCCCGCCAAGCCGGTGATCGGCTCCGCGGAGCCGCGGAGGTCGAGTGATCGACCGATGTGGCGACGACGCGGAGCAAGGGAGCCCCTCCATCTCATACATGGAGGGGCTCCCCCTTCTCTGGGCAAGCGCCGCTTGTGGCGCAGGTTAAGCCGCCTGCACACGGTCGGTCGCCTGGTCAGCGTTGGGTCCTGGTCGTCCTACTACCGGTCGGGCGTTGAACCGGACGGGCCGGTCAGCTCAAACCGGGCGCGCTGATCGGCCGGAACAAGGCCGGCGTACTCGGGGTGGCGCTGAATGTACCCGCGGATGAACGGGCAGAAAGGCAGCACGGACGCACCCTGGGCGCGAGCCGAATCAAGGGCGCCACGCGCCAGGATGGAGCCAAGCCCGCGGCCCTCGAACCTGGAGTCGATCTCCGTGTGCGTGAAGGAAACCCTTCCGTCCGTTCGGACGTACCTTGCGAACCCGGCCGCCGTCCCGTTGACGAGGACTTCGAAGCGGTTGGACGTCGGGTTGTCCACTACTGTCGCCTCGGTCTGATCCATCCTTGGCTCAGCTCCTCGCTCCGGCTTCCACTTGGCGCAACCATCCACGATTCCACGAGGCAATCCCGAGTCGTCAACGTCAGCGGGCATTGTCTTTGGCCGCTGACCGGGATCCGCTGCTAGGTGCTAGCGCCCGCTGGCACGGCAGGCAGCCCGGCACCCCACCGGTCCTGTCGGTCATCCCGGCTTGCCCGCTCGGAGTTGGCGCTGACCGGTGTCACAAGGTTGCGCGCATTGCGTGGTACTCCGACAGGATTCGCCGCCACGCGCCGTGCACATGCTCCGTCGTGGTGGATGGAGCCCCTATCGCTACCCGCAGCACAAGTCGCCCGTTGACCCGGGTGTGGCTGAGGTAGAGCGCACCGGAGTCGTTGAGTCGCTGCATCAGGGCGTCGGTCGCGCCATCGGCGAGGTCGTCCGGAAGGTCAGGCCACAGTGGCCGGAAGCAGATCAGGCCAAAGGGGTGATGTTCAAGTAGCGCGAACTCGTCGTCCGTACGCACCAAGGCAGCGAATTCATCGGCGAGTGCCAAACCGGTACGGATGTGCGCTTGAAGGCCCGCCGTGCCGTACCAGCGCAGCACCAACCACAGCTTCAGCGCACGGAACCGTCTGCCGAGCGGAATCTGCCAATCTCGATAATCGATCACCCTGCCCGCTTCGGTAGCGACATTGCGCAGGTACTCAGGATCGACGGAGAGTGCTCTGACCAATGGGACACGGTCCGCGACCCATAGCACTGAGCAATCGAAGTTGGTCAGCAGCCACTTGTGCGGGTCGGTGACGTAGGAGTCTGCGTAGTCGGCGACCCCGTCGTTGATCCAGCGGAGCTCTTCGCAGACGGCGGCCACCCCGGCGTAAGCGGCGTCGACGTGGAGCCAGACACCGCGGTCACGGCAGACCTCCCCGATCATCCGTACCGGATCAATCGCGGTCGTCGACGTGGTGCCGATCGTCGCACAGACCATGGTCGGCGTCGCTCCGTCGGCGATGTCCCGGGCGATCATGGCGTCGAGCAGGTCCACCCGCATGGAGAGCGTTTCTGGTTCAACCTCCACGACGCGCATGTCGGCCGGGCGGAGTCCCGCTATCTTGGCCGCCTTCTCTATCGACGAGTGGGTCTGCGCTGTCACGTACACGGTGTTCCTGCGGCCTCGGTCGCATCGCTGCAGCGCGGCGAGGAGCGCGACCAGCGTCGCGCTGGATGCGGAGTCCTCAATGACACCGCCGCCCCGAGCGTCGGTCCGCCAGTGCTCCGGTAGCCCGAGCGCCTCAGCGAGCCAGTCCACCACGACGGTTTCGAGTTCGGTGCACGCGGGGCTCGTCGCCCACAGCATCCCCTGCACGCCAAGGCCGGATGAAAGGAGGTCGCCTAGGATGGCCGGCCCGCTGGCATTGGCGGGGAAGTAAGCCAAGAAGCTCGGATGCTGCCAGTGGGTCACGCCGGGGAGAATGATTCGATCGAGGTCGGACAGCACCTCCTCGAATGGCTCACCGTCCTGCGGAGGATGCCCCGGCAGCGCTGCTCGTACATCGCCCGGTCGAAGCTGTGAACGCACCGGGTGGGCCTCGATGCTGGTGATGTAGTCGGCGACCCAGTCGATCACCCGTTTGCCGTACTCGCGGAACTCCTCTGGAGACATGTGTCTGGTCGGGGGCTCGGCGGGCCGTGTCGCCGGTACCGTTGCTTTGCCTGTCGCGGGCCAGGGGCCAGGCCCGAGGTTGTTCGACATTGATGGGCTCCTCTGTAGCGGCGCTAGCGATGTCCTAACCGGAGCGCGTCATCGTCCCGGCAGGAGTCCTGCCGCATCTGGTCCCGCGGTGAACCGAATGAAAGGGCCAGGGGGACCGGGGGGCGCGTCAGGCGTCGAGTACGGGCTGCTCATCGCCGCGATCGCAGCCGTACGCATTGTGGACGATTGCTGAACAAGATCACTACCGGGCGACCCATACGGACGGAGCATGAGCGTGCAGCAACTCGCCGACCTGATCCGAGGGCTGGAGTGCGAACCATCGGAGGAGCCGCGGAAGTGACCGAGCCGGATCGGTCAGTGACGCGCACCTTCGCCTGCGCGACGGCTCGACGGTGCCTGATCGCTACCGCTGCCGCCGATTGGAAACCGTCCGACAGCTTGAAAGGGATGCTGACTGTTCCGGAATCGGCCGTCGATCCCGCGGACGCCGACCTACGTACGGCCAGGAGGCGCCGGCCCGGAGACCAACTGCCGACCGAGCTCGGTGAGGCTATGGCGGACTGCCCGGCCGTCACGACGGGTTTCCACGAGTCCGGCTCCTCGCAGAGCGGTGGCGTGCATCGACGCGGAGCCGGCGCTAAGGCCAAGCGCAGCCGCCAGGCTCGTTGTGGTGTGCTCGCTGATCAATGCGCAGAGAATCCGTGCCCGGGTTGCGCCGAGAAGGCCGGCCAGGCGCACCTCGTGCTCGCCCCGGTTCGCGTGGAGGTGCCAGTCGGGGGGCGGTATCGGATAAACCAGACCAGGCTGTTGCTCCCAATGGAAGGCGAAACCCGGGCGCGTCCAGGCGGCCGAGGGGCACAGAGACAGTCCTCGCCCGCCCAGGTCCACATCGGCTTCGACGGGGAAGGCAACCTCAAGGATGCCGTCGCGCCAGTGGATGAGCGGATGCAACGTGGCGAGCACGTCTTCGATACCTCTGATCGCCAATTGCCAGGCCCGTCGGTGGACCTCAGCCGCAGCCGCTTCGTAAAGCGCTGGCACCATCGGGCCTAGCACGTGCCAGTAGTAGCTGCGGATCGCCTGCCCGAGATCGCTGAGCGAATCACAGTCGCCAACGGCAAGCTGACGCACCCAGCCCGCCCGAGCTGGCAACGGGTGCGCCTGCGCCACCTCGGTACGGATCTGCGAGAGCGGCGCGGACTGGACGGCGTCCAACGTGGTGTCGAAGGAGCCATTCTCCGCCTCGGGAATGAGAAAGCCGGGCAGGCTGCCGTGGCTCGGAACAAGCTCCAGCAACGGAGCCGCCTGCTGTGGAACAAGTGACCGAGTGCGCCGCCAACACCTCCGCACCCAACTTGTCGGCTGCTGCAGCGCCTGCACACTCCCGGCCAGCTCACAGAACGATGTAGGAAACGCGAACCGTGTCCGCGCGAGATCGCCAACACTGAACCGAAGCCGAAGCATGTGCATCGATCCTTACCGGCTGCAGCGGTGGCCGAGCCAGCCATCACCGGACACCTACCAAGCCCGACTTCGATCGTCGAATCCGTTGCCGACCCTGTCAATCGTTTCAGCGGTGCCTGAAACGCTTGCGCAGCTGCCAAGAAACGTATGGAAGCACGGTCATAGCTGCGTCAAACCAATGACAAGAAGAGTGGGAACCGGCCACGCGAAGATCAGCAGTCGCTCTGGCAGCGGGCGGCTCCATTGTGGCCCACCGAGTCTCCGGTCGAGACAACCGTGCCGGCGAGCATCCGTTGGCGCCGTCGACCACCGCTGCTTAGCGGATCTTGTGATCGCAGCGTGTATCCCCTGGTGCTAGCCGCAGGCAGGGCGGCGGCTAGCGTGCGGCTCTGACGGTCTGTGGAGCGGGCCGACCCAGCGCGAGGGTCAAAGCACCTGCCGTGATCGCAAGCGCGGCGGCCCCCGCAAGCCATCCGGCGCCGTCCAGGTCCAAGCCCGCGACCTCGTCGATGGAAAAGCGTCCGGGTCCGGTGCCGACGATGGCGAGTGCAACTGTGGCATTCGTCGTGACGTACTCCCAACCGCCGTTGAAGATCCAGGGCCCCTTGCCCGCATGATCGGTTCGGGCCGCAACCAACATCGTCCCGGCGATCGCAGCCCCGGCCAGCGGTGTAAGCGCTCCGCTTGCGAGCAGCACGCCGCCAACGGTCTCCGTCATCCCGGCCACGATTGCCCAGAGCCGGCCCGGCCGGAAGCCAAAGCCTTCGAGGTACTGGGCTGTGCCGGTGAGGCCGAAGCCCGCGCCGAACCAGCCGGCGAGCTTGCCCAGCCCGTGCGCGGCAACCAGGCCACCGACCACCAGCCTGATGATCAAGAGTGCGAGATCCATCGCTGTCTCCTTCGCATTTGCGTGCGTGTGCACGCAACGTAAGGAGAACAATGTGAGCACGCACGCAATTCCCGCTAGCCTGCGACCGTGTCAAGCATTTCGCGCCAGCCCAATGACAAGCCCGTTGATGCCGCCGCGTGGGCTGCCCTGCTGCGTGTCCACGCGCTCCTCGTTCCGCTGTTCGATCGGCAGCTCCGCGACGCCGCGGACCTGCCGTTGCCCTGGTACGACGTCCTCCTCGAGCTGCACGCCGCACCTGATCGACAGCTCCGAATGAGTGACCTAGGCGAGCGTGTTGTGCTGAGCCGGAGCCGGGTCAGCAGGGTTGTCGACGAGCTCGTAGCCTCCGGTCTCGTCCGCCGCGAGGCCAACCCCGACGACCAGCGATCGGCTCTGGCCACGTTGACAAATACCGGGGAGCGAAAGTTTCGCAAGGCGGCACCCATCTATCGCGCCGCGATCGCCCGCCACTTCACCGACCACCTGGACGGTGACAGCGAAGTCGTCGCCCGTGCCCTCGAGCGGGTCCTCGCCGCCGAGTCGTCTCGCCCACTGATCTCGATTCGTCCGGCTCCGGACAGAAGCGGTCCCTAGCGACCGCCGTCTCCGTCCGGTTGTGACTGGCGTTCGGGTCAACTGCTCCCTGGTTCGAGCCCGTACTCAGCCAGCAGGCGCGAAACTGTGGGAAGAGCGCTAAGGGGGTTGCTATCCAGCTCGAACGCGATCGACACATGGCCTTCATTTGTCGGGATAACTAGCTGATGAAAGTTGCCATATCCGACGACGAGAAACCGCAGACCACCGCAATCGATCTCACCGCGTTGGCGGGCGAGGGTAAGGAGTGTTGGGTTGACCAGCAGCTCCTCGTAGCGGTCGGACTCGCTCGACGAGGCGGCGGAGAGTCCCGGGCGCTCGCGCATCACGACTTCGTGACCGCGGCCTAGGGCGACATAGCGGATCGCCGACGAGAGCTGGAAGAGCGCCTGTGTCAGGTCCTCATACACGATCGATCCCTGCATCTCGCCTCAGGTGCCCCAACGACCGTCCGACTTGGCGGCCTCAATCTCGGCCAAGCCAGATGGACGCATGCGCCCTTCTGCGATCAGCCGCTCCCCGAGCACCTTGTTTCGGGCCGACCAATTGGATCTCGGCTTCCTCGGCTGATAACGCAGCAGATAATGGTCATCGTCCAGGCCCTGCGTCCTCGAGTCGACCCAACCAAAACACATCGCCGCCTCAAGGGCTTGGTCGAACGTAATCGACGGGATTCCCCTACCCTTCTTGGCGAGCTTGAGCCATATGCCGCGCCGATCACCATGGTGAGCCTCCAACCAGGCTTCAAAGGCTCGCCCGTTCTCGAAGAAGAGAACCGGCCAGCCATCCGCTGGATGCCGCTCGACCTCCTCCGGCGCCACGCTTTCGCAGTTTGCCACCGTCCCGCCGCCGGCGGTCTCACTAGCTTGGAACGACGTGGATGTACGGATGCCGCGGCTTGATCTGCTCGTTTACATAGCGCCCTTTGCTTTCGGACCGATGAAGCTCCTCGACCTCGGCTGGATCGACGTCTAGATACCGGTAGACCCCGGTCGACGCGAACTCCACCTCGAGTACGCGCCTCTGCGGGTCATAGCCGATAGACGCCACCGCCGATGAGGACACCCGGGACCGCTTCATCTCAAAGGTCATGCCCGCTGTGCTCGACCCGACCCGTCAAGGTGGCCCAGCCGTGTGACTTCTTCCCCTCGATCGCGAGGAACGTCCTGACCTAGGACGGGTAGGTGG
>JBKOZJ010000138.1:0-6440 GCA_046725875.1 Actinomycetota bacterium
CTATGTCGCCCGGATCAGGGAGCTCGAGCCTGCGTTCGCGACAACCGTCGCCCCGCCGCCGGCGCCAAGCGCAGCAGCCTCGGTCGCACTAAGGTTCGCCTTCATGATGGTCGGGACGCCGTATCGGTGGGGCGGCGAGGGCACTCCCGAGGATGGTGGTCGCTTCGACTGCTCGGGCCTGACGCAGGCGGCCTACCGCACCGCCGGCGTCGAGCTGCCCCGCACTTCGCCACAGCAGTGGTATGCCGGGCGGCGGGTGAGCCGGTCCGCGTTGCAACCCGGGGACCTCGTCTTCTTCGGGTACGACACGGGGGATCCGCGCAGCATCCATCACGTGGGGCTCTATGTCGGGCACGGGTACATGATCGACGCGCCATTCACGGGCGCGGTCATCCGATTCGATCACATCGATCACCCGGACTACATGGGCGCGGTCAGGCCGACCACCTAGGGGCCCGCCCTCGTGGCTGCGCTCACACGTTGGCCCGTTGCCTAATCGGCGATACCGAACACCGAGCTCGAGCGCATGGTGCCGGAGGCCTATCTCGGCGTCTGCCGCGCGACCAGATACCGATTAGCGCGTCCGATGAGACCTTCGCCACCCACGTGGGGGCGTGCGACACGATGTGCTGGGGACGATGGTTTACGCGGGAAGCGGTTCCGCAGGATCGGAATGATCGCTCACGCCGAGCACGGCATCGATCTCCGCCGTGGACAGTGGGCCGTCACTGCGGGAGGCGGCGATCATCAGCTCGCCATAGAGTTCGATCTCGTCGAGCGCAACGTAATCATGGACGCGTGCGTCAGGCTTCGCCATCATGGCTCACCTCCTCGCTCGCCACGAGCCGAGGGGACGACCCCCCGTCTCGCGCCTCGGACGCTCCGTGCGCGTTCCCTCAGGGTAGGTCCAGACTGTGGCCGCCGCATCACCCAGTTGGACCATTTCCGGGTTACCCAACCCGAGCGGACCAGGACATTTCCCGCCTGGGCCGATCCGGGCGACCTCCGATCGATCGCGGCTGGTCCAGCCCGATACAGATGGGCGTACTTGTCCCGCTCCACTCGCGTTGACCGAGCAAAGTCGTGTTTGCGATCGATCATGGAGGTGTCAGGTCGACCGATCTCGTGTTTTTGGCGCGCCTGGCGCCGCCCCACTTGATCCAGTCTTCGGTTGATCGATCGGGTGAGCTCACCGTGGCGATTGGCGGCGCTGTCGGCTCGCCTGCGACACCTCGGTCAGGCGCCGGGGCCTATCCGATACATCACGTCGGTGTCCCAGTGGGTGAAGCCGAGTCGCTCGTACACCTTGATCGCCGAAGTGTTCGACTCGTCCACGTACAGCATGGCCTGTGGTAGGCCGAGCGCACGCAGGTGACAAAGTCCGACGACGGTCAACGCGGTGCCCAACCCCTTGCCCTGCTCGGCCGGGTCGACGCCGACGACGTATACCTCGCCGATCGGCTCGTGGCCGTGAGTGTTGTCGGGCGGTTCAGGAAGGAGGTCCTCCCCCTCGGCGCTGGACGCGCCGCCGCCATGGACCTTGGTCCAGTGGAAGCCCACGAGTCGGCCGTCGCGGACGGCGAGGAAGAACCCCGCGGGATCGAACCACGACTCACACGTCCGCCGGTGCAGGTCATCGACGGTCCACGAGCCTTGCTCCGGGTGCCCCGCGAAGGCGCGGGCGTTCAGCTGCACCCATGCCTCGTCGTCGCGGCCCGGCTCGAAAGTGCGGATCGCGACGCCTTGCGGCAGCACGACCTCGGGGATCGGGGCGAAAAGCGATCGGCGCATCTGCCACAAGCAGCGGCTGCGTACGAAGCCGAGCGATGATGCCAGCGCCGCAGCCGCCGCAGGTTCGCCGTGCGCCCACAGCCGCAGGGTGCCGCCCGACTCGGCGATCAACGTCTTGAGCATTTGCCGGCCGATGCCCTGCTTGCGGTAGGCGGGATCGACCACAAGCTCAGCGCTCGCACCCTCGACCTGGTCGGTGATGTCGAGGTGGCCGTAACCCGCTATCCGGCCGTCGACGGTCGCCAGGACCGTCTTCACGGGTTCGTCCCCGCCGTACCGCAAATGCAACGCAACGTGCTCGGAGAGCGGCCGGACCTGGTCCGCATCGGTTGCCCGGGCGACCATCTCTTGGACCTCCTGGGCCTGCGTAATTCCCAGCCGCCCGGTGACCAGGATCTCCGCGGCCGCAGCGTCAAGCACCACGCCTCGAGCGTACGGCGGCGGCCGGCCTGTTTGTTCGGGTTGGTGAGTTGCCAGGGACCCGGCCCAGTTCAAAGACGCTGCGCGTGAGTGGTGGAGCGCTCGTCTTTGGGTGGGAGAACGAAGCGGTAGCCGACGTTGCGAACCGTGCCGATGAGCTGCTCGTGCTCGCTGCCGAGCTTGGCGCGCAGGCGGCGGACATGGACGTCGACGGTGCGAGTCCCGCCGAAGTAGTCGTAGCCCCAGACCTCGTGAAGGAGCTGGGCACGGGTAAAGACCCGCCCCGGATGCTGAGCGATGAACTTCAAGAGCTCGAACTCCTTGAACGTGAGGTCGAGCAGCCGCCCACGGATCTTCGCCGTGTATGTGGCCTCGTCGATCACCAGCTCGCCACTGGTGATCTCGTTCGGTACGTCTTCAGCGGCCGCGCGAACGCGGCCGACGGAGAGCCGCAGCCGGGCCTCGACTTCGGCCGGGCCGGCGCTGTCCAGCAGGACGTCGTCGATGCCCCAATCTGCGGTCACGGCAGCCAGGCCACCCTCGGTGGTGACCAAGATCAGCGGGCAGTCGATGCCGGTGGTCCGGATCAAGCGGCAGAGGCCGCGGATATGGGGCAGGTCGCGGCGGCCGTCGATGAGGACGACATCCGCCGGCGGGGCATCGACGAGCGCGCTCGCCTCGGCGGGGGCGACCCGAACTTGGTGCAGCAGGAGGCCCAGCGCAGGCAGGATCTCAGCCGATGGAGCCAGCGCGTTTGTCAGCAGGAGTAGTGAGCTCATGGTCCTCCCAAGGCCGCCGCAGCAAAAAACGAAACGGGATGCCGAACGTGTTGTCGCGGGGAAGCCCGTCCAGCTTCCGGCCGACGTCGCCCGGATCCCGTCGCCTTTGGTGCGGTAAGGGGCAGGATAACGGAGAGGCTGCGTAGCTGCCGGTTGTCCAACGAGGCAAGTGCCTGGTAGCGAACAGGGAGCAACTGAGGCAGAGCCCGGCCAGGAGGGCTCGAACGGTACGAGGGAGCATGGCGAGGGGCACGATCCGCTACTGGGCAGCGGCGAAGGCGGCCGCCGGGACAGCGGAGGAGGACTACGACGCGACGACGCTCGCGGAGGCGCTCGCCGTCGCCCGTGAACGCCATCCAGCAGTGGACTTCGACCGTGTCCTCGGCCGCTCCTCCTTGCTGGTCGACGGTGAGCCGGTGGGTACCCGTCCGTACAACGAGGTCGAGCTTCCGGACGGCGGCACGGTCGAGGTGCTGCCCCCGTTCGCGGGCGGCTGACCGCTCGAGCCGCCCGTCCTGGTCCGGTCTGGCACGATGCCCCGGTGACCGCTGCCCTGCTCACCGCCGTCGTCGCCGGTCTGGTAGCGCTCGCGGCGACAGCCGGGCAGCTCCCGCTGACCGCCGCGGTCATCTTCGTCCAGCTCGTGCTCGCGGTGGGCTGGTACCGCTTGGCACCCGTCCCTTCCCGCCACGGATCGCTCGTGCTTACGCTGTCCGCCGCGGCCGCGGCGGACATTGCGCTGCTTGCCCAGGGGCGGGCCATCACGGTCGGCCCCCTGGCGGTCGTGCTCGGCTTCGCATTCATTGGCGTTCTCGTGCACGAGCTGATGCGCCGGGACGGCCGTGCCTACCTGACCGCCTCGGTCGCGGCGACGACCGCTGGATGCACCCTCGCGGTCCTTACGGCGACTCTCGTCGCTGAGCGCGCCGCCCCCGGCGGGCGTTCGGTTGTCATTACCGGGATGGTGGCTGTCGCCGCCGCGTCCGTATTCGCCTCGCTTCCGATACCTGCGCCGGTCAGCGTCATCGTCGGTACGCTCGCCGGGCTCGCCGCAGGTGGTGTGGTCGGTCGGACGCTCGATGACCTTGGACTTGGCCGCGGGCTCGCGATGGGAGCGGTCGCGGGGCTCTTCGCCGCGACCGCGGGCTACGTCGTCGCTGCGGCGCGTTCGTCCCGGAGGGCGGTACTGTCCGCTGCTGTGATGCTTCCGATCGCATTTGCCGCCCCGGCGACGTATGTCCTCGGTCGGATCCTGGTCGGCTGACTGCAGAGCCATGAGGAAGCTACTGATCGCGCTGCTCGTCCTGGTCGCGCTGCTGCTTGCCGTGGACCGCGTGGCCAAGATCGTGGTCGAGCGCGAGGCAGCCTCGCGGGCCCAGGAGGTCTATAACCTGTCCGAGCGTCCGCACATCACGGTGCACGGCTTCCCATTCCTCACCCAGGTCCTCAGCCGGAAGCTCGGCCGGGTAGACGTGGACGCGCCGGGCGTCACCGTCGAGGAGGCGGATGACCTCGAGGTACGGTTCACCGCCCGCGACGTCCGGCTCCTCGCGGGTTACCGCGGCCGCGCTGCTCAGCTGGATGGGTCGGTCACTGTGCCCTACCAGGGTCTGGTCCAGCTGGCCCGGCAGACCGGCGCGTCCACTTTCGACCTGGCCTACGGAGGCGCTCCGGACACCATTGCCGTGCGGGCAACCATCGACGGGCCGGCCGGAGCCGTGGACGTTGTCGCCTTTGGCGACCTCCGGCTGACGGGGTCCCGGCTCACGATGCGACCCACCCGGGTCGAGGTCGACGGCGCAGCGGCCGACCCGCTGATCACCGAAATCGCCCGGCGGGAGCTCGGGCTCGACGTGCAGATCCCCCAAATACCCGGCGCCGTCAGGCTGCGGTCGCTCGCCGCCGGCGAGGACGGACTGCGGATCGGCGTAACGGGACAGAACGTATCGGTCGGGTAACGGCCTCGGCCAGCCGTAGCCCGCGTCGGACTCCGCGGCAAGGATCGGCGATATGGCCCGGTTGCGAAGGCAGGGTGGGCATCGCCGCGCCGCCGATCGCAGTGAACCGAATCATGCCGGCAAGCGTGCCCAGGATGTGGGTGTGGCGAGCGACGAGCTGCTGCGCACCCTCTATGACCAGCACGCCGGACCGCTACTCGGTTACATACTCAAACTCACTGACGGTGATCGGCAGCGCGCGGAGGACGTGGTGCAGGAGACGCTGCTGCGGGCTTGGCAGCATCCGGAGTCGCTGGATCCATCCCGCGGCTCCCTGCGCCCGTGGCTGTGGACGGTCGCCAGAAACCTCGTCGTCGACGGAGCCCGGGCCCGCCGGGCCCGCCCGCGAGAGGTGGCCGAGGACGCGCTCACCATGGTTCCGGTCGACGACCAGGTCGACCGCGCGCTCCTGTCCTTGGAGGTCGCCGAGGCACTGCGGGCGCTCAGCGACGACCACCGGACAGTTTTGATCGAGACCTACTACCGCGGCCGGTCGGTGGGCGAAGCTGCCAAGGTACTGGGCATCCCGGCCGGCACCGTCAAGTCACGCACGTTCTATGCGCTCCGCGCGCTGCGCCTCGCACTCGAGGAGCGGGGGTTCGTGCCATGAGCTGCGACGGGATCCGCGAGATGCTCGGCGCTTACGTGCTTGGCGCGCTCGAGCCGGAGGAGACCGAGGAGGTGCGCCGGCATATCGAGACCTGCCCGGCGTGCACCGAGGAGTACGCCCAGCTGCGACCGCTGCCGGGCTTGCTCGACCTTGTCTCGGTGGAAGAGGTGACGACGTCGGTCCCCGGCCCGACCGCCGGCGTTCAGGGAGAAAGTCGCGCCGCTTGGCCATTGCCGACCGACCGTCAATGGCATGCTCTCGTCGGGCGGGCCGAGCGCGAGCGGTCCGGCAGGCGTCGCCGGGCACTCGCCGCGACCGCGGGCGCGGTCGCGGCCGCGGGACTGCTGGCCTTCTTCGGCGCATTCGCCCTGCGCGACGGTGGCGATGGATCGCCGACGGCCACGCCGTCGCCCACGTCAAGCGCGACCGCGCCCGCTGGCGACCAGGTCGGTGCCGTGGACAACAGGACCGGCGTCCACGCCACCGTCTCGTTCACCGCGGTCGGCTGGGGTACGAAGCTCGCTGTCGAGCTTGGCGGTGTCCCGGCGGGCGAGAAATGCTCGCTGATCGCGGTCAGCGCCTCCGGCCGGCGCGAGGTCGCCTCATCCTGGCAAGTACCAGCGTCCGGCTACCCGCGCGATCCGGTCAGTGGCGGCGCGGGAACGATCACGATTCCGGGCGCGGTCGGCATGCAGCCTGACAAGATCGATCACTACGAGATCGTCACGGTCTCCGGGAAGAAACTACTCAATATCCACGGCCAGGCTTGATTGTCCGCCGCGAACTTTCCTTCTATTTGATCCGCCAAGCAAACGAATCCTGGGGATGCGGACGGTATTCGCG
>JBKOZJ010000139.1:0-21419 GCA_046725875.1 Actinomycetota bacterium
ATCGAACCCGGCGAGGACGGCACGAGCTACCAGGATCAGACCGGCGACTATGGCGGCAGCGACGGTGAGCAGTCCCCGGATGCCGGGTCGTCGAGCGATCCGGCGGGCGACGATCCGACTGCTACACCGACCAGCGATCCGTCCAGTGCGCCGACCGGCGACGATGGCCTATCGCCGACGCCCACGCCAGCCGGCTCCCCGACCGCTGCCGTCTCCCCACCACCAACGCCCCAGCCGACGGCCTCGGCAAGCATGTCAGCGGACGCCGTCGCGGCACCCGATCCACCTACTCCGGCCACCGACCCGGGCAGCGGGGGGTTAGCGCATCGACCTCAGTTGGGCGACGATGAAGCTAACTCATCCCAGGAGGGAACCGAGCCCTAGCTGCGACACTGGTCGTAGCCAGGGACGGCCTGCAGATAGCGTCCTGGGTGGCGTCGATGAGTGCCCGGGGGTGAGGGTGGCAATTGATGGATGACAGGTTCGGGATGCTCGGGCTGACCTACGATGACGTGCTGCTGGTGCCACGCGAGTCCGACGTGATCCCCAGCGAGGTGGACACCTCCGCTCGGTTCACGCGGAACACCTTGCTGCGCATCCCTTTGGTGTCGGCCGCCATGGACATGGTCACCGAGGCACGAATGGCCATCGCCATGGCCCGCCACGGTGGTCTCGGCGTGCTCCATCGCAACCTGCCTATCGACGAGCAGGCGCAGCAGGTCGACCTCGTCAAGCGGTCCGAGGCGGGCATGATTAGTCACCCGGTGACAATTGGCCCGAATGCACCGGTAGCAGAGGCGGACGCCCTGTGTGCGCGATACCGCATCTCCGGCGTACCAGTTGTCGACAACGATGGCCGCCTGCTCGGCATCGTCACCAACCGAGATCTGCGCTTCGAAAGCGATCACAGCCGGCCGGTCAGGGACGTCATGACTGCGATGCCGCTGGTAACTGGAGATGTCGGAATCAGCGGCGCCGAGGCGATGGCCCTGCTGCGGCAGCACAAGGTCGAGAAGCTGCCGCTCATCGACGAGAACGGGCGCCTGCACGGGCTCATCACCGTCAAGGACTTCGTCAAGAGCGAGCAGTTTCCAGCAGCGACCAAGGACGCATCTGGCCGGCTCATGGTCGGGGCGGCGGTCGGGGTCGGCGAGGACTCGTACAAACGCGCCATGGCGCTCGTCGAGTCCGGCGTCGACGTGCTCGTTGTGGACACGGCGCACGGTCACTCCCGTGGAGTGCTCGAGATGATCGCCAGGCTGAAGGCAACGACCGGCGTGGACGTGGTAGGCGGGAACGTTGCCACCCGCGAAGGCGCCACTGCACTGCTCGATGCCGGCGCCGATGGCATCAAGGTCGGTGTTGGGCCTGGATCGATATGTACGACGAGGGTCGTGGCCGGCGTCGGTGTACCCCAAGTGACCGCGATCGCCGAGGCCGCCGCCGTCGCCCGACCGGCCGGCGTTCCGGTCATCGCCGACGGCGGCCTCCAATACTCCGGAGATATCGCGAAGGCCATCGTCGCCGGCGCGGACACGGTCATGGTCGGCTCGCTGCTCGCCGGCTGCGAGGAATCGCCTGGGGACCTGCTCCTCATCAACGGCAAGCAATACAAGTCCTACCGTGGCATGGGCTCGCTCGGCGCGATGCAGTCCCGCGCCGGCAGCCGGTCGTACTCCCGGGACCGGTACGCCCAGGACGACCTGTTGTCCGACGACAAGCTGGTGCCGGAAGGTGTCGAGGGACAGGTGCCGTATCGCGGTCCGCTCGCCGCGGTTGCCCACCAGCTCATCGGCGGGGTACGGGCCGCGATGGGCTACTCGGGCGCGGCGACCGTTCCAGAGCTCCAACGCAACGGGCGGTTCATCAGGATCACCTCGGCCGGTCTCCGGGAGAGCCATCCGCACGACATCCAGATGACTCAGGAAGCCCCCAACTACTCGGTCGGATAGCCTCACGAGCGGCCGGTACCACGGGTCGCGATGCTGTGAGGAGGTCCGCGGCGTGGCTGAGGTAGAGATTGGGCGGGGGAAGCGCGGCCGGGAAGCGTACGCCTTCGACGACGTGGCGGTGGTCCCGTCCCGGCGTACCCGTGACCCAGAGGAGGTGTCGATCGCCTGGCAGATCGACGCGTATCGCTTCGAGCTGCCCCTGATGGTGCCGCCCATGGACTCGGTGGTCTCGCCTGCCTCGGCGGTCGCGATCGGCCGACTCGGTGGGCTCGGCGTACTCAACCTCGAGGGCCTGTGGACCCGCTACACAGATCCGGAGCCGCTCCTGGACGAGATCGCCTGGCTCGACGACCAAGATGTGATCGGCCGGATGCAGCAGATCTATGCGGAGCCCATCAAGGAAGAGCTGATCGCTGCGCGGATCGGCGAGATCCGCGACGCGGGACTCACCGTCGCCGCGGCGCTTTCGCCGCAGCGCACCGCGCAGCTTTGGAAGCCGGTTGTCGACGCGGGCGTCGATATCTTTGTGATTCGCGGCACGACCGTGTCCGCCGAGCATGTATCGGGCCGGGCGGAGCCGCTCAACCTCAAACAGTTCATCTACGAGCTCGACGTCCCAGTCATCGTCGGTGGCTGTGTGACCTACCAGGCCGCGTTGCACCTGATGCGCACCGGCGCGGCCGGTGTGCTCGTCGGCTTTGGCGGCGGATCTGCGCACACGACGCGGGACGTCCTCGGCGTCGCGGTGCCAATGGCGACCGCGGTCGCCGATGTCGCCGCAGCCCGGCGCGACTATCTCGACGAGTCCGGTGGGCGTTATGTCCATGTCATCGCCGACGGCGGCATGACCATGAGTGGGCATATCACCAAGGCGATCGCCTGCGGCGCGGACGCCGTAATGATTGGATCGCCCCTCGCGCGAGCGAGCGAGGCGCCGGGCCGCGGCTGGCACTGGGGATCCGAGGCGCACCATCCCGAACTGCCCCGCGGGATGCGGATGCATGTGGGGACCGTCGGGACGCTCCAGCAGATCCTACTCGGGCCTTCGACAGTGCCGGATGGGTCGATGAACTTGTTCGGGGCGCTTCGCCGGGCGATGGCCACGACAGGCTACTCCGACCTCAAGGAGTTCCAGCGCGTCGAAATGATGGTGCTTTCCCAGTCACACTGACCGTCTCAGCTCTACGCCACCTTGCGCCGCTCCACGGCCCGGACCGGGATTCAGATTGGAGAAATCCGGCGGCGCAGGCCCACTACTTGGCATAAAGCGGGGCATGGGGCGTGGAGTGGCGCTGGTGGGTGGTGTTGAGAACTCAGACCGTCTCGGTACGGGTGGCGTCCTCCTCCGCCAGAATGCGGTAGAGCCGCCGCCGGGTGTCGGCGAGCACGGTCTTCGCCTCTTCGGTCTGAGCGGGCGTGGCCACATGGGCGAGCTGGCCGACCGCCATCCCCACCTGGCGCATCAGGTGGAAGAGCTGGACCGTGTCCTCGTTGATGGCGTTCGTCAAGGCCTGCCAGGGCGCGGCGAGCTCATCGGCATGCTCCTCGGCGTACGCGCGGCCTGCATCGGTCAGCCGATACTGCCTGCGTGCGCCGCCGCCCTCAACGGTCTCCACGAGACCTTCGTCTTCGAGCTGCTGGAGTGTCGGGTAAACCGAGCCTGGGCTGGGCCGCCACATACCCTCGCTGCGCTGAGCGAGCTCCTGGATGAGCTGATAGCCGTTGCGCGGCTCCTCCGCGAGCAGCGACAGGATCGCGGCTCGGACGTCACCCCGCCGGACCCGCGGTCGGCCGCCAAACGGCGGGCGACCACCCAGCGGGAAGCCGAACTCTGCGAACATCTCAAGGCCGCGCCGGCCGAAGGGCGAATGCTGGCGCCCCCAGCCGCCGCGGCTCCTTCCTCGTCCGTGCATGAGTCGATCTCCTTCTCGTAGTGATTCGATCGTTCACGATGTGCTAACGATATATCGGAGACGACTCAGATGCAACTGCTTCAATCGACTGATCTTTGATCATTAAGAGGTCGGGAGTGCATCGCCCGCCAGGAGGGCCGGGTGCGCCGCTCTGATGCGGGAGCATTGAGGAGGGGCAGTCGATCGACCTGCGAGGGAACGCGTGACCGCTCGGCTCGGGCCCGTGCAGCGCGAGGCCGCGCTGTCTGCCATGTCGGATGGCCACGAACTCGACGTGCTGGTGCTCGGCGGCGGCGTGGTGGGGGCCGGGACGGCAGTGGACGCCGTAACCCGGGGCCTCGATACCGCCTTGGTGGAGGCGCGGGACTGGGCGTCCGGCACCTCGTCACGGTCGAGCAAACTGATCCACGGCGGGCTGCGCTATCTCGAGATGCTCGACTTCGGGCTGGTTCGCGAGGCACTGCGGGAACGATCGTTGCTGCTCAGGGAGCTCGCACCACATCTGGTTCGCCCAGTGCCGTTCCTCTTCCCGCTGACCCACTACGGCTGGGAGCGGACCTATGTCGGCGCCGGCGTCGCGCTGTACGACGCCTTTGGACACGCGACCGGACGCTCCAGCGGCTTGCCGTACCACCGCCAGCTCACCAGGCGGCAGGCGCTGCGGCTGGTTCCCTCGTTGCGCCGGGACGCCCTCACCGGCGCCGTCCAGTACTGGGACGCCAAGGTTGACGACGCGCGGCTGACCGTCACGCTCGTGCGTACTGCGGCGGCCTACGGTGCGCTGGTCGCCAACCGCGCCCGCGCCGTCGGCTTCCTCCGCGAGGGTGAGCGGGTGATCGGGGCGCGAGTGCACGACCTGGAGAGCGGCACCGTGTTCGACGTGCGGGCGAGGCAGGTCGTGAATGCGACAGGCGTCTGGACCGACGAGACGCAGGCGATGCTCGGTGCCCGCGGGCGAATCCACATCCGTGCATCGAAGGGCGTCCATCTCGTCGTGCCTAAGGACCGCATCCACTCGGCCACGGGCCTCCTCATGCGTACTGAGCGGTCTGTGCTCTTCGTCATCCCGTGGGGCCGGCATTGGGTTGTCGGAACGACCGACACCGACTGGAACCTCGACAAGGCGCACCCGGCGGCGAGCCGCCGGGATATCGACTACCTGCTCGACCGGGTCAACGCAGTCTTGACCACCCCGCTGACCGGCGCCGATGTCGAAGGCGTGTACGCCGGCCTGCGGCCCCTGCTACGGGGCGAGACCGACGAGGCAACATCGAAGCTCTCAAGGGAGCACGTGGTCGCACATGCGGTGCCCGGCCTGGTGGTTGTTGCCGGTGGGAAACTGACCACCTACCGGGTGATGGCAAAGGACGCGGTCGACGCGGTTGCGCATGGACTCAGCCGCAAGGTGCCGCCGAGTTGCACGGAAGAGATCCCGCTGGTCGGCGCCGACGGCTTCCAGGCAATGTGGAACAACCGGCACCGCATCGCCGCGAGATCGGGCCTGCATGTTGCCCGGATCGAGTATTTGCTACGCCGTTACGGCTCGCTGCTGCCCGAGGTGCTTGGGCTCGTCGCCGCCGACCCCACGCTGGCCGAGCCGGTCACCTTCGCCGAGGACTACTTGCGGACCGAGATCGTCTACGGCGCGACGCACGAAGGGGTACGCCACCTCGACGACGTACTTACCCGCAGAACGCACATCTCGATCGAAACCTTCGACCGTGGCGAGCGGTGTGCCGACGAGGCAGCCAGGCTGATTGCGCCCGTGCTTGGCTGGACGCCCCAGCAGATCGAGCGAGAGCTCAGCCACTACGCCATGCGGGTGGCTGCCGAACGCGAGTCGCAGCGCATGCCGGACGACCGCACCGCGGACTCGGCGCGATTGGGAGCACCCGAGATCGTTCCGGTCGAGTAGACGGCCGCCGACCTCGGCTCAAGTTGCGGGCACGAGCGATGAAGTGCGTCTTACTCCAACCTGACACGCATGAGCGGCATCCCGACTCGGGCCTATCGGCTGAGGGTCTCCCCCCTTGCGGACAAAGCGGGCGCACGAGGTGTGTATTTCCTGATCAACTCTGTCAGAGTTGTCCGAGGCGCAGAGTCCAGCGTCCTAGGGAGGTGGGGCAGTGGAGCCGGAGAGCCGGCCGGACGAGGTCGATCACGGTCCCGATGCGCCGAGCCAGGGCGGGGAGCCTCGCGAGCAAGTCCCGGCTGGACAGGCGAGCGGACGAGTGCGGACCGAGCAGCGTCCGAGCACGAGCGGGCGAGACGGTCATTTTCAGGAGCTGCACAGGCGGGGCGTTCCCTGGACGCTGCGAGCCGCCAGCGAATGGTCATGGCGTTATTTGGTCATCGCCGGCGCCGTCATACTGACCCTCTACCTCCTGGTCCGGCTGCGGCTGATCATCTTTCCGATCATCGTGGCGCTGTTCGTCACGGCGCTCCTCGGGCCGGCGGTCGATCGGGTCCAGGCGCGGGGAATGCGGCGCGGCCCGGCAACCGCGATCGTCTTTGTCGGCGGGATCATCCTCCTCGCGAGTGTCGGTCTTCTGATCGGCTGGGCGTTCGCCGACGGCTTCAGCGAGATGGCCGACAACGTGCAGGAGGGCATCGACGACGCCAAGGAGTGGCTCGCCGGACCGCCGTTCCGGCTCACCGACCAGGACATCCAGCAGTTCGGCGACAACCTCCGGCAGACGATCAGTCAGAACCGGGAACGCATCTTCTCCGGCGCCCTCGGGACCGTCAGCGTGGCTTTCGAGGTGCTTACCGGCGTTGTCCTGACGCTGTTCATCACGTTCTTCTTCCTGTACGACGGCCGCCGCATCTGGCGCTGGGTCGCATCGCTGTTCCCGCGGCATTCGATCCCATACGTGCTCGAGTCCGGGCAGCGGGCATGGACGACGCTCGTGGGCTACGTGCGTGGCACGCTTCTCATCGCACTTGTTGACGGCACCTTCATCGCGCTCGTCCTGGCCGTCTTGCGGGTCCCGCTGGCGATCCCTCTGGGGGCGTTCGTGTTCTTCGGCGCGTTCGTCCCGCTCGTCGGCGCGACCGTCACCGGCGCGGTCGCCGTACTCGTCGCACTGGTCACCAAGGGCTGGGTCACGGCCCTGCTTGTCCTCGCTGGGATCATCGCGGTCCAGCAGCTCGAGGGGCACATCCTGCAGCCGTTCGTACTCGGCCGGTTCGTTCGGGTGCACCCGCTCGCAGTCGTCCTCGCCATCACGGCGGGCGCCGTCCTGGGCGGCATCGGCGGCGCCGTGATCGCCGTACCGATCGTCGCGATCGCCAACGCGATCGGGAAGTACTTCGTCGAGCTCGCCCGGGAGGCTGCTGCGCCCGCCGAGGACGAGCAGCGTTCCGAGGCCTAGGGAAGTTAGTGGGAGACTTCGTCGGCGCGATCGACCAGGGTACGACGAGTACCCGCTTCATGGTGTTCGATCGTCGCGGCCGGGAGGTTGCCCGGCACCAAGTCGAGCACGCGCAGATCCTCCCGCAGGCCGGATGGGTCGAGCATGACCCGGTCGAGATCTGGGAATGCACGCACGCCGCAATCACGATCGCGCTGGACCGCGCCAGTCTCACCGCGGGCGACCTCGCCGCGGTCGGCGTGACGAACCAGCGCGAGACCGTCGTCGTATGGGACCGCTACACGGGACGCCCCTACTCGAACGCGATCGTATGGCAGGACACCAGGACCGCCGCGATCGTCGCGGAGCTCGAGGCAGACGGTCGGGGCGACGTCGTCCGGCACAAGACCGGATTGGTGCCGGCAACCTACTTCTCCGGCGGCAAGCTCGCCTGGCTCCTCCGCCGCCAGCCCGAGCTGCGGCGGGCCGCCGACCGAGGGGATGCGCTCGCTGGCACGGTCGACTCGTGGCTCCTGTGGAACCTGACCGGCGGGGCGAGCGGCGGCATCCACGCCACCGATGTGACCAACGCGAGCCGGACCATGCTCATGGGCCTGGCCAGCCTCGACTGGGACGAGGAGCTTCTGTCGTTCTTCGATGCGCCGCGGGCGATGCTGCCCGCGATCGTGCCTTCGGCACAGGTGTACGGGACCACGGCTGCGGACGGTCCATTCCGTGCCGAAGTGATCGTGGCCGCCGCCCTCGGGGACCAGCAGGCGGCAACCGTCGGCCAGGTGTGCTTCGCCCCCGGCGAGGCGAAGAACACCTACGGCACCGGCAACTTCCTGCTCCTCAACACGGGTACCGAGATCGTCCGCTCCAGTCATGGCCTACTCACGACCGTTTGCTATCGCTTCGGGGACGAGCCCGCGGTCTATGCACTGGAAGGCTCGATCGCGGTCACCGGCGCGGCCGTGCAGTGGTTGCGGGACCAGATCGGTGTTATCTCGACCGCCGCCGACATCGAAGAACTCGCCGGATCGGTGGCCGACTCCGACGGCGCCTATTTCGTGCCCGCATTCTCCGGGCTCTTCGCGCCCTACTGGCGGCCGGACGCTCGGGGCGCGATCGTCGGTCTGACCCGCTACCACACCGCGGCTCACATCGCGCGCGCGACGCTCGAGGCGATCTGCTACCAGACCCGTGACGTCGTCGCGGCGATGGAGCAGGACAGCGGCACCAAGCTCGACGTCCTTCGGGTTGACGGTGGGGTGACCGCGAACGCACTCTGCATGCAGCTGCAGGCCGACATCCTCGGCGTTCCCGTCATCCGGCCGAGGGTGGCGGAGACGACCGCGCTTGGCGCCTGCTACGCCGCGGGTCTCGCGGTCGGCTTCTGGTCCTCAATCGACGAACTGCGGGAGCAGTGGGCGGAGGACCGCCGGTGGATGCCCGGCTGGGACGCGACCCGGCGGGAACGCGGCTACCGCGGCTGGCTCAAAGCCGTCGACCGGACCCTCGGCTGGGTCCACGAACCCTAGGCAGGCGCAGGCACCGGCGGGGGCTAGCGTCGGTGACCTTCCAGTCGGGCGACTGTGGAGACCGTGGCCACCCCGGTGAGAGGGTAGGGAGCAGGAGCAGCGACTCGGGCCGTAGGAGGCGGGCATGACTGAGCGAAGAGAGGTCATCGTCGTCGGGATGGGCCCGGGTGGCGAGGACGCGGCCGGCCAGCTTGCCGAGGCAGGGTTGGACGTCCTGGGCATCGAAGCGAAGTTGCTCGGCGGCGAATGCCCCTACTGGGCCTGTGTGCCGACCAAGATGATGATCCGCGCGGCGAACCTACTCGCCGATGGCCGGCGGATCCCTGGGATGGCGGGGACGTCGACGGTGACACCCGACTGGGCGCCAGTCGCCCGGCGGATTAGGGACGAAGCGACCGACACCTGGGACGACCAGGTCGCCGTGGACCGGTTCGTCAAGAAGGGCGGTCACTTCCTGCGCGGCCGCGCGCGCGTGGTCGGGCCACGTTCCGTCGAGGTCGACGGGACTGTGTACGAGGCCACGCGGGCCCTGGTCATCAATACGGGGACAGATCCGTCGGTACCGCCCATCGACGGTCTCGCCGGAACGCCGTACTGGACAAACCGCCAAGCGGTCGAGACCGAGAGCGTCTCGGAGACGCTCGCGATCCTCGGCGGTGGGTCGGTCGGTGTCGAGTTTGGTCAAGTCTTCGCCCGCTTCGGCGCACGCGTCACCATTATCGAGTCGACCGATCGGCTGCTCTCGATGGAGGAGCCGGAGTCGAGCGACGTTGCGGCCGAGTCCCTTGCCCGCGACGGAGTCACAATCCATCTGAACCGGGCAGCTCGCGAGGTCTCGTTCGACCCGAACGGCGGCTTCGTCGTCACGCTCGACGGCCACGGACGAGCAGAATCGGCAAGCCCAGAGCGGGTGCAGGCCGAGCGGCTGCTCGTGGCGACGGGGCGCCACACGAACCTGCCCGCGCTTGGTGTCTCCGCGCTCGGCGTGGCAGAGGATGCGCGGTTCCTGCCAATCGACGACCACTGCCGGGTCGGCGACGGTGTTTGGGCGATCGGCGACGTCACTGGAAAGGGCGAGTTCACTCATGTGTCGATGTACCAGGCCGCCATCGTCGTGCGTGACATCCTTGGTCAGCCCGGCCCGCCGGCCGACTACCGGGCCCTGCCCCGGGTCACGTTCACTGATCCGGAGATCGGTGCTGTCGGCATGACCGAGGCTCAAGCCCAAGAGCACGGTCTACCCGTGCAGGTTGGCGTCACGCAGGTCCCGTCGACGGCGCGTGGCTGGATCCATAAGGTGGGGAACGAGGGCTTCATCAAGCTCATCGCGGACGCGAACCGCGGCATCCTTGTCGGCGCGACCTCAGTAGGCCCGGTGGGCGGTGAGGTGCTGAGCGCGCTCGCCGTCGCAATCCATGGTGAGGTGCCGGTCGAGCGACTACGGCACATGATCTATGCCTATCCGACCTTCCATCGCGGCATCGAAGACGCCCTGCGCGCGCTGACCTAGCCAAGTCCAATGTCTCCGCCGCTTCGGTCGGCATCACGGCGCTCCTCAGGGAGACCTGTCGCACGCAAGCCTGGGTGTCCAAGTCAGGGCACACCGGCTGATCGTTTCGGAGAACCGCCCACCGAACCGGACCTGGCCCTGGTCGCGAGCGCCCCGGTCGATGCTCCACCCCGGAGGTCAGCCATCGCGGCCTTGCTGCTTGCCGTGTCGCTGGCTGCGTTCGGCGCTCTCGCGGGTTTGTCGGTCAGGCTCGTCACAGTCGACGAGGAGACCGATGCACTTCGCGAGCTGCGGGCAGAGTCCCCACCTGCTTTCGTGTCCACGATGCGGACGGTGAGTGCGGTAGGCGGCGGGACCGGTGTGACCGCGGTCGCGATCGCCGTTGCCGTTTGGCTGCTGCTTCGGCGGATGCCTGCGATGGCGGCCGTGTTCGCTGTCATGATGGTCGGCCCATCCCTCAACGGCTTGCTTAAAGTCCTCTTCGATCGGGAACGGCCCGATCTTTGGGCCGGGCCGACACCGTTCTCCGGCTTGGCGTTTCCTAGCGGCCACGCCATGAGCTCTGCGACCTTGGTCGCCGCGCTCGTCGCTCTCACCTGGCCCAGCCGCTGGCGATGGCCGGTCCTCCTCGTCGGCGGCGCCGGGGCATTTATCGTCGGCCTGTCCCGGCTCGTGCTCGGCGCTCACTACCCCACCGACGTCCTCGGCGGCTGGGCGTTCGCGGTCGCCTGGGTCAGCGGGGTCTATCTTGCCGCCGGATCTGTTCGTGACCCGCGTTCGCGGCTGGGCGACCGGTCGGCTTCGAATGCCTCTTCATCCTCGGCTCCGAGAGGGTTACTTGCGAGTATTCCGTGACGCTGGGCCGGAAACGTACTCTTCGGGCATGGCCGCGCAAACGAGCATGGGGACCGTGCCAGACCGGCCGCCGTCGGTCACCGACGAGCGCGTCCGGAGGCTGATCGGCCGCATCACCGCCGGGGCGGCCGGACAGCCAACGAAGATGGCCACCACATATGCGCCCTACACGGCGGAACTAATCGCCGAAGTCCCACAATCGAGCGTCGAGGATGTTGCGGCCGCGTTCGCCCGGGCCCGCGCCGCCCAGCGGGAGTGGGCGAAGCGGCCGGTCGCCGACCGCGCTCGGGTGGTCCTCAGGTTCCACGACCTGCTCCTGAAGCGCCAGGACGAGGTCATGGATCTGGTCCAGTGGGAGACCGGCAAGGCCCGCAAGGACGCCTTTGCCGAGGTGATGGGCCCGCTCGTGGTTGCCCGGCACTACGGGAGGCGGGCCGGTAGGCTGCTCGGGCCCCGCCGCGCGCTCGGTCTCTTCCCCGGCCTGACCAAGGCGTGGGAGCTACGCCATCCCAAGGGCGTGGTGAGCATCATCTCGCCCTGGAATTACCCGTTCGAGCTCACCGCGTCGGACGCGATCCCGGCATTTCTCGCCGGTAACGGCGTGGTCTCCAAGCCAGACACGCAGACGGTCCTCACCGCGCTGTGGGCCCAGGAGCTGATGGAGCAGGCGGGCCTGCCGCCGCCGCTGTGGCAGATCGTGGCCGGCGACGGCCCGGTCATCGGTCCCGCCGTCGTGGAGCATGCCGACTACGTGAGCTTCACCGGGTCCACCCGGACCGGCCGGGAGATCGCCACCCGCGCCGCGGCGGCCCTCATTGGTGCATCGCTGGAGCTGGGCGGGAAGAACGCCATGATCGTCCTTCCGGACGTTGACCTCGACCGGACCGTGGCCGGCGCCGTCGATGCGTCCTTCTCCAACACGGGCCAGCTGTGCGTCGGGATGGAGCGTCTCTACGTCCACGAGCGGCTGTACGACACATTCACGCAGCGGTTCGCCGCGGCGGCGAACCGATTGCGGCTCGGCGCCACGTACGACTTCACCGTCGACATGGGCTCGCTCACCTCGGCGAACCAGCTGGAGAAGGTCAAGCAGCACGTTCAGGACGCGAAGGCCAAGGGCGCTACGGTGCTCGCCGGAGGTAGCCCGCGCCCCGACCTCGGCCCGTACTTCTACGAGCCCACGATTCTTGCCAACGTCGGCCCACACATGACCGTCTGCACCGAGGAGACCTTCGGGCCGGTGGTATCCGTGTACAAGTACCGCGACGTCAACGAGGTCATTGAGCGGGCGAACAACACGCCCTACGGTCTCAACGCGAGCGTCTGGACGCGCGACCCGAGACTTGGCCGGCGCGTCGCCGCCCGGCTGCACGCCGGCACGGTCGGAGTGAACGACGGCTTCGTGGCGAGCTACGGGACGATCGGCGCCCCAATGGGTGGGATGAAGGACAGCGGCATCGGCCGCCGGCATGGACGAGACGGCTTGCTGCGTTTCACCGAGCCGCAAACGGTCGCCGTCCAGCGCCTCGTGGTCGGCGCCGAGCCGCCGTCGCGGCGTATCTCGTACGACCGCTGGCGCCGGCTGGTGAGCCTTGGTCTAGGTGCGCTGAAGCGCATGCGGGTCCCGTGACCGATCATTTCGATGTCCTGATCGTCGGGTCCGGGTTCGGTGGCTCGGTCGCCGCACTGCGCCTGATGGAGAAGGGCTACCGGGTCGCGGTGATCGAGGCCGGCCGGCGTCTCGACGAGTCGACCTTCCCGCGGACGTCGTGGAATCTGCGTCGTTTCCTGTGGGCGCCGCGGCTCGGGTGCCGCGGCATTCAGCGCATCCACCTGCTGCGCAACATCGTGATCCTCGCCGGGGCCGGCGTGGGTGGGGGCTCTTTGGTGTACGCGAACACGCTCTACGAGCCGCTGCCCGACTTCTACGACCACCGGCAATGGCGGGACATCACCGACTGGCGCGCGGAGCTGGCGCCGTTCTACGACCAGGCGAAGCGAATGCTGGGCGTAGTGGAGAACCCGACCGTGACGCCGTCCGACGAACTGATGCGGTCGGTGGCCGGGGACATGGGCGTCGGAGCGACCTTTCGCCTCGCCCCGGTCGGCGTCTACTTCGACGAGCCGGGCCGTGCGACCGATGACCCGTACTTCGGAGGGGCCGGGCCGCGGCGTGCCGGCTGCCTGCAGTGCGGGGCATGCATGACCGGATGCCGCCACAACGCCAAAAACATACTCACGAAGAACTACCTCTACCTCGCCGAGCGAGCGGGGGCTGTCGTAATCCCGGACACGACCGTCACTGCGGTCCGGCCGATCGATCCCAAGGCAGCGTTGCCCGCGCGCGACACCTCCACGGCTCGCTTCGCTGTCGACATGGAGCGCACCGGTGCATGGGTGCGGCGGGGCCGCCGGACCTTGACGGCCGACCACGTCGTGCTGGCCGCGGGGACTTATGGCACGCAGCGGCTGCTGCATCGTATGCGCGACCGCGGCCTGCTTCCCGAGCTGTCCCCGCGGCTGGGCGCCTTCTCCCGGACGAACTCCGAATCGATCGTGGGGGCGAAGGCGCGCCGCCGGGACGTTGACTACACCCGCGGCGTCGCCATCACCTCCTCGTTCTATCCCGATCCCCGCACGCATATCGAGCCCGTGCGCTACGGCCGCGGTTCCAACGCCATGGGTCTGCTGCAGACCGTGCTCGTCGATGCGGGTGGCCGGGCGCCGCGCTGGGTGTCGTTTGTCCGGGAGGTTGCCGGGCATCCGCTGAGCTCGCTGCGTGCCCTGTCGGTACGGCATTGGTCGGAGCGCACGGTCATCGCCGTCGTCATGCAGTCACTGGACAACTCGATCACGGTCGACTCGAAACGCACCTGGCTCCGCCGGTGGAAGCTCACCTCGCGGCAGGGGGAGGGGGAGCCGAACCCGTCGTGGATACCGGCGGCGAGCGAGGTGGCGCGGCGGGCCGCCGAGAAGATCGACGGCTGGCCGGGCGGCTCCTGGGGCGACCTGCTCAACATCCCGCTGACCGCGCACTTCATCGGCGGATGTGTGATCGGCGCCGACCGCGAGCGGGGCGTGATCGACCCCTATCACCGCGTGTACGGCCACGCGGGACTGCATGTGGTGGACGGGTCGGCCGTGTCGGCCAACCTGGGGGCCAACCCGTCGCTGACGATCACAGCTCAGGCCGAGCGGGCCATGGCCTTCTGGCCGAACCGAGACGAGGAGGATCCAAGGCCGCCCCTTGGGTCTCCGTACAAGAAGATCCACTACGTGCCGCCGGCACACCCGGCGGTCCCGGCACACGCCCCCGCGGCGCTCCGCCTCCCCCGCTTGGAGTAGAAGGACCGCTTGCTCCAACAAGATTTGAGGTAGCGCACCTGCTACCCCCTTCCTGGGACACTGGTTGCATCGCCGGCCCGGTCGGCGGGACCCGGCGGGAGGGAGATCGGTGGACCCGGCGCAGTCAGCTCAGCCCGGCTACGACCTCGTACTGGTCGTCGACTATGGGGCGCAGTATGCGCAGCTCATCGCGCGGCGGGTCCGCGAGGCGAAGGTCTATAGCGAGATCGTCCCGCATACGACGCCAGTCCAAGAGCTCGTAGCTCGCCGTCCCCGCGCGATCATCCTGTCCGGAGGACCGGCGAGTGTGTACGCCGAAGGAGCGCCCCAGGTCGATCCGAAGCTCTTCGCGCAGAACATCCCAGTCCTCGGTATCTGCTACGGATTCCAGGCGATGGCACAGACACTTGGTGGCGAGGTCGAGCGGACCGGGCAGTCGGAGTTCGGCGCCACCCAGTTGCGGCTCGAGGAGCGCGGCGTCATGCTCGCGGGGCAGCCGGACCAGCAGCGGGTGTGGATGAGCCATGGCGACGCGGTCAGTCGCGCGCCGGCCGGCTTCACCGTGCTGGCCACGAGCGTGGGTTCCCCGGTCGCGGCCTTCGAGGATCCGCGGCGGCGGCTCGCCGGCGTGCAGTATCACCCGGAGGTCTTGCATACCGAGCACGGCCAAGAGGTTCTGGAGCGGTTCCTCTACGACGTGGCCGGCTGCCGGCCGACCTGGACGATGGTGAACATCGTGGAGGAGTCGATCGACGCCATCCGAGCTCAGGTCGGCGGCAAGCGGGTGATCTGTGGCCTTTCCGGCGGGGTCGACTCCGCGGTCGCGGCCGCCCTCGTACACCGGGCCGTCGGCGACCAACTGACCTGCGTCTTCGTAGATCATGGCTTGCTCAGGAGGGGCGAGGCCGAGCAGGTCGAACGGGACTACCCCCGGGCCACGGGTGTGCGGTTGAGGGTGGTGGACGCGACCGACCGGTTCCTGGAGGCGCTGGTGGGCGTGACCGACCCCGAGGTGAAGCGGAAGGTCATCGGGCGGGAGTTCATCCAGGCGTTCGAGCAGGCCGCCCGCGAGGTGGTCGCCGAGGCTGGGACGCACGGCGAGTCCGTCGACTTCCTCGTCCAGGGCACGCTCTACCCCGACGTCGTCGAGTCGGGTGGGGGCGCGGGGGCCGCGACCATCAAATCCCACCACAACGTCGGCGGACTCCCCGACGACCTGCACTTCCGGCTCGTGGAGCCCTTGCGCCGCCTGTTCAAGGACGAGGTGCGCCGGGTCGGCGCCGAACTCGGCCTGCCAGCGGAAATCGTCTGGCGGCAGCCGTTCCCCGGGCCGGGGCTCGCGATCCGGGTGGTCGGCGAGGTTACTAGGGGTCGGCTTCGGGTGCTGCGCGCAGCCGACGCGATCGTCCGGGATGAACTCTCCCGGGCCGGGCTCGACCGGGAGATCTGGCAGTGCCCGGTTGTACTCCTGGCCGACGTCCGGTCGGTCGGAGTGCAAGGCGACGAGCGCACCTACGGCCACCCGATCGTCCTGCGACCGGTCACCTCAGAGGACGCGATGACGGCGGACTGGGCGCGCCTGCCGTACGACCTGCTGGCGCGCATGTCAACGCGCATCACAAACGAGGTACGCGAGGTCAACCGGGTCGTCCTCGACATTACGAGCAAGCCCCCCGGCACCATCGAGTGGGAGTGAGAGCCTCTCCGCTGGCCGATCAGGCGGCGCCGCCGTCGCCGACAGGGCCGGTTGCGTACCTACCAGGGGAGTCCGTGCACAGTCGTCAACCGCGAGTCTCGTTCGGCGCCGTGTCGATCGAATCCTCGGGCTCGGTCGGCCCGGTTGAGGTGGCGGCCGAGTTCGCATCGGGTCCCTCGGGGGGAGCGGCGTGGCCAGGTTGGGCGTGCGTAACAGCGCTGCTCGCGGTTTCCTGCGAGTCCATTCCTGGGCGCTCGGGTTGAGCTGGGCCGAGGTGGCTGCTTACGGCCGTTTCATCGCCCGCCTCTCCGGGACCTTGCCTGCGCTGGCGCGCCATGTTCAACAGCGTGGCGAGCAGGCCGCCGAGGCCGAGCGCGATGAGCACGCCCGGCAGGATCCATCGGGCCTGAACGTCGCTGTCGGTGAGCGCGCCGCTGAGATAGGCGGCACCGACGACGACGAACACGACCCCGGCGAGGAGTGCGACGGGGTCGGCACTATGACGACGCACGGCTGGCCTCCTCGAACTGTACGTTCCCGGCGCCGACCTCGAGGTTGAGCTGCACGTTGCCGCGGCTTGTCCCGACCGGCTCGTGGACTACATCCTCGCCGTTGACCCGGAGTCCGCTCGACCCGACAGTCTCGATGTTCCCGGCGGACACATCGGCGGTCGCGTCGAGCCTGATGTCAGAGGGGTAGATCACCACGATCTGGCCGGCGCCGATGCTGACTTCCAGGGTGCCGCTCCCAGCTGGCTGACGATAGCTCGTCAGGTCGATCACGATCTTTCCGGCGGTGAGCCTGACCGGGTCGCGGGCAAGGTCGGCGGCCGACACGGGTTCGATGTGCCGCTCGCCGAACCCGCCCGACAGCGGCACGTCCACGGCCGACACGATGACTAGGGCAGCGACCGCCGCGATGCCTAGAGCGATTACCGATCGGGCCCGGCCGTACCACACCGTCACCAGGAGCCCGAGACCCAGCACGATCAAGATGATCGCCGTAATTCCCCGCGCACCAAGGTCGATAACACCGGCGATGTCAAGGGCCCCGACCGCCCCGCCGACCACTAGCGCCGCGCTTACGATCAGCCAAGGCATCGGTGATCCGGGCCGTTGCGGCTTGGCTGGTTCGGGCCGAGGACGCCACCCGGTCGTTGCGGCAGGCCCAGCCGGTACACCCGGTTCGGGTACGGCCGCATTGGTGGGTTCGTAAGTCGCCGCGGGCGGGCCCTCGTGGGCGACCGGAGTGGGCCCCGCTCCTTGGCTTGACGGCACGGACCAACCGGTCTGTTCCGCCGACTGCGACGCCGGTTCCGGCGGAGCTGTCCACGATGCCTGCTCACCACCCGTCGTCGACGCTCGCCCGTGGGCAGGTGCGGCCGCCACAGTTCCGATGTCGCCAGGGCTGTTTGTCGGCGGCACGGTCCACCACCGGCCGACCTGGTGCGGCGGCCGCGTTCGCGAGCGCAGCAGGACGAAGGCGATGCCAGCACACACCAGGAGCCAGAAGACGACGTCCCATTCATTCGCCGCGATCGCGATGAAGATCAGCAGGCCGACCACGGTTGCGGCGATCGCCCATAGGGCGCCGGCCGAGGTGTGGCCCTCCCGGAAGAGTTGCTGCGCCTCGGACCGGTCCTGGCCCTCGTCCGGTATGAACAGCCAAGCCACCCCGTAGAGAAGCAGTCCGAAGCCGCCGAAGAGGGTGAAGACGGCGAAGAGCACCCGGAAGATGATCGGGTCTGTATTCGTATACGCACCCAGCCCGCCACAGACCCCGGCGAGCTTCCGGTCGGTTCGGCTTCGGCGCAGGACACGCCCCCGTGTCCCGGGCGGCGTGGACCATCCACTGACCGCACCGCGCGCGCCCGCCTCAGTACCCTCGGCCGGCCCGTCGCCGGGTGTGGCTTGCCCGCCGCCAGGCCCACCAAAGGACCCGCCCGTGGGGCCGCCGGCTGCGGCATCGCCAACGGATGCTCGCTCGCCGGCGGGTTGCTGGCCGGGACCAGCCGCGGCCGGGCCGTTAGCGGCTGCCTGGGCGTCGGCGAGATCGCCGGACGCTACCGACCCGCCCCCCGTGGCCTCGCCACGGGCCCCCTCGGGTGGCCCGGCGGCAGGCTCGTGGTTGTCGGGAGATCTGCTCTCGCTCATGGCCTCATGCTCCGCCGCGGGTGGTCCAGTGGGCATCGGGCAGACCCCTGACATCCACCCTGACCAGCACAGGCGCGCCACGGGGTCGTCACCCGCCCCGGGCACCCCCATCAAATCGGGGGCAGCCTAGGTGGTCACCTGATGCCGCCCGGCCGTACTCGTGTGACGATCGAACCATGAACGCAATGCCGCAGCCATCCAGCGTGCCGACTCGCCGGCTCTATCGCGCAAGTAGCCGGCGCCTCATCGGCGGGGTGGCGCGCGGCCTCTCGGACCACCTCGGCGTGGAAGTGCTGTGGATCAGAATCGGGTTCCTGCTGCTCATCCCGGCCGGTGGAGCCGGCTTGGTGCTATACGCGGTCTTCTGGGCGGTCACCCCCCTGGCTGTGGACGAGGCTCCGGCACAGCGACCGCCCAGCCGTTCTCTCATCGACGCCGAGTCTGGCCAGGCCGTCGTGTTCGCGGCGGCCCTCGCCGTCGGCGCACTGCTCCTGCTCGAGGCGCTCGGAATCATCAACATCAGCTTCCAGCTAGTGCTTGCCCTAGCGCTGACGGCCGCCGGGACCGCCGTGCTTTGGCGACAGCTGGACGAAGCCCAGCGAGCCCGCTGGCTGGGGGGTGGCCGCCGGTGGGTGCGGATCGTCCGCACCATTGCCGGGGTCACGCTCCTGGCGGTTGGCGTGGTCACCTTCCTGGCCGTCCGCGGTGACTTGTCGGCAGCGCGTGAAGGGCTTGGCGCCATGCTTATCGTGATCGCCGGGCTGGCCGTGGTTACCTGGCCCGTCTGGGTGCGCCTCGTCCGGGAGCTTTCCGATGAGCGCCGCGAACGTATCCGGTCGCAGGAACGTGCCGAGATAGCCGCGCATCTGCATGACTCCGTACTCCACACCCTCACGCTCATCCAGCGGCATGTCGAAGACCCAAAGCAGGTGGCCAAGCTGGCCCGGGCCCAGGAGCGAGCACTGCGGACGTGGCTGTACGGCCAGTCTGAGAACACCGGCATGTTCCAGGCGGCCGTGGAGCGAACCGCCGCCGACGTCGAGGAGTCACACGGGACTCCGATCGACGTCGTGGTTGTCGGTGATCGGCCGCTCGACGAGCGCCTCGCCGCTCAGCTCGCGGCGGCCAGAGAGGCTATGGTGAACGCCGCGAAGTACGGCGGCGCGCCGATCTCGGTCTATGCCGAAGTGGAGGCGGACGCGGTGGCCCTGTTCGTGAAGGACCGCGGGCCCGGCTTCGTCCCCGACGACCTGCCGGCGGACCGGCTGGGGATCAGGCACTCCATCGTCGGCCGCATGCAGCGGCACGGCGGTCATGCTGAGGTGAAGAGCGAGCCCGGGCAGGGCACCGAGGTAAGGCTGATCCTACCGACCGGACGAGTGACGGACGTGGGCGAGCCGGCTCCCGACCAACCGGGTCCGGAAGAAGCTCAGGCCGTAAGGAGTGAATCGTGACTGGCCTGCGGGTGGTACTCGTTGACGACCACCGAATGTTTCGTACGGGGGTGCGAGCCGAGCTCGGCGCTGCGGTGAACGTCGTCGGGGAGGCCGAGGACGTCGACTCGGCCGTCGCCGTGATCGCGGCCACCAAGCCGGATGTGGTGTTGCTCGACGTTCACCTTCCCGGTGGGGGTGGCCGGACCGTCCTCGAGCGGTGCTCCAACCTGCCGGACGTGAAGTTCCTCGCCCTGTCCGTATCCGACGCAGCGGAGGACGTGATCGGCGTCATCCGCGGCGGTGCGCGCGGTTATGTCACGAAGACGATCACTGGCCCGGAGCTGGTGAACGCGATCCGCCGGGTCGCCGACGGGGACGCCGTTTTCTCGCCGCGGTTGGCTGGCTTTGTCCTCGATGCGTTCGCCGCCACCGACGTGCCACCGATCGACGAGGAGCTTGACCGCTTGACTCAGCGGGAGCGCGAAGTCATGCGGCTAATCGCCCGCGGCTACACCTACCGAGAAGTCGCCAAGGAACTCTTCATCTCGGTGAAGACAGTGGAGACGCACGTCTCGGCAGTCTTGCGCAAGCTGCAGCTCTCCAACCGGCATGAGCTCACACGATGGGCGGCCGCCCGCCGCCTTGTCTAGCGTTCCTTGGTTCTTCGAATTCTGATGTGGATCTTCGGTTCTGGGCGTCCAACCCGGCCGACTTGCGAAGCAAGACGGGGGTGGGCGATGTTGCGCCGGCTGCTGCCGTAACAGTGGACCTTGAGCTCGAAGATGATCAGCGGATTCGAAGATAAGTGGACTGTCACATCGACTGAGAAGCCAAATTCGTCAAGGTGACGGTCCTCTGATCTTCGAATCCGGTCTGATTTTCCAGGCCATGGTCCACCGTTCCTGCCCTGTGCTGGAGGAGCGGCCCGGCGGGGCCGAACCCCGGGAGTCCGTCGATCGCCCGGCTGCGTTTCTCGGTCGCCCACGTAGCGCTGCTACTTTGGGCTCCCTGCGGCCTTGCCGGATCAACGCCTGGATCGCCGCTCGCGACGGGCGAGGCTGTTCACCAGCGTCCTAGGAAATTCCTCAGGCTGTCGAGAGGACCGTGAAGGCTTCGGCGAGGCGATCTGCGGCGAAGCCGCCATCGAGGGCGTTCTGGCCGAGCCGTTCTCTTAGCCATACGTCGAGATCGTCCATGTGGGCCGTCTGGCTCAGATGCGCCCGGAGCGCCGCGATCTTTCGATCGAACGTGTCGGTCACGTCGACATAGTGGTTGGGGGCCGGGTGGGACATGATCCACACCTCGGCGACCTCCCAGGGTTCCAGCCCTTCGTCGTTCAGCAACTCGGGGAACGCGAAGGGGTTGCGCGCGTCGGGATACACCGCCCGCAGCGTTGCCTCACCGGCCGTCAGGTGATCCGGGTGGGAGGCGTGGATCCGTTCCCAGTAACGTTCCGGCGATTGGGTCAGCATTCGCTGCGGGCGAACCTGCCGGATCACCCGGCTGATGGCGCGGCGCAGGTCGAGGGTTAGCTCGAGCCGGCCATCGGGGTAGCCGAGGAATCGCACGTCCTCGACGCCGACCACCTTGGCCGCGTTCCGCTGCTCCTCTCGGCGGAGGATCGGCATCTCCGCGCGCGGGACGGACCGGTCGAAACCGCCCGCG
>JBKOZJ010000140.1:0-16506 GCA_046725875.1 Actinomycetota bacterium
GGCTGGTGCATGGGAGTCGGTCAGGGACCTTGAGCACGTTGATGCCGAGGGGGACCGTCCCGACGCCGGCGCGCGGCGCGGTTCGGCGAAGCCAGACTGCGTCCTGCTTGTGCCGATCCCGTCCGGGCGGGCTGCGGTCCGGGCTCGCGGTCATGATCCGATGGCGAGCATAGCCAGGACGGCCGCCAAGCAGCTGCGCCGGGCTGGGGTTCCGGCCGTACGTCTCGCTGTTCTGGCCCAGGCAAGGATGGTGCGCGACCAGGCCGGGCTGTCCGCCGAAGCCAGGGCCGGCAACCTCGCCGGCGCGCTTGTCGTACGGAAGGCCCGGGCGCCGCTGGTATGCGATCGCCGGGTCGTGCTGGTCGACGACATCATCACGACCGGTACCACCCTCGCCGAGGCGGCAAGATCGCTAAGAACCGTGGGGGCCGAGCCGGTTGCCGCGGCAGTGATCGCCGCCACCCAACGTCACATACCGCTCTAATTGGAACCCCTCTGGCCGTTGTGCAAAGTTGCGGTTAACGTCGCGGGTATGGCACCCGCCCGGGTCCGTGGTTGCGTCGGGTCAGCCCGCCGGCAAGGCGAGGTGCGATCCGGCAAGCCGATGCCAGCCGCAGGCAAAGCGGTCCACGTAAGGCGACTTCTCGTCGACCGATCACGGTGCGGCTTAGAGGTAAGTCCTGCCCCGGCGGAGGTCCCGATGTCCTCTATCCCGGGAGAAGGGGGGTAGTGGCCGAGGCGCCGCGAGACCCTCAGCAGGCGGATGTGGGGTCGAAGACCAGGTCGGCCGGGCGGGTGCTGCCGAACGGGGATACGAGGAGGTTGCTTTGGACATCGTCGTGAAGGGCCGACGCACGGAGGTCCCCGAGAGGTTCCGCGAGCACGCGGCGGAAAAGCTGGCCAAGCTCGGCAAGCTCGACGGCAAGGTCATTGCCCTCGACGTGGAGCTCTCGAAGGAGCGCAACCGCCGCCAGTCCCAGAACAAGGACCGGATCGAAATCACCTGCCGCTCCCGAGGACCGGTAATCCGGGCCGAAGCATGCGCCGACGACCCGTATGCGGCGCTCGACCTCGCCTTCGCGAAGATGGAGATGCGGCTGCGCCGAGCCGCCGACCGCCGCCGCATCCACCGTGGCCGGCACACGCCGGTGTCGGTGGCTGCTGCCACCGCGACCCTCTCCGAGATGAATGGGCGCGATGCGGCCGAAGCCAACGCGGCTCCGACTCGCGAGCCCGAGCCGGCGAGCGCGACGAAGCACGCCGGGCCCATCAAGGTGGAAGGCGACGGGCCGCTGGTCGTGCGGGAGAAGCTCCACCGCGCCCGCCCAATGACACTCGACCAGGCCCTGTACGAGATGGAACTGGTCGGGCACGACTTCTACCTCTTCGTGGACTCCGACGCGAAGCTGCCGAGCGTGGTCTACCGCCGCCGCGGCTACGACTACGGGGTGATCCGGCTCGCCGTGGACACCGCCGCCTGACCCCGCCGCCCGATTGCGCAGCCTTGCCGAGTGACGCATCCCTGCGTAGTTCGTGTCATGATTTCCCGGGCGGGTGGTCGCGAGCCACCTGCGCGGTCATCTGCTCGCAACCGGTGCTCGGGAGCCATGGCGGTGAAGGAACGTTCCTCGGTCGGACTCGCTGGTTTGCCAGTTCAGCAAGCCAGCGGGCTGCCGGACATGGCCGAGGCGCCCGACGCGGCTCGTCATCCTGGCGAGGCCGCCGAGCCGATCAAGGTGCTCGTGGTCGACGACCATGTCTTGTTCCGGCGCGGCCTGGAGGTAGTGCTCTCCCAGGAGCCGGACATCCTTCTCGTCGGCGAGGCGGCCGACGGTGCCGAGGCGGTTGAGCAGGCGGCGGAGCTTTTGCCCGATATCGTCCTGCTCGACGTGCGCATGCCGCGCCGAGGCGGCATCGAGGCATGCGCGGCGATCAAGGAGGTCGTACCGACCACCCGGATCATCATGCTGACGATCAGTGACGACGAGGCCGATCTCTACGACGCCGTCAAGGCCGGTGCCAGCGGCTACCTGCTGAAGGAGATCTCCATAGACGAAGTCTCCGCGGCGGTCCGGGCGGTGGCCGGTGGGCAGTCGCTGATCAGCCCGTCGATGGCGTCGAAGCTGCTTACCGAGTTCGCGTCGATGATCAAGAAGTCGGGCGACACTCAGCAGATCCCCGCGCCGCGCCTCACTCGGCGCGAGATCGAGGTGCTGAGATTCGTGGCTCGCGGAATGAACAATCGCGAGATCGGTTCGACGCTGTTCATCAGCGAGAACACCGTGAAGAACCACATCCGCAACATCCTGGAGAAGCTGCAGTTGCACTCCAGGATGGAGGCCGTGATGTATGCCGTGCGGGAGAAGATTCTCGACATCCCCGCGGCCGAGGAGTAGGTCCTCTCCGGTTGGATCAGGGGTGGTCCGACACCAGCTGTTGGAGCGCCCGGGCAGCGCCTCCCGGGGTAACCCGCTCTACCCGTACTGAATCGCAGCCCACCCACCCGGCGGCCTCGCGCAGGGCTTGCGCCATCGGCTCGAGGGCCGTTGGCGTCTCCAGGGAGAGCTGCCGCGCGACGAGCGTGCGCCCTTCGCGCTTTGGATCGACCCGGCCGACCAAGCGACCGCCGGCGAGCAGCGGCATGGCGTAATAACCATGCTCGCGCTGACGGGCCGGCTTATATGCCTCGATGGCGTGCGCCCAACCGAAGATCCGAGCCGTCCGGCGCCGTTCCCAAATCAGGGAGTCGAACGGAGACAGGAGCGTCGTCCGGTGCCGGCCGCGGGGTTCCCCGGCGAGGGCCATCGGATCGGCCCAGGCGAGCCCCGGCCGCCGGCGTCCCCGAACACCATTACGCCGCGACTCGCCGTACTCGCCGCCGTCCTTCCGGCTGCCTGATCGCCGCTGGTTGGGCGGGTCGGTGCCGTTCCTGCCCCAACCCTCGACCTCGATCGGGACGAGCCCGCTCGCCTCGAGCGCCGCCTCGACTTGGTCGAGCTTGAGCCGGTAATAGTCGGCCAGATCGGCGAGTGCGGCGACACCCATCGCCTCCCCCGCCAGGCGAACGAGCCGGGCCACGCATTCGTCGTCCGACGGTTGCTGAGCGACCAGGTGGGGCGGCACGGCCCGCTCGGCGAGGTCGTATATGCGCCGCCAGCCACGCCGCTCGACGCAGACCACCTCGCCTGTGTCGAGCAACCACTCGACCGCGACCTTCACATCCGACCAGTCCCACCAAGGCCCGCCGCGTTTGGCTCCGCCAAGGTCGGTCGCGCTAAGCGGCCCCTCATCTCGCAGCCGGCCAAGGATCTTCTGAACCGTCGCAACGGGAAGCTCGGTCACCCCGCCCCAGCCACGCCACCCGCGCTCGCGATTGTGCCGGCGGCGGAATTCGAACCACGGCCACTCTTCGATCGGCAGCACACACGCGGCGTGCGCCCAGAACTCGAACGTTGGCGCCGGGCGCTCGTTGCTCCAATACGCCGCCTCGACGGCGGCCCGGCCGACCTCGCCGAGGCGGGCGTAGGCGACAAGCTCGTGCGAGCGGGCCAGAACGGAGATCGTGTCTAGTTGGATGGCGCCAAGCCGCCGCAGCACGCCACGGGGTCCGGCCCGCCGGTCCGGGACGCCGAGGAAGCCTTGCGCTCGCAGCGCCAACCTGCGTGCCTCGTCCGCCGAGAGTGAGGTGACGGGCGGCGGAGCCGGGCGCCCGCGGACCCCGCGGCCGGGCACTGGCCCCAGCGCGTCCTCGGAGCCGCCCGGCGAGGGCCCCACCGACCTTGGCATGTGGCGAGCCTACGGGGGTGCGCTGACATACCGAGCCGATGATCGTTTGTTGTTGCCCCGGCATGAGCGGGTCCGCAAGGTTACTCAGTGGCCTGGGTTGACGGTGGCGTGCAGCTCCATGTCCCACCAACCACCGTCGGCCGCGGGCAACGAGGACCGCATGACGCCCTCGGCGGCGTACCCGGCCTTCTCGGCTACCCGGCACGACGGCGTGTTCTCGACCGCGTGACTGAGCTGCAGCCGGTGGAAGCCGACCGCCTCGAAGCCCCAGCGGGTGATCGCGATCAGCGCGCTCGATGCGACCCCGCGCCGGCGCGCCCATGGTGCGGTCCAGTAGCCGACCCAGGCGGAGGCGGTGAAGGTGTCGATATGCATGACCGTTATGTCGCCGAGCAACTCCCCGCCGCTCGCCTCGTGGGCGGCCAGGCAGTACTTCTTCCCCGCCAGCCAATCCGCGTTCCGCTTGTCGATCCACTCCCGGGCGCTGTCCAGGTCCGTCGGGCCGGGCACCGGCGACCACCGGGCGACCTCTGGGTCGGTAAGGCCCTCGAGTACGAGCGGCGCCAGCGCGCGGTCCCACGCACGGAGGCGGAGCCGGCCGGCCGCGATCTCGATCGGCTCCGGTGGCAGGCGGAGTGCGACCGGACCAGCACCTTCGTTCACAGGCCAACATCCAACCCGCACCGACCGCCGGCCGGCCACCCGGCTCGCCGTCCGTCCCTGAGCCACCCGCGTCTTGCCGCGTCACCGACGTGAACTGCGGGACCATGTCGCGTGGAGCGCCGTCGATGACCTCGGCCGCACCGTATGTCAGCGCACGAGCTATCGGGTGAGCGCAGGAGTTGACGTGACCGAGGATGCGACAGGCGGCCCGCGCGGGACCGTCCTCATAACCGGGGCAGCCGGCGGAGTCGGCACGTTCCTGCGTCGCGGACTGCCCCTGCTTGGGTGGCGGCTGCGATCGCTCGATCGGATGGAGATCATCGATCCAAGTCCGGAGGAAGAGACCGTTGTCGCCGACATCACCGATCCGGACGCCATGGCCGCCGCCATGCCGGGCGCGGTCGCCGTCGTTCACCTCGCGGCGATCCCCACCGAGGCGCCGTTTCCGGACATCTGCGAGGTCAACATCAGGGGGACCCACCATGTCTTCGACGCGGCCCGCCGCGCCGGCGTGCCGCGGATCGTGTACGCAAGCAGCAACCACGCGGTCGGCTTCACGCCACGCCAGCCGCTGGTGCCAGTGGACACACCGATCCGGCCCGACACGTACTACGGGGTGTCGAAGGTGTTCGGCGAGGCGCTCGGCCGGTTCTACGTGGACCGCTTTGGAATGCGGGTCGCCTGCCTTCGGATTGGATCCTGCTTCGACCGCCCCCGCAGCACGCGCATGCTTGATATCTGGCTCAGTCCGGGCGACCTGGTCCGCCTCACCCACGCCTGCCTCACCGCGCCGAACCTGGCCTACGCCGTCGTGTGGGGTATCTCGGCGAACACCCGCGGCTGGTGGGACCTGCGACCGGGGTGGGAGCTCGGGTACGAGCCGCGCGACGACTCCGAGGTGTACGCAGCCGAGGTGCTTGCTGCCGCCGGCGGGGAGCCCGATCCGAGTGATCCGGAACACGCGCTGCTGGGTGGAGCGTTCACTGAGATGACTCCGGGATAAAGATCCGCAGACAAGATCTTGATCTCGGATGGGGAGCCGACCGTGGTCAGCACGTACGATGGCGTAACGACGAACACTCGCTTCCTAGGCGCGAGCCCGGAGGCTCGCCCGATACGCGCTCCGGGATGACGCTGAGCGCGACCGCGGACAGATCCGGCAAGGAGCCCGACCAGAGTGCCTGTTCTCCTCGACAAGATCCTGCGCGCCGGCGAGGGCCGGATCCTGCGCAAGCTGCACAACATCGCCGATCAGGTCAACGCGATCGAAGAAGACTTCGTCGCCATGTCCGACGGTGAGTTGCGTGGGCTGACCGAGCAGTACAAGAAGGAGCTCGCGGACGGTGCCCGCACCCTCGACGAGATCCTCCCCGAGGCGTTCGCAACGGTACGCGAGGCGGCCAAGCGCACGCTCGGTCAGCGCCACTTCGATGTACAGCTCATGGGCGGGGGCGCCCTGCACCTGGGCAACATCGCCGAGATGAAGACCGGTGAGGGCAAGACGCTGGTCGCCACCCTGCCGGCCTATCTCAACGCGCTAACCGGCCAGGGTCTTCACCAGGTCACCGTCAACGACTACCTTGCCGAGCGCGACTCCGAGTGGATGGGCCGCATCCACCGCTTCCTCGGCTTGTCGGTCGGCGTGATCCTTGCCCAGATGCCGCCCGCCGAGCGGCGGAAGATGTACGCCTGCGACATCACCTACGGCACCAACAACGAGTTCGGCTTCGACTACCTGCGCGACAACATGGCATGGAGCGCCGAGGAGCTCGTCCAGCGCGGTCACCACTACGCGATCGTCGACGAGGTCGACTCGATTCTGATCGACGAGGCACGGACCCCGCTCATCATCTCCGGGCCGGCCGACCAGGCCACCAAGTGGTATTCCGACTTCGCGACCCTGGCCAAGCGCCTTGTGCGGGACGCCGACTATGAGGTCGAGGAGAAGAAGCACACCGTCGGCGTGCTCGAGTCAGGCATCGAGAAGGTCGAGGACTGGCTCGGCATCGAGAACCTGTACGAGTCCGTCAACACCCCGCTCGTCGGCTATCTGAACAACGCGATCAAGGCGAAGGAGCTCTACAAGAGGGACAAGGATTACGTCATCCTCAACGGCGAGGTGTTGATCGTCGACGAGCACACCGGCCGCATCTTGCACGGACGCCGCTACAACGAGGGCATGCACCAGGCCATCGAGGCCAAGGAGGGCGTGCAGATCAAGGACGAGAACCAGACGCTCGCCACGATCACGTTGCAGAACTACTTCCGGATGTACGAGAAGCTCGCCGGCATGACGGGCACGGCGATGACGGAGGCGGCCGAGTTCGACAAGATCTACAAGCTTGGCGTCGTGCCGATCCCGACGAACATGCCGATGATCAGGCTCGACCAGTCGGACCTCGTCTACAAGACCGAGCCGGGAAAGTTCCTCGCAGTCGTCGAGGACATCGTCGAACGGAACGATAAGGGCCAACCGGTACTTGTCGGAACGACCAGCGTAGAGAAGTCCGAGTATCTGTCCGACCTGCTCAAAAAGCGGGGGATCCGGCACGAGGTCCTCAACGCGAAGCACCATGAGCGGGAGGCGGCGATCGTGGCCGAGGCCGGCCGGAGCGGCGCTGTCACGGTCGCGACGAACATGGCCGGCCGCGGCACCGACATCATGCTCGGCGGCAACCCCGAGTTCATGGCGATGCAAGAGCTGAAGCGCCGCGAGCTCGACCCGGTCGAGACGCCGGAGGAGTACGAGCAGGCGTGGCCGGAGACACTCGCGAAGCTGCAGGAGCAGGTCAAGGCCGAGCACGAGGAGGTCGTCGGGGTCGGTGGGCTCTATGTCCTCGGCACCGAGCGGCACGAGTCCCGCCGGATCGACAACCAGCTTCGCGGCCGGTCGGGCCGACAGGGCGACCCGGGTGAGTCGCGGTTCTACCTCTCCCTCGGCGACGACCTGATGCGGCTGTTCAAGGCCGCGCTGGTCGAGCGGGTTCTCACCATGGCCAATGTGCCCGAAGACCTGCCCATCGAGTCCAGGATGGTGACCAATGCGATCCGGTCGGCGCAGGGCCAGCTCGAGCAGCAGCACTTCGAGATTCGAAAGAACGTCCTGAAATACGACGAGGTCCTCAACAGGCAGCGCCAGGTCATCTACGAGGAGCGCCGGCGGGTGCTCCACGGCGAGGATCTGCACGAGCAGATCGGCCACTTCATCGACGACACGGTAGAGGCGTATGTCCGGGAGGAGACCTCGACGGGGTTCCCCGAGGAGTGGGACCTCGACCGGTTGTGGACCGCGCTGAAGCAGCTCTATCCCGTGACTCTCACCGCCGACGACATCGTCGAGGCATCCGGCGGCAGTCGAGAGGGGCTAACCCCCGAATTCCTCATCGAGGAGATCAAGGCGGACGCTCACGAGCAGTATGTGCGCCGCGAGGCCGATCTCGGCTCTGCGGCCATGCGCGAGCTGGAGCGCCGGGTTGTGCTCTCCGTGCTCGACCGGAAGTGGCGCGAGCACCTCTACGAGATGGACTACCTCAAGGAGGGCATCGGCCTGCGGGCGTATGCGCAACGCGACCCGCTCGTTGAGTACCAGCGGGAAGGCTTCGACCTCTTCTCCGTGATGATGGACGCCATCAAGGAGGAGTCGGTCGGTTACCTCTTCCACCTCGAGGTCCAAGTCGAGCAGCCCCAGCTCGCCGCGGCTGCTGAGCCGGCGGCGGCCGAAGCCGAGGGCGCCACGGGCGGGGGCGACGGCCAGGCTGCCGAAGCCGGGGCGACCCGCCCTCCGGAGGCTTCGTCGGCGCTTGCCCGTAGTGCCCTCGTTGGTGCGGGGACCGCCGCGCGGGCGCCGAGTCTCGCGGTGAAGGGTCTCACCCAGCCGCGCCGGCCGGCCCGCCTCGAGTACACAGCCCCGACCGTCGACGGCGCCGGCGGCTCCGCGACGGGCGGGGAATCGACACAGCAACGGTCCGGGACGGTCGTCGAGGCGAGCGTGGCGGCCGATCACCCCGAGTGGGGCCAGGTCGCGAAGAATGCGCCGTGTCCGTGTGGCTCCGGGCGCAAGTTCAAGCGCTGCCACGGGGCTCCGGCAAAGTAGCGGGCGCGGCGGACCCTGGTCCTAAGGCGGCAGCTGGTGCCACCTATAGAGGTGGTCAGCCCATGTCGACGGCGGTACAAACCCATCGACCGCCCCGACCCTCCGCCCGCAGTGCCACCGCTGTACCCCGCCCGTTGATCCAGAGGTGGGCGCTGATCTCGGCGACACTATCGGCGGGCTCGGTGACGTGAACCGAGCGGACGAGGATCCGGGTGCCCCGTTCTCTGGTCATGGCGCTGCTGCGGTTCGACCGGCTGCTGGATCGCCGGTCATGCAGGCGGCGTCGCCAGGCGGCCCGCCGAAGATCGGTATTGGCCGGCTCGGTCAGCCATGCCGCCAGTTGCCTTGGCGGTCTGGCCCCCACAAGTACCTCGGCGACTCCGCGCGCAAGCTGCCGCGCCCACGGAACGGGATCGCAGAGCTCGTCCCGTGGTGTGGCTCGCCACGCTGGTGCCAGGTCGAGATCGGTTTCGGGCTCGGTCCGGTTGCCGAGGTATCGGAGCGGCGAATACAGATTTACCGGGCGCACGCTCCGGGCCGGGAAGGCGAGCGGTAGCGGCGGCTGGGTGTGGACGGGGTCACGCTGGGTGTCCCAGCCGTGGTCATCGAATGGTGGCTCCGCCGGCCGGAGTGGCAGCAGGCGCGGCCGGCTCACCTGAGCAGCGAGCATTTGGCAGGTCCTCCAAGGTCGAGCCCGCTGTGCTGCCGGCTTCGTCGAGCGGTGGCAGGCCCGCGAGCGATTAGCAGGGTCATGCGTCGGGCGGCAGCAGGCGCTGCCCGGGAAAGATGAGGTCCGGGTTGCTGCCGATCAGCTCCCGGTTCTTGGCATACCAGCGCGGCCACTCAGCGGCGATCTCCGGGTTCGTTGCGTTCGTGCCCAGCCGGGCAGCGGCGATGTCCCACAACGTGTCCCCTCGGACCACCATGACCGCGGACCGGCCCTGTCCAGACGACGTGGACGTGTCGGGGAGGCCGGGACCACCGGGCTCGCCCGGCACTCCGGGGGACGACCCCGTGGAGGGACCGCGCGGGGAGGTGGGGACTGCTGCCGTGGGGCTGGCCGGGGACCCGGCGGACACCGGGCGGTCGAGATCGGGCAGCGGACCGGTGGCGGGGGTAGTGGCCGGAGCAACCGGCGACCCCGTATCGGCTGAGGCCGGCATGGCGGTGCCCGCCACCCCGCAGCTCACGATGCACGCGCCGACGAGGAAGCGGGCGGCGCGCCGAACGCTCACTGGCACAATGTGCGCGGACAGCCGGTCCAAACCGGTTCCGGCGGCGCTGGGCAATGCGGCCAACGCCGCGACAACGAAGCCAGCGACGAGCCACAGCAGCGCGATCCAGGCGCCGCATGCGGCCGCGAGGCCAACGAGGGCATCGAAGCTCGGCGCCTCCCGTACTTCTGCGAGCACACCCAGAGTTGCCCAGTTCAGCCCGCCAATTCCAACGGCGAGCCCCCCGATCGCCGCAATGGCAGCGCCCGCCGCGCGGACCAGGAGCGTCAGTCGTTCCATGCTGCGGTCTCTCCTTGCAGTTACTGCTGTTTGCTTACGTTTCCTTTTACTAGCCTCCGGCTGACTCGTCAAGACTGTGGAGTGCGTCCAATATCCGAAGCTGGAGGTGGTGCCGCCGCTGTGGACACATCGAGAGCAGGAGCGGCACTGACGTGAGATGCCGAGTTGAGGGCGCTCGAACCGAGTAGCGTCAGGCCGTGCGCTGGGACGAGCTCTTCGCCGATCTCGAAGCGCAGTTCCACGAGCTGGGCATCGCCGAGCTCGAGGCCGAGATCGCGGAACGTACCCGGGTCGAGCTGTCCCGTATCCGGCTGGTCGACCGGCTGCGGGCAACGGTCGGACGGACTGTCTCTGCCAAGATCCGCGGGCTGCCCGCGCCGGTCACCGGACGTCTGGACCGGGTTGGCACGGACTGGCTGCTTCTCACTGATGAGGCTGGTATTGAAGTCGTGGTGAACCTGACCATGGTCAGTAACCTGGGCGGCGAGGTGTCTCGCCGCGCCGACGATCCGCTAGCCGCAGGCGTCTCGGCGCGGCTTGGCCTCGCTCATGTCCTGCGTGGAATCGCACGGGACCGAGCGGCCGTGGCCGTCGCTCTTTCGGATGGACGGCAGATGACCGGCACCGTCGACCGGGTCGGCGCTGACCACGTGGATTTCGCCGAGCATGAAGCAGACGTACCACGGCGGGATACTGACGTCCGCGGCGTTTGGGTCATCCCGTTCGCAGCCGTGTCTACGGTGCGCCGCTGCGGTTGAACCCGACGTAGCGCCGCTACGCGGACTCGCTGCGGCCCTGCCGGATCGACACCCGTTTCGCCCCTCGCCAGTGGCGACTAAATCGTCGCCCTCCTGGCCGGCGCCGTCCGTGAGCGGCCATCCGCACATCTGCTAGTTGTGCCGCCAGCTCGCGCATGGCGGTCCGCGCGGGGCAGGACGGTGCGGCCTCGGCGAGGGTCTTCCCCGCGGCGACCGCCGCCGCGCAAGCCTCTCGGTCGTACGGAATCGTGGCGAACGGGGCGATTCCGGTGTGCTCGTATACGACGTCGCGGACCTCCCGCGCCGCCCGTCGATCGGCCAGCGACGACTTGGGCAGGCCGTTCAGGACGACTCGGATCGTGACGGCGGGCAAGGCCTCGCGCAACTCGTCCAGGGCGTGCACCAGCCGAATGATGCCGAGCGGGTCGGCCCTGCCGACGACCACCACGACGTCGGCGGACTCGAGGGTCATCACCGTCACGCCGTTGCGGCGCGGTGCCGCGGTATCGAACACGATCTCCTCGTCCTGCTCGATGCAGAAGCCGGTGTCGACCACCGTTATGGTGGCTAGGCTGCGGCAGCCGTCCCAGACCTCCGCGACCGTGGGCACCCGGAGCTCCGGCCATCGGCCAGCGCGGCCGATGCCCGTAAGTACTCGCAGCCGGGGCTCCACGGTTCGGGCCGCCATGGCGAGCTGTGCTGTCGTCAGCCGGCCGTTGCCGGCGAGCCGGGCGGCCGCCATCAGTCCCGGAGCCTCGTCGAGCAGACCAAGCGCCGGTGCGATGGTGCCGCCGTAGACGTCGGCATCGGCAAGGAGCGTCTCGACGCCCAGCCGGGCCAGCTCACTGGCGATCCCGATGGCAACGGTTGTCCGACCCGGTGCTCCGGTCGGTCCCCAGACGGCGAGCAACCGGCCGCGGGCCGTCTCCGCGGACTTCGCGGACGGATCCGAGCCGGCAGTAAGAGAGTGCTGCCGTGGTCCGGGCACGGCAGGCGAGTCGAGTGCCCCGGCGGCCTTCGCGATCGCGGTGAGGAGTGCGTCCGTGGGCACATCCGAGCCGACCACGACGGGGATGCCGAGCGATCGCGCGGTCTCCCCTTCAGAGATCGACCCGGCAGTGACGATCGCGACGACCGGTACCCCGCTCCCGGCCAGTCGATGCAGGGCCGCGCGGTCGAGCCGCCGCAGCCCCGGCCACACGAGTGCCGCCGTTACGACGGTCGTCGTTCCCGTCGCGACCAGGTCGGCAACATCGACACAGCGGCGCAGGACGCTCGGCCCCACCGGGTCGGCGCCGAGCGCGGCCACGAAATCCGACTCCCAAGCTGCTCCCGTAGCGGCCACAAGTACGGAAGGCCGTCCCGATAGCGGCCCGCGACCGCCAACATCCGCCGTGGTCATCCTCGGCCATCCGACGGGATCCGAACGAGATCGATCGGGCCCGCTTGGGCGGCTGCGACGACCTTGCGCGCATCTTGCTCCGCGACCGACAGTTCGACGCCGACCTCGTTCGTGCCACCGCCGCCGAAGCCGCTGCTGCTGTTCCGGTTGACCGCGGACACCGTCAGCCCACCCGCGACGAGCACGGACCTTGGGTTGGCTCCGCCAGCGGCTGCCTTCGTTGTCACGTAGAGGTCGACCACTTCGCCGACCCGTAGATCGTCCGGGAAGTGATGACGGGCGATCGGCACCGTCACGAAACGCCGGTTATCGATTGCCGCGCTCGGCGGGACGACGGCGCTAGCGGGAAGCAGCTCTCCCGCGCTCACCGGTCGGCTGAGCAGGTAGCCGGCCGGATGAGCATCGCGACCGTCGAGATAGAGCGGCGGAGTGCTCCCGGTCAGCCGTACGTCGACCCGGCGTAGCTGGTCGGCGGTGAGCCGAGTTCCCGCTGCGAGGTCTTGGGTAACCGCCCACACGGTCTGCGTGTCGTCTGCGGCGGCGACAACACGGGTGCCGATCGCGACCGAACCGAGGACGAGCGCCAGGCCGCCGAGCAGGCGGACGTCCAGCCAGCGGGGGCTACGCAGCCGCACCGCCTGCGGGGAGGCTAATCCGGACATGGCGTGATCATGCCGGGAGGGCACGGGTCGGTGCAGCCCGAATCAACACATCGGGTCAACCTGTGGATAACAGAGGCTAACAAAAGCAAGCGATGGCAAGCTTGTGGAGTGGCGGAGCCGCGGTTCTTGACCCTTGCCGACGTTGCCGAGGTGCTCAACACTTCGCCGTCGCAGGTCTACGCGCTGGTCCGATCTGGTGAGCTTCCGGCGATCAAGCTCGGCGGTCGGGGCCAATGGCGGGTGGAGCGCAGCGCGCTCGAGGAGTTCATCCAGCGCATGTACGCCGAGACACGCGACCACATCACCACCCATCCATTCGGCCGTGGCGACGACGAGACACAGGATTAGGAGCGGTACGAGGGCCGAACGGGCGCCTCCAGCCGATCGCTCAGCGGGAGGAGAGGTATTTAGGTGGTTTGCGACGAGGGTGGCGACTCGTCGGCCGGCCGCTCGGCCGTTGTCGCCGGGACCGGCTCGGACCCGGGCACCGCCATGCCTGCGGCGTAAGCTTCCTCCTCGCGTTCGCGCCCCGGCGTTGGGATGTCGAACTTGATGATTGCCCAGCGGAACACGAAGTAGTAGATGACGGCGTAGATGGCGCCGATCATCCAGATCAGCCACGGATTCTGGGTGTTGTCCTTGCCGACGTTGAGCATGAAGTCGATGAAGCTGGCCGAGAAGCCGAACCCGATGTGAATGTCGAGCAGGTCGGCCAGCCACATCGAGATGCCCGTCAGCACCGCGTGGATGCCGAAGAGGAGCGGCGCGACGAAGATGAACGCGAACTCGATCGGCTCGGTCACGCCAGTCAGGAACGAGGTGAAGGCGGCGGCCAGCATGATGCCGCCCACGACCTTGCGCCGCTCGGGACGCGCGCAGTGGGCGATGGCTAGCGCGGCCGCCGGCAGGCCGAACATCATGACCGGGAAGAAGCCGGCCATGAAGAGCCCGGAGTTCGGGTCGCCGGCGAAGTATCGGTTCAGGTCGCCGAAGACCGGCTCGCCGCCGGGCGGGGTGTATTCGCCGAACACGAACCACATCAGCGAGTTGATGATGTGGTGCAGGCCGAACGGGATGAGGAGCCGGTTTACGGTGCCGTAGATGCCGGCCCCCGCGCCGCCCTGGTCGACGAGCCACTCGCCGAAGTCGTTGATCCACCCACCTACTGTCGGCCAGATCGCGCCGGCGATGATGCCGAGGATTAGGGCCGTGAAGGCGGTGACGATCGGCACGAACCGGCGTCCGCCGAAGAACGCGAGGTAAGGCGGCAGCTTGACCCGGTAGAACCGCTGGAACAGGAGGGCGGTCACGATACCGAGCAAGATGCCGGATAGCACCCCCATCGACGGTAGCTCTACCGTGCCGTCCGGATTGGTCCGGATGGGGTTGTCGGCCACCATCTCGTTGAAGACGTTGTTGAAGACCAGCCAGCCGACGACCGCGGCGAGCGCTGTCGATCCGTCCGATCGCCGCGCAAACCCAACTGCGATGCCGACGGCAAACAGAAGGGGAAGGTTGTCGAAAATGGCTGTGCCCGCACTGGCGAGCAGGGCAGCGATGTTGAGCCCGGCGACATCGGTCCAGTTCAGCCCGTCCTCGCCGAGTAGGTCGGCCTGTCCGAAGCGCAGCAGCAACGCCGCGGCCGGCAGTACTGCGATCGGCAGCATCAAGCTACGGCCGATGCGGGAGAGCGTGCCGAGAACACCGCCGCCTCCACCCGCGTACGTCGCCGAGGTTGCTGAGGTGGAGCTCATATCTCCTCCGGTTCCGGAAGGGTGTGGGGGAACGTCAGGGCGATCCTCACCTAGTACCGGCCGCCCGATAGGTGGAGATGACGTACTCGATCGGTACGCCGCCACTGAACGACCGGCGGCCGAGCAGGAGCACGGCGCTGCCGATCGGAATGCCGAGCAGGATGTCGCGTAATTGGAGGTACGTGTGCACCGGGCTGCGCGGATCGATCCGCCACCTGCTCGGTATCGCGCCCATTCGTCACCTCGGCGCCCGGCCGCAACCGGGTTCGCGGTCCCCGAGTGGACTACCTCCTGGTCTAGGCCGGACTAGACCAGAAGCGCCAAAGACACGTCAAGACCCTTGGCCCGTAATCCGAGGCCGCTTGCCGGTGGCTCAGCTTGAAAGCCAGTGTCACGCGGCGGTGCTACCGGTGAACCTGGGACTCGACTGCGCAGTCTTCGGACGCCAAGATTCCCTTAGTCGCAATCCGTTGTGGGGTCGGGGCGCTGAGCTGTTCGGGAGGATGTCAATGCCGAGCAAGGCCGAAATGATCATTGCTGGTCTCGGCGGCGTGGAGAACATCATAGAGATCGAGCCCTGTATCACCCGTCTTCGTGCCGAGGTGGACGACACCTCGCGGGTCGACGAGGCGAAGCTGAAGGCCGCCGGCGCCATGGGTGTCGTACGGATGGGCGGCGGGGTTCAAGTGATCGTCGGGCCTGAGGCCGACACGATCGCGAGTGACATCGAGGATCTGCTTTGACATCGGGCGCGGCGGGCCGTGGCCGCGTGTCGGCTGCGCCGCTGGTAGTCGGCAGCCCGGTCAGCGGCCGAGTCGTCGCACTGTCCGACGTACCCGACCCGGTGTTCGCTGGCTCCAAGGTCGGCCCGGGTGTGGCGGTGGACCCGGTCCCGGGGTCAGGTACCGCCGTCTCTCCCGTGGCCGGGAAGCTCGTCAAACTGCACCCGCACGCGTTCGTGGTCGTCGCCACCGACGGCCGCGGCGTGCTGGTCCACCTCGGGATCGACACCGTCCAGCTCAAGGGCGAGGGGTTCGAGCTGCTGACCAGCGAGGGCGACGCGGTGGAGGCCGGCGGGCCCGTCGTTCGCTGGAACCCCACGGGGGTTCAGACCGGTGGCCGGTCACCCCTGTGCCCGGTGGTGGCCCTAGACGCGTTCGCCGACGCGGTCGCGGATCCCGGGCCGCCGGACCGCCCGGTCGGCCCGGGAGACCCGCTCTTTACCTGGACCTGAGCAGTCAGCGGGCTGGAAGACTGTACGCGATCACGCGACGGCGTGCGGACGGAGCGAGGAGATGACCGAGATAAAGGTGACGGTTCCAGACGGCGTCGGACTGCATGCGCGGCCCGCAGCGGTATTCGTACAAGCTGCGGCGAAGGCACCGGCCGACGTCAATGTCGGCCGGCCCGGCGGGGACTACGTGAACGCGAAGAGCATCCTCGCCGTCCTTGCCCTCGACATCCGCGGTGGCGAGGAGATCGTGCTGCGCGCGGACGGGGACGGTGCCGAGGAGGCGCTGGCCACGGTCGAGAAGGCCGTCCTCGAACCCGACGCGGTCCATGGCTGAACACCCGGTCCCCGACGCCGCGGCCGTCATCCACGGAGTCGCAGCCAGCCCAGGGATTGGCGTTGGACCGGCCGTTCTGGTCAGCGGCGATGTGCCGGAGCCGCCGGATTCGCCGCACGAGGGCGACGCCACGGCCGAGCTTGCCCGCGCTCGGGAGGCGCTCGAAGACACCGCGGCCGACCTCGAGAAGCGCGGCCGGCGGGCCGGTGGTGACGCTCAGGCCATGCTCGAGGCCCAGGCGATGATGGCCCGCGACCCGGGGATCGCCGAGGAAGTCGAACGGCGCATCGCGGGCGGCCGGACGTG